>JBIQMK010000065.1:12738-14801 GCA_044463365.1 Rhodanobacter sp. | reverse complement strand
GCCGGGGCAGGGCGAGCCCGGTACCGAAGGAAAATCCCCCGGCTGACCCATGGCCAGTGTCGGCACGCCGGCAAGCTGCATCCCCGCGGGCAGGTTGTCGGTCACCTGCACGGCGTCACCCACGCCGGGACCGTGGTTGGTCACCTGGATGGCGTAGTTGAACGCCTCGCGCAAACCCACCGTGCCGAGCGTGGCGGTCTTGCTAACCACCGCCATATCGGCTTTAGGACGCACCGTGGTCTGCTCGACCACCACGTTGTTGCCCATCTGAGCGTCGAAACCGGCAACGGTCTCGTCCGAGCTCACCGTCAGCGTGTTCGGCTCGGTGCCTTTGGCTTCGCCCTTCATCGTCACGGTGACGTTGTGGCTGGCGCCGGTAGACAGACCGCCCAGTTGGCAGTCGACGGTGCCGCCGGTGGCGCCTACCGCCGGCGTGGTGCAGGTGGCGCCAGCGGGGGCGGCGATCGACACGAAACTCAGCCTGGTCGCCGGCAGCACATCGGACATGTGCACGTTCTCGGCGAACGAGGGACCGTTGTTGGTGACCCGCAGCGTGTAGGTCATCTGGTCGCCGACGGCCACCGGGTCGGGGTTGTCGACCACGTTGCCCAGCAGGTCCAGCGCGGGCACCGAGACGGGCGTGTCGACCGAGGCGCTGTTGTTGGTGGCGTCGGTTTCGACGGTGGCGGTGCTGATGGTCACGCTGTTGGTCAGCGTGGTGCCGCGCGTGCCGGTGTTCGGGCGGACCTTCACCGTCACCGTCTGCTGGCCGCCATTGCCGATGCTGCCCCAGCTGCACGCCAGCGTGCTGTTGGCGCCGATGATGGTGGCCCCGGCGGCCGGCTGGGTGCCGCAGCTGCCGCCACCGTTGGCAACGGCGGATTCGAACGTCACGTCCAGCGGCAAGGTATCAATGATGCCGACGTTTGCTGCCCGACTGGGGCCCGCGTTGCGCGCGGTGACCACGTAGGTCAGCGTCTGGCCAGCCACCGCGGTGGTGGGCGTGGCGCTCTTCGTCACACTGACGTCGGCGCGCGGATCGATCTGGCTGGAGGCGTCATCGCCGTTGTTGGCGTAATCCGGATCGGCGGTGGTGTTGGATACCGCAAGGGCGCTGTTGGTGCGGGTGCCGCCGTCGCCGCCCGGGCGCACGCGCACGGTCACCGCCGGGCAGGTGCTGCCCTGCACGCAAACCGGAAGGCTGGTGAAGCTGCAACTCAGCGCGCGGCGGTTGGTGCCTGCGGCGCTGGAACTGCAGCTGCCGCCGGTGGCGTTGCCCGCGACGATGGTGGCGTCGATGAAACCCTGGCCGGTGGCGCCGGCGCCATTGTTGATGAGCGTGTCGAGCGTATCGCTCAACACCACGTTGGCCGCGGCGACCGGGCCCGCGTTGACGATCTCCAGCGTGTAGGTGAGCACGTCGCCAGCCGGCACCGTGGCGGGGCTGACGCTCTTGTGCAACTGCAGGTCGGCCGATTCGGTGGAAGGCTGCACGCCCACGCCCGAGCTGGCGCAATCGTTGGCGCTGTTGCCGTCGGCAGCGGGAATGTCGCTGCCGTTGGTCGTGGCCGAGGCGCAGACCGAGTTGCTGTAGCTGCCGTCGCTGGCGGCGCTGACTTCGTAGCTGACCTTGGGCGTATTGCCGCCCACCGCCAGCCCGGCGCCGGTGTACGCGCGCGTGCAGGTGATGGTGCGGTTGCCCGCGGTGGCGGTGAACGGCGCCGCCGGCAGGCAACTCCAGCCGTTGAGGGCGGTGTAGCTCTCCAGCGTGATGCCGAGCGGCAAGGTGTCGGTCATCACCGCGTTGCCGACCAGCGCGGCGGGGCCGTCATTGCCCATGCCGATGGTCCAGCTCCAGTGCGAGCCGGCGCTGGCCAGCGCGGGGTTGGGGCCGGTCTTGCTGGCGCGCAGGTCGGCGGTGGGTGCCAGCACATCGAGCGTGGTCTGGCCGTTGTTGTTGACCGGGTTCGGATCGCCGGTGCTGCTGGAGACCTCGGCCTGGTTGATCACGCCGTTGCCCGTGCCTACTGCCCTCACCGACAGCACGATGTCGCCGATGCTCA
>JBIQMK010000065.1:0-12728 GCA_044463365.1 Rhodanobacter sp. | reverse complement strand
GATGCTCACGTTGTTGCCAGCGGCGCTGCCGCCGGACGCGCGCGTGCAACTGAGGTTCTGTCCGCTGACCGAGCAGGCCCAGCCGTTGCTGTTGAACGACGCGGGGCTGAGGATCTGGAAGTTGGCCGGGACGGCGTCGTTCACCACCAGGTTTTGCGGGATGTCGCCGGTGTAGAAGGTCTTCAGCGTGTAGGTGAAGTCGGTGCCGGTGAGCACCACCGGGGACACGCTGGCCTGCTTGACCAACCGGAGGTCGCTGCCCGCAGTGACCGCGGTATCGACAGTGGCGGTGTCATTCGCGTTGTTCGGGTCCTGCGGCGCGGCGCCGGAGGTCACCGTGACCGTCGCGGCAAAGGTCACCGTGGAGCCGCCCGCGGTGGCGACGATGCCGTTGATGGGGCCGATCGTGCGCGAGCCGCCGCTGGCGATCGTGCCCGACACGTCGCAGGTCAGCGTCGAGCCCGCCACGCTGCAGCCGGCGGGCAGCGAACCGGAAGGGACGAAGCCCGTGGGCAGGCCGCCGCTTACGCGGACATTGGTGGCGTCGTCCGGCCCGGCGTTGGCAACCGTGAAGGTATACGCCAGTGCACCGCCGGCCTGCACGTCCGGGGCGCTTGCCGCCAGCGAGAGGCCCAGGTCCGCGCCGCGCGTGACCGTCGTCTGCTGGCCGATGTTCAAGTTGTTGGACGTATCCGTATCCGACTCGACCGACACCACCGAGGCGATGGCATTGATCAGGCCCGCCGTCGGCGCGCGCACCTGCACGGTCACCGTGGCCGTGCCACTGGCGGCGATCGAACCCAGGCTGCAGCTCAGCACGCCGCCCACGGGTGCGGAACAGGTGCCCTGGGTACTGGTGCTGCCTACGTAGCTGGTGCCGGCCGGCAGGTTGTCGGTCAATACCACGGCGCTGGCGCCGGTGCTGCCGTTGTTGTCGACCCGCAGCACGTATTCCACGATGCCGCCGGCGGGTACCGGGTCGAAGCCCGTATCGCTGTGGTTGAGGACCAGGTCCACCGCCGCGAACGCCTGCGCGCTGCACAACATCGCGGCCAGCGCCATGATGGCGCGCCACGTGTGCCTGGCCGGTCTGCGCGCGACTGATGAGGTACTGCGGCGACGGAACAAACCCTGCAATTGACTGGACATGGACCCGGCTCTCGCTGCTGCGCGCGCGCAGGCTGGCCTGCACGGCAAAACCGGTGCGCCTTCCGACGTGCCGGTTTTCGATCGACAAAACACGCCCATCCAGCCGTTGCCGGCCAGTTGGATGACTTGGGAGGAGCCCCCTGAAGGCTTTGCCCGAGGCGCGGGTGTGGACGATGGAATCGACCCACGCGATGCCGCGCTGGCGCATCCTAGCCGTATTGCGCAGCGTAAAGAACGCGTTATTGGGCGACTCTATGTCACGAAGGCCGTGACAATATTTGCGAATCCCAAAAACTGAAATGGAGGGGGTTCACTATTTGCGCGACTTGGCCGAGCACCCCACTTTTGCCGGAACACACGCCCGCAGGCGCAAAAAGCGGCGACTTTTTTCAGCCGTCGGTATCGCCGTGCCCGGTTCCGCCCTGGGAGCGGCGGGCCGAGCCGGCCGCGCGGGCGCGAGAAGACTCCTGGTCGCCCTGGCCATCGATCGCCAGCCCGGCGGCCAGCGCGTCCACCCGCGCCAGCAGCTCGCTGGACGCCACCGGCTTCAGCAGACAATCGTCGAACGACAGCGCCGAATCGAAACCCACCGGACGCTGCGGCGGCGCAGCGGAACACAACACGACGGGAAGGCCGGGCCATTGGCGGCGCACCGCGGCCAGCAGGCCCCAACCATCCAGGCCGTCCATGCGCTGGTCGGTAAGCACCAGCGCCACCTCTTTTTCATGCAGCAGGCGCAGGGCGGCGTGACCGTCGGCTGCGGCCAGCGCCACGAAGCCGCTGCCATCGAGCAGGTCGCACAGCAGCTCGCGGTTCTGCACCTGGTCGTCCACCACCAGCACCAACCGGCCGCCGCCATCCACCGTGCCAGCCGGCAGCTCGGCGCCCGCCTCGATCGCCTCCTCTCCCGCCAGCGAAAGGTGCAGCTCGAACGAGAACCGGCTGCCGCCACCGGGCGCGGCATCGATCTGCAGGGCCGAACCCATCAGCTGCAGCAACTGCGCCACGATCGATAGGCCCAGCCCGCTGCCTTCGTGGCCGAGTGCATTGCTGCCGCGGGTGAACGGCAGCAGCAGGCGGGCGCGGTCGTCTGGCGCGATGCCGATGCCGTTGTCCCGCACCGTCACCTGCAACCGGACCTGGTCCGGCGCTGGCGCCGGCTGTACGTCCACCGCGAATTCGATGCAGCCGTCGCGGGTGAACTTGGCCGCGTTGCCCAGCAGGTTCGCCAGCACCTGCCGCAGGCGGCGGAAGTCGGCCACCACCACGTGCGGCAGGCGCGGATCCAGGCGGCACTCGAACCGGTTGCCGCGGCGCGCCGCATCGCGCTGCGCCTGGTCCGCCACGTCGTGCAGGAAGCTGTGCAGATAGCCGGGAGCCTCCACCAGCTCCAGCTCGGCCAGCTCGTCGCGGGAAAATTCGACCAGTTCGTCGATCAGCTCCATCTGCTGGCGCGCGCTGCGCTCGATCGCGCGCGGGAAATCCTTGCTGTCCACGCCCGCTTGCCATTGCCGCGCTGAATCGAGCATCGCCGCCAACGGCGCGCGCAGGTCGTGCCCGATGCGCGCCAGCAGGCCGCTGCGCGCCCGCAACGCCTGCTGCAACTGGCTCGTGCGCAGGCTCACCAGTTGCTCCAGGCGGATGCGGTCGGTTTCGCGCTTGCGCTCCAGCGCCGCCTTGGCGCGCAGCTCGTTGCGTCGCGCCTTGGCGATCTGGCTGATCAGGGTGGCGATCAGGATCACCCCGCCCGGCAACACCGTGACCGAAAAGTAGTGGTTGTCGGCGGTGTAGAACGTATGCAGACCCACGCGATACGCCGCCCGCATCATGGGCTCCATCAAGCCCAATGCCAGCAGGGTGGGTGGAAACCAGCCCAGCGCACGGCGGCGCCACTGGATCACCAGCACCACGATGAACAGCAGCACTGCCACCCGGTCGACCCCATGCACCGTGAACTGCCACAAGCCCGGCTCGATCCAGGGGCTGGCCAGCGCGAGCAGCAGATAGGCGAAGCGGAAGGCCGCGAACGCACGACCAAAACCGCGGTGCAGGCGCGCCACCCGGAACACGTCGCAGAAATAGAGGTTGCCCGCGAAAAACGTCATCGCCACCGCGCAGCGGGTGAGCCAATTGTTGAACGCGCCATTGCCGGGCCACAGGTGCACGTAACCGTAGTTGTAGAGCACCGCCACGTAGATCGTGTACGACAACACCGCCAGCGCCAGGTAGATAAGCCGCGGCCGGCGGAACACCCGGCCCAGCGCCACGCCGAAACACACCAGCAGCAGCATGGCGCCAAACACCGCACCGTCGACCAGGCTCTCGAACACGGCCGCACGCTCGAACGCGTGTTCCGACCACAGTTGCGGGGTGAAGGCCAGGCGTCGCCCGGGGCTGCTTATCCGCAACAGCACGGTCGAATCGCCGTCACCCGGCAAGGCCAGGGGAAATACCGGTTGCCGCACCGGCACCGACCAGGCCGCCAACGGATGGCCGGCGCCGGCGACCTTTTCCGTCCAGCCCCCAGCCGGGCGTGGCAGGAAGGCGCGCACATCGTGAAGTTGCGCAGGGCCGGCCAGCAACCAGGCGGAGCAGGCAGTGTGCGACGGATTGCGCAAGCGGATGCGCAACCACCATACCGATGCGCTGTAACCGGGCTGCAAGGTGCGCACGCTGGCAGGGGTCCAGTCGGCGGCATGCAGCGCGGCGTCGGGGGTAAGTACGCCCTGCGGGTCTTCCAGCACTTGGGTCATCGGCGAGAGGTCGCGGCTGGTTACCGCGCACGAGGGCACGGCAGCGTGCGCCAGTAGCGGCGTGAGACCCAACATCAGGGCAAGCAGCAGACCCCGCAGCATCCGCCCCGCCGGCACTGCCATCACGGCCCGATATCCCCCACGGGCTGTCCCGCGCGCAGTTCCTCGCGGTAGCGGCTGGGCGTAAGTCCGTGCCGTTCGCGGAACGCGGTGCTGAAGTTGCCGGCGCCGTGGAAGCCCACGGCGGCGGCGATCTGCTGCACGTCCAGCGCGGTGTCGGCCAGCAGGCGCCGGGCCTGGCGCAGGCGTTCCTCGCGGATCCACGCGAACACCGTGGTGCCGAGCTGGCTGCGGAAGATGTTGGAAAGCCGGTGTGCGCTGACCCCCACGCGCGCGGCGATGTCGGCCAGTGGCGGCAGCGCCGCCAGCTCCTCGCCGATCAGCCGTGTCGCGGCGCGCAAGGTCACTTCGGCATCAGGCATCGGCGCCATCGCCTGCCGCACCGGCCCGGCGTGGCGGCGGGCCAGCTCCAGGTGAATCTGGATACGCGCCAGCAGTTCGGCCGGTGCGCACGATTTGACGATGTAGTCGACCGCGCCATGGGTGAGCCCCTGCAGGCGCTCTTCGGGCGCGCCCGCGGCGGTGAGGAACAACACCGGGATCGCGCAGGTGCGCGAGGATTCACGCAGGCGTCGGCACACCACGTAGCCGTCCATGGCCGGCATGCGCACGTCCAGCAGGATCAGGTCCGGCCCCAGCAGTTCCGCACGGCGGCAACCCTGCGCGCCATCGGTGGCCAGGCTCACGCGCCAGCCGCTTGCGCGCATGGCGGCAAATGCCGCGCCCAGCGAGTCGGGCTCGTCGTCGATCACCAGGATGTGTGGCGGCGTAGCGGTCATGGCTCCCCCATGCGAGCCCATCATTCTAGCCTCGCATCGTCGGCTGCTATCGTGCGGGGATGGAAATGGAACAGGCCGACAATCTGGCCGACCTGCATCTGCTCGTGCAAGTGATCGATGCCGGCGGTCTGGCCGCCGCCGCGCAAACGCTGGGCACCACCCGGTCGCTGGTAAGCCGTCGGCTGCTGGCGCTGGAGGCGCGGCTGGGCGCGAAACTGCTCAATCGCAACACCCGCGGGCTCAGCGTCACCGCCACCGGCGAGGAGGTCTACCGCCACGCCGTGCTGATGTGTGAGGCGGCGCAGGCCGCGTTGCACGCGGCGGGCAGTGGCCGCAGCGGGCTGTTGCGGGTCGGTGCGCACGCCTTGCTGCGACCGCTGCTCGATCAACTGTTGGGCGCCTGGGGCGCGGCCCATCCGGACGAACGGCTGGTGTCGCGCTGGGCCGACGCCGACGTGGCCGCGGTGCAGGGCGAACGTGCCGACCTGCTGCTCGACGTGGGCGTGCCCACGCAGGCCAGCGGACTGCAGCCGCATCCGCTGGGCAGTCTGCGCCTGGTAGTGGTGGCCAGCCCGGCGTTGCTGCAGCTCCTGAAAAACCCGACCCGGCCGGAGCTGGTCGAGGATCGCCACTGGCTGGCGTTCGCCGGCGCACCCTGGAACCTGCGCGGCGTGGCCGCCCGCACCCTGCAGCCGCGACTGGTCAGCGACCACCTGCCGGCGCTGTTGCTCGCGGCCCGTGCGGGCATGGGCCTGGTGCAACTGCCGATGTACGCCTGCCACGACGACCTGCAGGCCGGCCGCCTGCAGACCCTGTTCGAGGGTTTCGAGGCGCGGCCATTGCCGTTCCATGCAAGCGCGCGGAAAGCCACCTCCGCAGACGCCTTCATCGAATTCGCGCGGCGCTACCTCGACGGCATGGCCGCGCAGGGTGTGCTCGCCACCACCGTTTGATCTGCCCGGACATGCCATGACGCGTCGCCTTGTGCTGCTTCCCTTTCTCGCCACCGCACTCGCCGCGCCCGTCCGCGCGCAACAAGCCACCGCACTGCAACCGGTACTGGTGACCGCCCAGGGCCGCGCGCAGGACGCGCAAACCGTGCCGATCACCCTGGACGTGATCGGCGCCGAACGCCTGGACGATGCCGCGGCGGTGGATCTTTCCGACCTCGACCTGCTGGTGCCGGGACTGGACATCCGCGCGCACCAGCCCACCGAACCGATGTTCAGCCTGCGCGGCATCGGCACGCTGGATTACGGCATCGGCACCGCGCCGGCCGTGGGCGTGTACATCGACGGCGTCTACCAGACCCGCGCAGGCGGCGCTCTGCTTGCGCTCAACGACGTCGAGCGAGTGGAGGTGTTGAAGGGCCCGCAGGGCGCGCTGCTGGGGCGCAACAGTGCCGCCGGCGCCATCGCCATCGTGACCCGCGAACCCACCGACGCGCTGGAAGCGAACACGCGGCTGCGGTTGGGCAACCAGGGCCAGCGCTATGCCGACGCCCTGCTCAACCTGCCGTTGTCCACCCACCAGGCGCTGCGGCTGAGCGTGCTGGACAACCGCAGTAACGGCTGGATCCGCGACGCCGACAGCGGCCGTCGCTACGGCAGGAACGGCGAATGGGGCACCCGCGCCACCTGGCGCTGGGACATCTCGCCGGCCACCCGCGTGCTGACCTCGTGGACACATGACCGGCTGGCCGAACCCGCCAGCGTGGGCATCGGCGTGGCGCCACTGGGCGATGACCCGCGCGAACCGGCGCCCTTCCCCGCCAACCCCCGCGATTACCGCGACCCGCGGCACGCGCCCTTCCACGACGACAGCGGCGATGGGCACTCCGCGCGCCGCTACGATGCATTCAAACTCGACGTCCGCCACCGGTTCGGCGACGCCACGCTGCAGGCGCTGGCCGCGTGGACCGGCTACACGCTCTCGCATACCGAGGACGCCGATGCCACCAACCATGTGGTCACGCATCTGGATACCGGCGTGGAAGGGCGTGGCCACAGCGGCTATGGCGAGCTGCGGCTCTCCGGCGCCACCACACGCCTGGACTGGGCCGTCGGCAGCAGCCTCTGGTACGAGGACGCGGTGCAGACCAGCCTGGCCCGCTCGAACACCGACACGGTGGACACACTGGCGCGCAACCGCGGCCTGCCCACCGGCACGCCCGACGGCAGCGTGTACGCCTACTTCGATGGCTTGCTGCGCCAGTTCGGCCTGCCGTGGCGCCTGCTGGGTGAGCCCATCACCGAACGCATCGACAACCGTAGCCGCAGCCACGCGGTATCCGCGTTCGCCGACACCACCTGGCATGTGGGCAGCCGCCTCGACCTCACCGCGGGCCTGCGCTACACCCGCGACACGCGGCGCTTTTCCTGGTTCACGCCGATGCGGCTGGCCCCCGGCCTGGACCGCAGCCTCGACGCGATGGCTCAGGCCGGCGTGCTGGCATTGGCGGCGCAGGCGGCCCACACCGCGCCGGAAATGCTGCGCGCGGCGCTGTCGCGCAACTTGCTGTACGCCGACGCCGTGGGCCAGCACGTGCGGCGGCACGATCGCTGGCGGGACGTCAGCCCGCGGCTGGCGCTGAACTGGGCGCTGGCCCCGAACGCCACCGCCTACGCCTCGCTGGCCAAGGGCTACAAGGCCGGCGGCTACAACGCGGTGCAGGTCAATTCGGTGTTCGCGCCCGAGCAGGTCTGGAACCTCGAAGCCGGCCTCAAGACCGCGTACCCGGGCCTGCACCTGCTGTTCGATGTGGCCGCCTTCGCCTACCGCTACAACGACCGCCAGGCGCTGGTGCTGATCCCCACCAGCATCGGCGCCGGGGTGCCGCAATACCGCGTCAGCAACACCGACCAGCAGGCCCACGGCATGGAGCTGGCCGCCCGCTGGCAGCCGCTGGAGGCGTTGCAACTGGGCCTGCGCGCCAGCTGGACCGATGCCACGTATCGCCACGCCGTCACCGCGGCTGGCCTGGACTTGGCCGGCCAGCCCGCCGGCGAGCCCGCGTCGGCCTACGCGCTTGACGGCCACTACCGCTGGCGCGACGTGGCCGGCGGGAACGTGCAGCTCTCCGCCAGCCATGCTTATCGCGGGCCTAACCGCTGCAATGACGATTCGCGCCTGCAGGGCCAGTGCGCGCCCGCCACCCCGTTCGCCGTGGGCGGCGCACGCCAGCGCACCGACCTGCGGCTGGACTGGTCGGCTGCGAACGGGCATTGGGGTGTGGCGCTCTACGCCATCAACCTGTTCAACCAGCGCTACGTGGAATCGCTGAACAACGTCACCACCAACGTGCTGGGCACGCCTTGGGCCTACATCACCCCGCCACGCCGCTGGGGCGTGGAGTTTCGTGCGGCGCTATAGGCGCTGCACCGTCATCCAGAACCCGTGGACGGCCACAGCCGCCTGCCAGCGCGCCCTCGCCGCGCTTTTTACCAGCCATTCACCGCGCTGCGGCCACTGTGTCGGATCATGCCGCACGCACGACCGTGCATCCGGCGACATGCAGCGATCACGAGAGAGAGGGCATCGGCCATGCACGAATCCATCCAGTTGGGCGACATGGTTTTCGTCTCCGACGGGGGCGAAGGGATCGGCTCGGTGCGGGAGATCCGGCCGGAGCCACCGGAGCTGGTGATCTACATCGAGAACGCCGGTGACTTCGAGCTGCCGATGTCGGCGGTGCGGGGAGTGCACTCGGGCAAGGTGGTGCTGGACTGCGCGCGGCTGGAACCGCGCCTGCGCGAGGCGACGCTACATGTGCGCGATGCGGCCGATCCGTCCTACCAGGCGCCCGCGGGTGGGGCTGGCGAGGAGGAGTGATGACGGCGCCGAGGGCCACCACATAGCATGATCGGCAAGGACGAGGCACGGCTCAATCGCCAATTCCATCGCATGGAAGCCCGGTTGCCCGCATGGCTTGCGCGGCCGATACGCTGGCTGCGCGTGCCCTCGTCGCGCTGGATCCGCGTGCCGGTGGGCGTGCTCCTGGTTGCCGGCGGGCTGTTCAGCGTATTGCCGCTGCTGGGCCTGTGGATGCTGCCGCTGGGGCTGTTGCTGCTGGCCGAGGATCTCCCCTTTCTGCGCCGCCCGATGTTGCGGACCCTGCTGTGGGTGGAGCGCCGCTGGCTGCGCTGGCGACGCTCGCGCCGACGCAACTGATCAGTCGGGCTTGGCGGAGCTGGACTCTGCCTTGCCGCCCGCGTCCAGCTCCGCGAATTCCGCGTCGGACAGCGTGATGTCGGCCGCGGCCACGTTCTGTTCCAGATGACTGACCTTCGAGGTGCCGGGGATCGGCAGCATCACCGGGCTGCGCCGCAGCAGCCAGGCCAGCGCCAATTGGCCGGGCGTGGCGTCATGCGCGGCGGCGATGCGATCGAGCAGCCCGCCCTTGCCGGCCAGGCTGCCGGCGGCCAGCGGATACCACGGGATAAAGCCGATGCCGTGTTTTTCGCAATGATCGAGCACGTCCTCGCTGCCGCGATCGACCAGGTTGTAGCGGTTCTGCACGGTGGCCACCGGAAACACGGCGGAGGCCGCGACCACGTCATCCACCGACACCTCGCTTAAGCCCGCGTGGGCGATGATGCCCTCGTCCAGCAACGCCTTGATCGCGCCGAACTGCTCATCGCGCGGCACCTGGTTGTCGATGCGGTGCAACTGCCACAAGCCGATCTGCTCCACACCCAGCCAGCGCAGGCTTTTCAGCGCCTGCTGGCGCAGGTATTCGGGGCGCCCCAGCGGCAGCCACTGGTCCGGACCGCTGCGGGCCAGCCCGGCCTTGGTGGCCACCAGCATGCCGGGATACGGATGCAGCGCTTCGCGGATCAGGCCTTCGGACACGTCGGGCCCGTAGGAATCGGCGGTATCGATGAAATTGACGCCCAGCGCGGGCAGTCGCCGCAGCGTGCGCAGGCACTCGGCCTTGTCCGCCGGCGGCCCCCAGATGCCCTTGCCGGTGATGCGCATGGCACCGAAGCCCAGGCGATGGATGGCGGTGTTTCCGCCGACCTTGAAGGTGCCCGATGAAGCGGCGTTTGTGTTGGCCATAGCGTTGTTCCTGCGGGGACGTTGGGGGCGGCCGCGCCGCGAGATACGGCCAACCGCAACCACCAAGATTACGCCGACCGCATGAAACGCGGGCGAAAGCGCCCGAATCAGCTGCCCCAAAACGATCACGGACGCCGCAGCGTCCGTGATCTTCCGCCCGAATCGCCTGTTACAGCGAGTAGTACATCTGGAACTCCAGCGGGTGCGTGCTGGCGCGGTACTTGGTGACTTCCTTCATCTTCACTTCGATGTAGGCGTCGATGAAGTCGTCGGTGAACACGCCGCCGGCCTTCAGGAACTCGCGATCCTTGTCCAGCGCTTCCAGCGCGGCGTCGAGGCTGGAGCAGACCTGCGGGATGTTCTTCTCTTCTTCCGGCGGCAGGTCGTAGAGATCCTTGTCGGCCGGTGCGCCCGGGTCGATCTTGTTGATGATGCCGTCCAGGCCGGCCATCATCAGCGCGGTGAATACCAGGTAGCCCGACTGCATCGGGTCGGGGAAGCGCACTTCGATGCGACGGCCCTTGGGGCTGGCCACATACGGGATGCGGCAGCTGGCGGAACGGTTGCGGGCCGAGTAGGCCAGCATCACCGGCGCCTCGAAACCCGGCACCAGGCGCTTGTAGCTGTTGGTGGTGGAGTTGGAGAACGCGTTGATCGCGCGGGCGTGCTTGAAGATGCCGCCGATGTACCACAGCGCCGTCTGCGACAGGCCGCCGTACAGGTCGCCGGCGAACAGGTTCTCGCCGTTCTTCGACAGCGACTGGTGCACGTGCATGCCGCTGCCGTTGTCGCCCACCAGCGGCTTGGGCATGAAGGTGACGGTCTTGCCGTTCTGGTGCGCCACGTTCTTGACCACGTACTTCATGGTGATCAGCTCGTCCGCCTTCTTCACCAGCGTGTTGAACTTGACGCCGATCTCGCACTGGCCGGCGTTGGCCACTTCGTGGTGGTGCACTTCCACCGTCTGGCCCAGCGATTCCAGCACCTTGCACATGTCGGCGCGCAGGTCGCCCAGCGAATCGACCGGGCTGACCGGGAAATAGCCGCCCTTCACGCCCGGACGGTGGCCGTGGTTCTCGCCGTCGTACTTGTAGCGCGACGACCAGGCCGCCTCCTCGGAACCGATTTCATAGAACACGCGGCCCGGGTCGTTCTGCCAGCGCACCGAGTCGAAAATGAAGAACTCGGGCTCCGGTCCGAAAAACGCGGTGTCGGCGATGCCGGTGGATTTCAGGAACGCCTCGCCGCGCTTGGCGATCGAGCGCGGGTCGCGGCCATAGGCCTGCATGGTGCTGGGCTCCAGCACGTCGCAATGCACGATCAGCTGCACGTGCGCGCTGAACGGGTCCAGGTGCGCGGTTTCCGGGTCGGGCATCAGGATCATGTCCGACTCGTTGATGCCCTTCCAGCCCGTGATCGAGGAGCCGTCGAACATCTTGCCGTCCTCGAACGTGGACTCGTCGATCTGATGCGCGGGGAACGAGACGTGGTGGTGCACACCGAGCATGTCGGCAAAACGGAGATCGACGAATTCGACGTCGTGTTCCTGGATCAGGTCGAGCACTTTCTGAGCATTCATGGAGCAACCTCGAATGGAATGGGCGGATGAGCTTTAGCAAACCGTGTGCCAACGGGCGATAGCGGCAAAGCCGCATGGCGCGGGGCTTTGCGCGCCCTGGGCTGACGGCAAAGTCCCTTAACGGTGCAGCATGGTGCCTCATTTCACCAGCTTGGTGCACCTGGGGCGGCGAAGGGAAAGCCGGCCTACACGCCGACGCCGTTCCACGCCGATGCGACGTGGCCCGGCGTCATCGATTCAGAACGCCTTGCTGGCGCTGACCACGGCCGTGGCCCGGCCCAGATAATGGCCCATCGTGTTGGTGTAGACCGAGCGCCGCGCATTGGTGTCGTAGTAGCCCAGCGCCACCGCGTAACCGTGGTCGAAGTTGCGGGTGAAACCCAGTTTCCAGTCGCTGTAGCTGGCCGCGCTGGCGCCGGCGATCCGCTGGCGGCCCGCGTGGGCGTTGACCAGCCAGCCCGGCGCGAATTCCCAGTTCCACGAAAGATCCAGGTAGCCGCTGTTGCGGCTGTCCGCCACGCCGAACGCGTTGCCCAGCGTCTGCAAATATTTCAGCGTGAGCGTGCGCCAGCCGACCGCGGCGTAGGCCTCCAGCGTGTACGGCCGGGTGTAGCCGTGCGGGTAGCTGCCCGGGTAGTAGTACTCGTAGAGGCCGCCGTCGAGCATCCAGTCGTCGCCGACCTTGGTGCGGTAACCGGTATAGACGTCCAATTCCACGCTGCTGGAAACCCGCGCGCCCGGCGCGGAGGTATCGGACAGCCAGCTGATGCTGCTGCCCCAACCGCCCACATACCAGCCGCTGGCATGGTCGTATTCCAGGCCGGCCTGCAACGCGGGATCGCGATCGCTCTGCGAGAGGCCGCGGAACAGATAGTCGTTGACGACGGTGACATTGCCGGTGGTGCTGCTTTCGGCCGCCATGAGGGTCGGCGCGGTGCAAAGGGCCAGCGCGGCTGCACCAAGGTGGATCAGTTGCCTGGATCGTTTCATCGTTGCGACTCCCGTTATGCCAGCACACCCGGGCTCGGGCCGAGTCCGCGGAATACGGTTCGGCCGCCGGGCCATGGTGCGCTGCAATATGCGGGCCATCAGCGACGGCGCCGGGATATCCCCGGCGTTTGCGGCATGTGGTCAGTAGAGGGAGCGCGTTCTCAACAGCGATTACGCGCAAAACAGAATGGACGGCCAAACCCGCCACGCGATGTGCAGGATTCCGCGGCGCGACTCACACCCCTCCTGTAGACACTCTGTTCCAAGTCAAGCGCCGGCGTATAGCTTCAGGGATTCGTA
>JBIQMK010000064.1:0-14827 GCA_044463365.1 Rhodanobacter sp. | reverse complement strand
CAGCAACGCGGCGATCTCGGCGATCGCGGCCAGGGCGATTCCGGCCGCGACACGCCCGCCCGCCAGCCAACCCGCCAGCGCACCCGCACCAAGGCCGGCGAGGAGCAGAGCAGGCAACGGCCAGGAAGGCTTCGTGGAAGGCATCGGGCGTTGCGTTCCGGTGGTGCGGAAGAATCCGTCAGGCACGGGTGGAGAAACGATAGCCGCTGCCGCGCACCGTCTGCACCAGGTCGTCGAGCTTCCACGGCTCCAGCGTCTTGCGCAGGCGGCGGATATGCACGTCGACCGTGCGCTCCTCCACGTAGACGCTGCCGCCCCACACGTGGTCCAGCAATTGCGCGCGCGAGTAGACGCGCTCGGCGTGGGTCATGAAGAAATGCAGCAGGCGGTATTCGGTGGGGCCGATGGGCACCGGGTCGTCGCCGGCAAACACGCGGTGGGCGGGGCCGTCGATGCGCAGGCCGCCGCCTTCCAGCATGCCGTCGCCGTCATCGCCCTGGCTGCGGCGCAGCACCGCCTTGATGCGGGCGATCAGCTCGCGGGTGGAAAACGGCTTGACCACGTAATCGTCCACGCCGGCCTCAAGCCCGTTGACGCGATCCAGCTCCTCGCCGCGCGCGGTGAGCATGATGATCGGGATCTCGCGGCTCAATTCTTCCTTGCGCCAGCGCCGCGCCAGTTCCAGCCCGCTGGTCCCGGGCAGCATCCAGTCCAGCAGGATCAGGTCGGGCACCCGTTCGGCGATCGCCAGCTGCGCCTCGCGTGCATCGCCGGCCATGGCCGGGTCCATGCCGGCCTTGCGCAGGGCGAAAGCCACCATGTCGCGAATGGATGCTTCATCTTCGACGATGAGAATGCGTTTGTGCACGGTTCGGCCGGTGGCTTGTGACGGGCATATTTCAGGGGGTGAATGTTACGTGGGGATGACAGGAGGCGCGTGAATGTTGCTGGCGGCTGCAATTGCCGCACCTCGGCGCCGAAAGACACCGTAATCCCCTCTCCCCTGCGGGGAGAGGGCAGGGAGAGGGGACCGCCGCGGGGAGGCCACAACGAAGCTGCCCACGACGCCGAAAAAAAAACTGCATCACGGATCTTCCCCGCGAGCACCCGCCCCCTCTCCCCAGCCCTCTCCCGCAGGGGAGAGGGGATTACGGCATTCGGACTTCTCTGTATGTCGACTCGGTCGAAGACTCTCCGCCTTGCTCTACCGGTCGCCTTCCGGCCGATCCGCGGTCTGGATCTTGCGCTTGTGCAGCTCCAGCACCAATGGCGTCAGTTCGGCGATGCGGGCCTGGATGCGTACGCGGGCGTAGTAGTCCAGGTCGTCGCGCTTGAGCAGGCGCTTGAGTTGCTCCATGGCGTCAAAGGGGCGCCCCGAATAGTAGCTGGCGTCCGCGAACGCCTCGCCTGCGCGCTCGGTATCGCCAGCCTTCTCGCTGGCCCGAGCGTAGGCGGTGTAGAGCTGTGGTTCCACCGCATTGCTCAGCAGCGGGCGCAGCAGTTCCGCGGCGGTGGCCGCCTGCGCGGACGAGCCGCCGGTGGTGAGCGCCTGGGCGTAGGCCAGCGCCACTGCGCGATTGCGGGGCGAACGCAGATTGAGTTTTTCGTAGATGGCCAGCGCGGCGGCGCGTTGGCCGGCCTGGAAGCGGGCCTCGGCCAGCGCCAGCTGCAGGATGAGGTTGTCCGGCTGTTTTGCGATCAGCGGTTGCAACTGCGCGATGGCCTGCGTGCCGTCGCCGCTGCGGGTAAGGGCCAACGCGTAGCCATAGCGTGTCGCGAGCGTGTCGAAACCACGCTTGTCGAAGTTGGAGCGGTAGCGCAGCGCCTCCTTGGAGGCGTCGCCGGTCAGTACACGCAGGCGCTCGCGCATCAGCGCATACGTCTCGCCCCGCTCCTGCGCGGAGGGGTCGAACAAGCTGGTGACGTCCCGCACGAACGGGATCGGCGCGGTGGTGGCTTCCCAATGGCTCTTGACCAGGGTGCTGGCGCTGGGGCGCAGCTTTTGCGCGGCAATCAGGCCACCCGCGCGCGACTTGGCGTCGCTGATGCGGGCGGACGTCACCGGGTGGTCCTGCAGCATGCTGGGTGTGTTGCCGAGGCCACCCGCGTTGGCGCTGAGCACGTCCTGCATGTGCGAGAAGAAGCTGGCCATGCCGCGTGGGTCGAAACCCGCGTTGGCAAGCGTCTGGATGCCGGTGCGGTCGGCTTCGATCTCGTCCTTGCGGGTGAAGTTGATCGACCGTTGCGCGATCAGCCCCTGGCCGCCGGCCAGCACCGCCATGGGCGCGTCGCCGGTATTGTTGGCGGCGCCCGCAGCCAGGGCGCCCAGCAGCACCAGCGCCATCAGGGGAGCGTCTTTCCGGGAGGCCTCGAACGCCCGCTCCAGGTGGTTCTGCGTGACGTGGCCAATCTCGTGCGCGATGACCCCAGCCAGTTCGCTTTCGTCGCGGGTGATCGCCACCAAGCCCGCATTGACGGCTATGTAGCCGCCTGGTGCCGCAAAGGCGTTGATCTCCGGGTCCTTGACCACGAAGAACGAAAAATGATCCTCCGGCTTGGCGCTGGCGGCGACCAGCCGGAAGCCCAGGTCGTTGATGTAATCGTCCACCAGCGGGTCGTCCACCACCATGTCCAGCGCGCGCATCTGGCGCAGCATGGAGGCGCCGTAAGCCTGCGCTTCCTGCTTCGAAATCAGCGCGTTCGCCGAACTGCCCAGATCCGGCAGGCGAACGTTGTCCTGCGCCATCGCGAGGGGCGCAAGCAATCCCGTGCCGCACAGCAAGGTGCGGATCAGTGCGGACAAAAAGCGTGGAGCGCAGTGGCGTGATGGCATGGTCATGACGGGTCGACAATATCATTCAGACCGCGCGTTGCGGGCGCGGTTCGCGTTGCCCGGTTGGCCGGTACATGCTTGATTTGGCCTCGGCGCGGACGCATGTGTGGGCTGAACCGTTTTGACCCTCCCCCGGAGCGCCGTGATGCCGAAGATCGAGATCTATTCCACCGCCGTCTGCCCATACTGTGTCGGGGCCAAGAACCTGCTCAAGTCCAAGGGCCTGGAGTGGCAGGAAGTGCGCATCGACACCGACCCGGTGCAACGCGATGCGATGCTGAAGCGCAGCAACGGGCGGCGCACCGTGCCGCAGATTTTCATCAACGACCAGCACGTGGGCGGCTTCGACGACCTGGTCGCCGCCGACCGCAGCGGTAAGCTGGCGCAACTGCTTGGTGACGCCGCGTGAGCGACGACCGGCTGGCCGAATTCACCGCCTTCCGCCAGCGCATGAACGAGCGCATCCTGGCCGAGGACAACCAGGTCGTGCGGCGCTTCTTCGCGCTGGACACGCAAACCTACAAGGCCGGCGCGCTGGACGTGAAGACCAAGGAGATGCTTGGCCTGGTCGCGTCGCTGGTGCTGCGTTGCGATGACTGCATCAGCTACCACGTGGCCCAGTGCAAGGAGGCCGGCGTCGAGCGCGACGCGTTTTTCGAGGTGTTCAGTGTCGGTCTGGTGGTGGGCGGATCGATCGTGATCCCGCACCTGCGCCGGGCCGTGGACTTGCTCGACCAGCTGGAACAGGGCAGCGCCGGTGTGGGCGCCACGGGTTGCCCCGACCACGCCTGACCTGCGGGATCATGCAACGCAGCGTGCGAGTATTTTCAAGGCACCGCGCCCGGTTTGCGCTGGTGGCGGCCACTTCTATCGGGGATAATTGACGGGTTTCGCGCTGCACTCGGCACGGCCGTCGCGCATCCCCATTCAAGGAGTTTCCCCATGAGCAACACAATCGCCGTGATCCCGGGCGACGGCATCGGCCCCGAGATCATGACCGCCACGCTGCGCGTACTCGACGCGCTGGACTGCGGCCTGACCTACGATTTCGTCGACGCCGGCATGGTCGCGCTGGACAAGCATGGCGACCTGCTGCCCAAGGCCACGCTGGACAAGATCGCCGAGCACAAGGTGGCGCTGAAAGGTCCGCTGACCACGCCGATCGGCGGCGGCTTCACCTCGGTCAACGTGACCTTGCGCCGGCACTTCGACCTGTACGCGAACGTGCGTCCGGCGGTGAGTTTCCCCGGCACCAAGTCGCGTTACGAAAACATCGACATCATCACCGTGCGCGAGAACACCGAGGGCGCGTACCGCTCCGAAGGGCAGACGCTGTCCGAAGATGGCGAGATCGCC
This sequence comes from Rhodanobacter sp., assembly GCA_044463365.1. Classification (GTDB taxonomy): domain Bacteria; phylum Pseudomonadota; class Gammaproteobacteria; order Xanthomonadales; family Rhodanobacteraceae; genus Rhodanobacter. Next base: position 10,638 of record JBIQMK010000064.1, on the reverse strand, counting down.
GAGTCGGTGGCGCGCAACACCCGCAAGGGCAGCAGCCGCATCGTGCGCTACGCGTTCGAACTGGCGGTGAAGAAGGGCCGCAAGAAAGTCACCGCCGTGCACAAGGCGAACATCCTGAAGACCAGCTCGGGCCTGTTCCTCAACGTGGCGCGCGAGATCGCCAGGGAATACCCGCAGATCGAGTTCAACGAGATGATCGTGGACAACACCTGCATGCAGCTGGTGATGCGCCCCGAGCAGTTCGACGTGATCGTCACCACCAACCTGTTCGGCGACATCCTGTCAGACCTCTGCGCCGGCCTGGTCGGCGGCCTGGGCCTGGCGCCGGGCGACAACATCGGCGAGCACGCGGCGATCTTCGAAGCCGTGCACGGCTCGGCGCCGGACATCGCGGGCAAGGGCATCGCCAATCCCTGCGCGCTGCTGCTGGCCGCGGCCGACATGCTTGATTACCTGGACATGGTGGCAAAGGGCGACAAGCTGCGCCAGGCGATCCGCGACACCATGACCCACGACCGCGACAGCGTGACGCCGGACATCGGCGGCAAGGGCAGCACGGACAGCTTCGCCGATGCCTTGGTGAAGCGCATCAAGGGCTGAGGATTTTCTGAAGATTGAAAACCCCGCTCTTGCTTCCCCTGCGTAGCGGGGGTGGGGCTTCTGTCATCGGACGGAATTTTTCACAAGCCCCGAGTTGCCGTTTCATCGATCGAAAAAAAAGCCGCGGCAGTCAGCCGCGGCTTTTTTCATGGTGGGGGTTCAGTGCTTGGGTGGCTGATACGAACCGGGCACGCTCTGGAACGGAATCGCGATGCGGTTCCAGGCGTTGATCAGGATCACCGCCATGTTGAGGTCGCCCAGCTCCTTCTCGCTGAACTGCGCACGGGCCATCTCGAACACCTCGTCGCTGACGCCGTGCGCATCGAGCCGGGTGACCGCCTCGCACCAGGCCAGCGCGGCGCGTTCGCGGTCGCTGTAGAACGGCGCTTCGCGCCATGCCTGCAGCACATACAGGCGCTGCTCGGTTTCGCCGGCGGCGCGGGCGTCCTTGCTGTGCATGTCCAGGCAATAGGCGCAGCCGTTGAGCTGCGAGGCGCGCATCAGCACCAGTTCGATCAGGGGGCGTTCGATGCTGCTGGTTTGCAGGTACTTCACCAGGGCGAACAGCGGTTTGACGGCGTCGCCGGCGGGGGCAAAGGATTGACGCGATGACATGGGGAAACTCCTTGGGTTGATGCGGCCGAAGTGGCCGTTCAATGCAAGGACGCAGAGCCCTTCGATTTTGTGACAGCTGCCAGCCGGGCCAGTTTTCCGGGGTGGCGCAAGGCGTGGATGGCGCTGATGCCGGTGCCATCGTCGTCGATCCAACTGGCGCTGATCAATTTGTCGCCCTGCCAGCTGAGCAGGGCAGGCGCGCCGTTGAGCTGGTGGATTTCGTGACGCACGCAATCGGCCTGCTGGTGCAGCGCGATCTGCAGGTACAGGCGAGCCAGCCGTTCGGCCCCGTGCAGCGGACGCAGCGTGGCGGTGACCAGGCCGCCGCCATCGGAAATGTGCACCGCGTCCTCGGCGAACAGCGCGCGCAAGGTGTCCATGTCGGGCGTGCGCAAGGCGTCGGCAAAACGTTCCAGCAAACGATGCTGGCGGCTGCGGTCGGGGACGCCCTGGCGCGGGCGTTCATCGCGCAGGCGCTGTTTGGCCCGATGCACGCGCTGGCGACAGGCGTCCTCGCTGATCTCCAGCATGGCCGCGGTTTCGGCATGGCTGTAGTCGAAGATCTCGCGCAACAGGAACGCGGCCCGCTCATCGGCGCTGAGCCGCTCCAGCAGCACCAGGAAGCTGAGGGTGAGGCTTTCGGCGCGCTCCAGCCGCGCCTCGGGCTGGTCGACGTCGGCCAGCAGCGGCTCGGGCAGCCACGGGCCGGGGTAGTGCTCGCGCTCGGTCTTGGCGCGGCGCAGGCGATCCAGCGCCAGCCGCGTCGTTACCGTCACCAGCCAGGCTTCGGCGTCATCCAGCGCGCCCACGTCCTGTGCGTCCCAGCGCAGCCAGGCATCGTGCAGCACGTCTTCGGCGTCGCTGGGCGTACCAAGCATGCGGTAGGCCAGCCCGAACAGGCGGGGCCGGTGTTGCTGAAACAGGGCGGTTTGCGGGTCCAAGGTGTTCTCCGTCAAAACATCAAGGACGCGCGACGGCCGCGCGGTGTGACGGGCTCAGCGAAACAGCGGCCACGGCGCCAGGAAGATCAGCCACAGCAGGAACAGGATGCCGATGTATTTCCCCGTCTTGTACAACTTCCGGTGGCGACGTTTGAACTCGACTTTCCAGCGATGGGTGGCGCCCTTGCGCTGGCTCAGCGCGTAGAGGCGGTTGATGAAGCCGGTCTTGTCGGCGCCGGAGTCGCTGTTGGGCGAGGCGGTGATCTTGCCCATGAACGCGCCGACGCGATGGTTGATCGCGCTCATCCAGCGCGTGCGCAGCGGGCGCTCGACGTCGGCAAACAGGATCACCCGGGTCTGGTCGGTCTTGTTCTCCACCCAATGCACGAAGGTTTCGTCGAACACCACGTCCTTGCCGTCGCCCCAGGCGTGTTCCTCACCGTCGACGAAGATGCGGCAGTCGCGCGAGTTGGGCGTGATCAGGCCCAGGTGATAGCGCAGCGAGCCGGCGAACGGGTCGCGGTGCGGGTTGAGCTTGCTGTTGGGCGCCAGCGTGGCGAACATCGCCGCCTTGATGCCGGGAATGGCATTGAGCAGTTCCACCGTCTTCGGACACAAGGCCTGGGCCGAAGGCAGCGGCTCGCCGTACCACTTCAGGTAGAAGCGCTTCCAGCCCTGCTTGATGAAGCTGTTGAAGCTGGCGTCGTTGTTGGCCGTGGTGCCGCGGATGTGTCCGGCGTCGGTCAGGTGCAACGCCTCGTCGCGGATGGTCTGCCAGTTGGCCTGCAGCAGATCCAGCTCCGGAAAGCCGCGGCGGTCGAGGATGGGTTTCGCGGGCACCGCGGAGAACGCGTACATCAGCAGGTTGTACGGCGCGAACACCGCCGAGTGGTCCACCAGCTGGCGATCGAAGCGCAGCCGCACGCGCCCGCGCAGGTGCACCAGCAGCACGCACAGCGCGAAGAGAACGAAGATGGCGAGCAGGATGAGGCGGGGGGTGAGGATCATGGCAACGCGAGCAGCCGTGGCAGGGATTTCGGAGCCTGCCATTCTACGCGCTTGCCGCGCCGCGGCTCGGCCGCCAACCGATATCCCGCGCGGCATTCAGCCGCGCGGGATATTCCACTCTGCGATGAATCGCCGGCTTCAAGCCTTTCCGAATCCCGAATCCCGAATCCCGGCCTAAAGAGAACCCCGAACGGCTCGTCGGATACGTCATTCCAGCGAAAGCTGGAATCCAGTGCGTTTGCTTATCAACGGCTTGAAGTCGCTGGATTCCGGCTTTCGCCGGAATGACCAGTTTTTCGAGGTGCCCTACAGCGTCTCCGCCGCGAAATCCGCCAAGCGCGAACGTTCGCCCCGACGCAGCGTGACGTGCGCGGAATGCTCCCATGGCTTGAAGCGGTCCACGGCGTAAGTGAGGCCGGAGGTGGTTTCGGTGAGGTAGGGCGTGTCGATCTGCTCGACGTTGCCGAGGCAGACGATCTTGGTGCCGGGGCCGGCACGGGTGATCAGCGTCTTCATCTGTTTCGGGGTGAGGTTCTGCGCCTCGTCGATGATCAGGTAGCGCGACAGGAAGGTGCGCCCGCGCATGAAGTTCAGCGAGCGGATCTTGATGCGCGAGGCCAGCAGGTCGTTGGTGGCCTGGCGGCCCCAGCTGCCGCCGTCTTCGGGATTGGCCAGCACTTCCAGGTTGTCGGTGAGCGCGCCCATCCACGGCGTCATCTTTTCCTCCTCGGTGCCGGGCAGGAAGCCGATGTCCTCGCCGACGGAGACGGTGGCGCGGGTCATGATGATCTCGCGGTAGCGCTGCTGGTCCATCACCTGGGCCAGGCCCGCGGCCAGTGCCAGCAGGGTCTTGCCGGTGCCGGCGTTGCCCAGCAGGGTGACGAAATCGATGTCCGGATCCATCAGCGCGTTGAGCGCGAAGTTCTGCTCGCGGTTGCGCGCGCCGATGCCCCACACGTGGTGGTTGGCGTGCGAGTGATCGTCCAGCAACACCAGCGTGGCGGTGTCTTCGCCGACTTCCAGCACGCGCAACTCGAGGCCGCCTTCGCCCGGCATGTACAGGCATTCGTTGGGATACCATTCCTCGCTTTCGTGGCGATCGAGGCGATAGTAGGTGCGCCCGCGTTCGGTCCACGATTCCACTTCCGGATGCTGCTCCCAGAAGTCTTCCGGCAACGCGTCCACGCCGGTGTAGAGCAGGGAGAAATCGTCCAGTGCGCGATCGTTTTCGTAATCCTCCGCGGTGATGCCCTGGATGCTGGCCTTGATCCGCAGGTTGATGTCCTTGGTAACTAGGATCACCGCGCGATCGGGATACTGCTCGCGCAGCTCGATCACCGCGGCCAGGATCTGGTTGTCGGCCTTGCCGTGACCATTGCTGATGCGCTGCTGGAAATACAGCCGCCCCACCGCCGATCCGCGCTTCAGCTTGACCCCCGCGGGGTTGCTCAATTCCAGCCCGTCGCCAAGGTCGTGCTGCTTGCCGCGCTCGATCAGCTCATTGAGAAAACGGCTGACCTGGCGGCCATTGCGCGACACTTCCGAGGCGCCCTTCTTTTTCTCATCCAGTTCCTCCAGTACGGTCATCGGGATGAAGACGTCGTGTTCCTCGAAATGGAACAGCGAGGTCGGGTCATGCAGCAGGACGTTGGTATCCAGAGCGTAGATGCGCTTGCTTCCGGTCATGCGGAAGGATCCTCGCGGGTGGTGGGAGAGGGATCGCGATGCTGCGGTCGCGGGCGATGAAGCGTGGCCGTGCCACGCGGGAAAAACGATGCGGGACGCGCGCTCACGCGGCCGGGATGGCGTCGAGCACTTCCTGCGCGTGGCCGGCGACTTTCACCTTGCGCCATTCCCGTGAGAGTTTGCCGTCGGGATCGATCAGGAACGTGCTGCGCACCACGCCCATGTGGCGCTTGCCGTACAGCACCTTTTCGTGGATCACGTCGAACGCCTTGCACCAGGTTTCGTCGGGGTCGGACACCAGCGGGAACGGCAGCGCCTGCTTTTCCGCAAACCTGGCATGCGAGGCGACGCTGTCGCGCGAGACGCCAACGATCTGCGCGTTGCGCTTGCGAAACTGCGGATGGAGATCGCGGAAATCCTGCGCCTCGGTGGTGCAGCCGGGGGTGCTGTCCTTGGGGTAGAAGTAGAGGACGACCCATTGGCCTTTCAGCGAGGCCAGTTTCAGTGGTTCGCCGGCGCCAGTCAGGCCGGTGAGCGGGGGTGTTTTCTTGCCGATTTCGGGCATGGACGCTCCATCGCGGCGGAGGCCGCATGGGCCAAGACTAGCGCTTGCGGTGCAGCCGATGACAGACCTTGCCAGCGTCGATGGATCGCGCGATCCTCAGAATTTCACCGGGTCCATGATCGCGTCCAGATTCAGCCCGTCGCACAGTTCGAGAAAATCGTCGCGCAGCGCCGCGATGTGGATTTCCGACGGAATGCCGATGGTGAACTGGGCCTGGAACATTTCCGCTCCGGTCTGCATCGCCTGGTAACGGGTGGAATTCAGCTGCTCCACGCTGATCCCGTGCTGACTGAAGAATTCCACGATGCGCGCCACGATGCCGGGCCGGTCGGCGGCCACCACTTCGACCAGATACGGCAGCAGGTGCGAACTGTTCTCGCGCGGCCGGGTACGGTAGTGGACCAGCCGCAGGCTTTCGTCGCGGGCCAGCTTGGTCAGCGCCGATTCCAGCTTGGCCAGCGCATCCCAGGCGCCGGTGGCTAGCAGCATCAGCGAGATTTCCGTGCCGATCGTGGACACCCGCGCCTCGGCCAGGTTGCAGCCGGCGTCGGCGATGCGCCGCGCGAGCGTCAGCAACGGCGACTGCAACGCCGGCGTCAGCACCTGGATCAGCAATTGCTCGTCGGCACCCGCGCGGGCGGAGGAAGCGGAAGAAGATTTCAAGAGATTTGCCCGTGGGAAGTCCGCATGGTGCGGAATGACTCCGTTCGAGCTTACTTGCCCGTCCGGCGAGCCCGCAAGTAACATACACGGCTGATTGCCGGGCAGGACGTGTCTTGAACATTCGTGGAAGCATCTGTGCGTTGGTCACCCCGTTTGCCGCCGATGGCGCGCTCGATTTGCCGGCGTTCGGCCGCTTGCTCGACTATCAATTGGCGGGTGGAACGCAGGGCGTGGTGGTGGCCGGTTCCACCGGTGAAGCGCACATGCTGGAGCCCGACGAATTCGACCGCCTGCTGGCATTCGCTGTTCGCCATATAGATGGCCGGGTGCCGGTGATTGCCGGTACCGGCGAGGCGGGCACGGCCAAGACGGTGGCGGCCACGCGGCGCGCGCAGGCGCTCGGCGCCGATGCGGCGCTGGTGGTGGTGCCTTATTACGTGCGTCCGACCCAGGAAGGCATGCGTCGCCATTTCCTGGAGGTGGCCGACCACGGCGGCCTGCCGTTGCTGCTTTACAACGTTTCCATCCGCACCGCCTGCGACATGCTGCCCGAAACCGTCGCGCGTCTTCGCGAGCATCCGGCGATCATCGGCATCAAGGAAGCCCGCGGCGATGCCGAACGCATTCGCGCGCTTGCGGAACTTGCGGGCGAGAATTTCGTCTACCTGTCCGGTGACGACGCTACCGCCACCGATGCCATGCTTGCCGGAGCGAACGGCACGATCTCGGTGGTGGCCAATCTGGTCCCCAAGGCGTTTCGTGAACTCTGCGATACGGCGGTCGGTGGCGACACGGAGGCGGCGGCGCGTTGCCTGGCGGCGCTGGAGCCGTTGTTGAAGGCACTCAATTGCGCGCCGAATCCGATCGCGGTGAAGGCGGGATTGCCCGAATTGGGCCTGGGTCTGGCGTTGCCGCGGTTGCCGCTTGTTGAATTGAATGAAGGCCCCGAACGTGCCCGACTGCGCCAAGCACTGTCCAGTCTGGCATCCTTGGCCACTGCTGCCTGAGGCGCTGCGGCGTCGCGGCGGCCCGATCCTTCCACGGAATCCCACTACATGAAGAAAACCTCGCTCCTCGTCACCGTGCCCGCGCTTGCCCTCTGCGGTTTGCTGCTTGCCGGTTGCGGCATGTTCCGCTCGCACAAAGCATGGGAGACCGCCGTGCAGGAATCGCCGCTGGAGATTCCACCGGGCCTGGATACGCCGTCGGCCACCGCGGCGCTGAACATTCCGCCGCCCGGCGCCAACCAGCCGACCGCCAACGGTGCCCGGGCGACGGTCGGTGCGGCTGCCGGCGAGGTCTCCGACGGCTTCATCGCCGAAGGTCCGATCGACACGGTTTACCAGAGAGTCGGGCGGCAGCTGGAAGAGGGCAAGGTGGGCCGTGTGCTCAGCCACGACGATGCCGCGCACAGCTACACGGTTGCCGTTGCCGGTGCGTCCGCGAAGAAGCGGGGTTTCTTCGGCCGCATGTTCCACCGCGAGAAGCGCAACGATGCCACTGCATCGGGCGGCGCGGTGCAGCAGGTCGTGGTGACCGTCGGCGACAGCGGTACCTATGGCAGCGAGATCCGCGCCAGGGGCGGCGCCAACGCGGTGGGCAAGGTCATCGACTCGCTGAAGAAGGAGCTGGCGAGATAAGTCCGGCGAAACGCACCATGAAAAAAGCCGCCCTCGGGCGGCTTTTTTCATGGCGCGATTTCAGCGCTGCAGCAGCGGAAGCTTGTCCGGCTTGCCGTCCCATTCGCTGGCGTCGGCAGGAGCGTCTTTCCGTTCGGTGATCACTGGCCATTCGCGGGCCAGCTCGGCGTTGAGCGCCACGAATGCCTCCTGGCCGGCCGGCACGTCGTCCTCGGGATAGATCGCGTTGGCCGGGCACTCGGGTTCGCACAACGTGCAGTCGATGCAGTCGTCGGGATCGATGGCGAGAAAATTGGGGCCTTCGCGGAAGGCATCGACCGGGCAGACTTCAACGCAATCGGTGTACTTGCACTTGATGCAGTTGTCGACGACGACGAAAGTCATGAAAGCGGGTCTGTTTTGAAATGGAGCGGCGATCGAACGCTTCCGTGAAGCGTCAATCCAACGCTCTTGTGAAGAGTGCGGCCAGGGATGGCCGCTTCTGGTCCAGCCAACGCCAGGTTGGTCCAGTTGTCGGAATTCTCTCCAGACAACAGCAATCACGGAAGATTGCAAAAGCGAAATGGTGCTCCCTACGAGGTTCGAACTCGTGTTCCCGCCTTGAGAGGGCAGTGTCCTGGACCACTAGACGAAGGGAGCGTTCTCTTGCGAGGCGCGCTAGTATAGCGAAATTGTTTCGGGCGGCAATGCCCTGTCACCGGTCATTCGTCCACGCCGCCGCGAATACCTGGTTGCCGTGGGCGATCGGGCGTCCAATGCATCGGCGGCATCGAGCGCCGTGATTGATATAGTCAATGGGTGCCGCGCACCTGGAAGGATTCAGACCGCTTGAACCTCGACTCAAGAACCAATGCCACGCCCGCGCTGAAGATCATTCCGCGCGACCAGCACATCATCTCGCGCAAGAACATCAGCAAGGCGGCGTTGCGCGTGCTGTACCGTCTGAACGAAGCCGGCTACACCGCCTACCTGGTCGGCGGCGCCGTGCGCGACCTGTTGCTGGGCCTGCAGCCGAAAGACTTCGACGTGGCCACCAGCGCCACCCCGGACGAGGTAAAGCACCTGTTCCGCAATTGCCGCCTGATCGGCCGTCGTTTTCGCCTGGCGCACGTGGTGTTCGGCCCGGAGATCATCGAGGTGGCCACCTTTCGCGGCCTTGGCGAGGAAGGTTGCGAGGGCGACCGCAGCATCGTCGACGGCCGCATCGTGCGCGACAACATCTGGGGCACGATCGAGGAGGACGCGATCCGCCGCGACTTCCGCGTCAACGCGATGTACTACGACATCAGCGATTTCTCCGTCCGCGATTACGTGGGCGGCATGCAGGATCTGCACGACCGCCTGCTGCGCCTGATCGGCGATCCGGAAACGCGCTATCGCGAGGACCCGGTGCGCATGCTGCGTGCGGCGCGGCTGGCGGCCAAGCTGGACATGCATATCGACACGAAGGCGATGGCCCCGTTCGAGACGCTGGGACCGCTGCTGGCGGACGCCGCGCCGGCGCGCCTGTTCGATGAATCGCTGAAGATGTTCCTGAGCGGCAACGGGCTGAAAAGCTTCCACATGCTGGAGCACTGCGGCCTGCTGAAGTTCCTGTTTCCCGCCACCGCGCGCGCGCTCAAGCGGGGCGATGCCGCGTTGCGCGCGCTGGTCGAGCACGGCCTGGCCAACACCGATGCGCGGGTGCGCGAAGGCAAGTCGGTGACGCCCGCGTTCCTGTTTGCGGTGTTGCTGTGGGGCGAGGTGCGCGACGTGGCGCAGCAACTGATCGGTCGCGGCATCGAGCGCACCGATGCGTGGGCACGCGCGGCGGCGCAGGTGGTTGGCGAGCAGTGTCAGCGCGTGGCCATCCCGCGCCGGTTCACCTTCACGATGGAGGAGATCTGGTCGCTGCAGCCGCGCTTCGAGCAGGTCCAGCGCAAGCGCGTGTTCCGCCTGATGGCGCATCCGCGTTTCCGTGCCGCCTTCGATTTCCTGCTGCTGCGCGCCGACGAGTCGCCAGCGACACGGCAACTGGGCCAATGGTGGGCGCACGCCCAACAGTTGCCGCCCGACGTGCTCGCCGCCGCGCTGCCGGCCGGTGGCGGCAGCGCGGCCAGCGACGCACCCGCTGCCGCGCCCGCGGGCAAGCCGCCGCGCCCGCGCCGGCGTCGGCGCAAACCGGGCAATACGGGATCGGCGTGACACGGGCCTGCATTGCCCTGGGCAGCAACCTGGGTGATCCGCGCCAGCAGGTGCTCGATGCGATGGACGCATTGCAGGCGCTGCCGGACAGCCAGGTACTGCAGCGCTCCAAGCTGTACCGCACGCCGCCGTGGGGCGTTCTCGACCAACCGGATTTCGTCAATGCGGTGGTTGCCATCGATACCGGTCTGTCGCCCCATGCATTGCTCGACGCGCTGCACCTGATCGAGCAGCGGGCGGGTCGGGTCCGGGGCCAGCGCAACGGGCCGCGCACGCTGGACCTCGATCTGCTGTACATGGATGGCATCCAGATCGACGACGCGCGGCTGACCGTGCCCCATCCGCGCATCGCCGAGCGCGCCTTCGTGCTGTTGCCATTGGCCGACGTGGCGCCCGAGCTGCAACTCCCGGCCGGCACGGTGGCCGAGCTGCTGGCGCGGATCGACGTTCACGGTTGCCAAGCGCTGGCTTGAGGCAAGATCGCGATCCGCCGGATAATCGCCGTTTGATCGCCGCAGGAAGTGCCGTGTACGTACAGAATGCCGAAGCTCCGCCGCGCAAGCCGGTCACCGTGCCGGGCCTGCACGCCATGAAGGCGGCTGGCCAGCGCATCGTGATGCTTACCGCCTACGACGCCAGTTTTGCCTGGCACCTGGAAAATGCAGGCGTCGATGTCGCGCTGGTGGGCGATTCGCTGGGCATGGTGGTGCAGGGCCGTTCCAGCACCTTGCCGGTA
>JBIQMK010000063.1:0-14923 GCA_044463365.1 Rhodanobacter sp. | reverse complement strand
CGGTTCGTCGCGGGCCAGCTTCTCGATCAGGTCGAGCACGCGCTTCACGCAGGCAGCCTTGATGCGGTCGAGCTGGCGGTTGTGCTGCAGGATTTCACGGCTGACGTTGAGCGGCAGATCGTCGGCGTCGACCACGCCGCGCACGAAGCGCAGGTAGTTCGGCAGCAGTTCCTCGGCAGCATCCATGATGAAGACGCGCTTGATGTACAGCTTCAGCCCCTTGCGCTCGTCGCGGCCGCCCATCATCAGGTCGAACGGCGGCTGTGACGGCAGGTACAGCAAGGTGGTGAAGCTCTGGCTGCCTTCGACGCGGTTGTGCGTCCACGCCAGCGCGTCGTTGAAATCGTGGCCCAGCGACTTGTAGAAGCTCTGGTAATCCTCGTCGCTGATCTCGGACTTGGGCTTGGTCCACAGCGCCGAAGCGGCGTTGATGGTTTCGAACTCGTCGGTGGGCTTGTCGTCCTTCTCCTTGGGCATGCGGATCGGGAAGGCCACGTGGTCGGAGTAGCGGGTGATCAGCGAGCGCAGCTGCCAGCGCTTGAGGAACTCGTCCTCGTCGGCCTTCAGGTGCAGGATCACCGCGGTGCCGCGCTCGGGCAGTTCCACCTGTTCCAGCGAATACTCGCCCTTGCCGTCGCTCTCCCACTTCACGCCTTCGCCGGCCGGCGCATCGGCGCGGCGGCTGAGCACGGTGACCTTGTCGGCCACCACGAAGGCGGAATAGAAGCCCACGCCGAACTGGCCGATCAGCCGCGCGTCGGCCTTCTGCTCGCCGGACATCGCCTCCAGGAAACGGCGCGTGCCGGAGCTGGCGATGGTGCCGATGTTGGCGACGATCTCGTCACGGCTCATGCCGATGCCGTTGTCGCGCACGGTGACGGTGCGCGCTTCCGGGTCCCAGCTCACGTCGATGTGCAGCTCGCTGTCGCCGGCCGACAGCTCGGGGTTGGCGATCGACTCGAAACGCAGCTTGTCGCAGGCGTCGGACGCGTTGGAAACCAGCTCGCGCAGGAAGATCTCCTTGTGCGAGTAGAGCGAATGCGTGACCAGGTGCAGGACCTGGGCCACTTCGGCTTCGAATTTGCGTGTTTCGGTGGCGGGTGCGTTCATGCGTGGATGTTCCGTTGGTGCATTGATGAAGAAGGTGGCCCTCCCCCTGTCGGCAGGGAGATCCGTGTGGGTGGCGCTTGAATCCCGGGCCCTCAAGATAAGGGCAGGAACACGCCACCCCAACCCTCCCCTGCGGTGCAGGAAAGGGAGAACAGCGGGTATCAGACGGCGCTCTGCAGCGCGGCGATGCGCTCGTCCAGCGGCGGATGGGTCATGAACAATCGGCGAAGGCCATCGGCCAGCGGGCCGGAGATGCCGAACGCGGCGATGGTGTTGGGCAAGGTATTTTCGCCATGGTCGGCTTTCAGGCGCTGCAGCGCGGAGATCATCGCACCGCGGCCGGCGAACCGTGCACCGGCGGAGTCGGCGCGGAACTCGCGCCAGCGCGAGAACGCGGCCACGATCATCGAGGCGAACAGGCCGAACACCACCTGCAGCACCATCACCACCATGAAGTAGCCGAGGCCGCCGCCGCGATTGTCACGGCCGCCGCTCATCCAGCTGTCGATGACGCGCCCGACGATGCGCGCAGCCAGGATCACCAGCGTGTTCAACACGCCCTGGATCAAGGTCAGCGTGACCATGTCGCCATTGGCCACGTGGCCGATCTCGTGACCCAGAACGGCGCTGACCTGCTCGCGGTCCATCTGCTGCAGCAATCCGGAGCTCACCGCCACCAGCGAGCTGTTCTTCGTCATGCCGGTGGCGAACGCGTTCATCTCGGGCGCGTCGTAGATGGCCACTTCGGGCATGCCGATGCCGGCGTTCCGTGCGTGCCGGGCCACGGTGTCGAGCAGCCAGCGCTCGGTCTCGTTCCGCGGCTGGGTGATCACGCGGGCACCGGTGCTGCGCTTGGCGATCCACTTGGACAGGGCAAGCGAGATGAAGGCGCCGCCCATGCCGAACACGGCGGCGTAGAGCAGCAAGCCGGTCATGCCGCCGTAGCCGTTGGCGGCGGCCATCCGGTCGATGCCAAACAGGCGGCACACGATGGCGAGCAGCAAAAGGACGGCGATGTTGGTAGCTAGAAAAAGGACGATACGACGCATGGCGCTCTTGGGCAGTCAGGGAGGATGCTGGCTCCCGGGAAACAGGGGCGCGCTGCGCGCCCACCCCGTTCCCGGACCACCCAAGTTTCGGGACGGCGGACGGGTTTTCAAGGGCTCGCCGCACGGCAAACGGATCCGACGGCCGCCATGCGATCGGCCGGATTCAGCGCCAGGCCGGCTCGCTTTTCCGTTCGAAGTGCTCGTAGGCGGTGATCAGGCCGCCCAGCACCTCGGCGGAGGTCTCGAACAGCGCCTGGGCCTTGGGGTCGGAAACCTTGCCCACGTCCTCGCGGGCATGCTCCATGGCCTCGCGCAGCATGCCTTTTATCTTGTCGGTGTGGTGGCGCGGATCGCTGTCCGCATACGCCGTATGCCCGGTCATCATCGTTCTCCGTCAGGTGGCCGCAACCGCGTGCTTCGGCGCGCTCGGCCAAGACGGATGCTCCGCCCGTTCGCGTTGCATGCGGGTGAACGGGGGCACGTCGCCGCAATGCGCAACCGTATAATGCGGCCATGGATTATCGCGGCCGTTTCGCCCCCTCGCCCACCGGTCGGCTGCACTTCGGTTCGCTGGTGGCGGCGGTGGCCAGCTGGCTGTGCGCACGACACGCGGGTGGCCGATGGCTGCTGCGCATGGAGGATCTGGACCCGCCGCGCGAGGTGGCGGGTGCGGCCAGCAGCATCCTTGCCGCGTTGCCGGCCTTCGGCCTGATCGCCGACGAGCCGGTGCTGTTCCAGAGCCGCCGCCGTGCCGCCCATGACGCCGCGTTCGAGCAATTGCGCGCCGCGGGCCACCTGTTCTCGTGCACATGCAGCCGCACCGAACTGGCCGCCGCCGGCGGGCTCCATCACGACGGGCGCTGCATCGGCACCGACGGGTCCGGCCGCGCGCCCGCCTGGCGCCTGCGCGTGCCGGATGTCGACATCCATTTCCACGACGCCCTGCAGGGACCGCAGCGGCAGAACCTGCGCCAACAGGTGGGCGACTTCGTGATCCGCCGCGCCGACGGCATCTACTCGTACCATCTCGCCTGCGTGGTCGACGATGCGTTCCAGCAGATCACCGAGGTGGTGCGCGGCCACGACCTGCTCGACTCCACGCCCCGGCAGATCTGGCTGCAACGCTGCCTGGGCTTGCCTGCGCCGAGGTATCGGCACCTGCCCCTGGTGCTCGACGGGCATGGCCACAAACTTTCCAAATCCGCACAGGCGTTGCCGGTGGACGCGGCCGATCCGCTGCCGGCGTTGCGCTGCGCCGCGCATTTCCTGGAGCTGCCATGGCCCGATGGCGCCGCCGATCCGCACGCGGCGCTGCTGGCGCTGCAGGCGCAGGTCCAACCTGACCGGCTGCCGCGGCACAGCCGTCGCTGGACGGCCGGAAGTCCATAAAACAGTTGCGAACAGCCATGTCATCGCGGAGAGTGCAAGGGTCGGCGCGCCCTTGCGCACATCGCCGATTCGCATCGCTTACAGGAGAAGAAAAATGACGCAACGCACGGCATTGGTTACCGGTGGCACCGGCGGCATCGGCAGCGCGATCATCCGCTACCTCGCCGGGCAGGGGCATCGCGTGGTCACCAATTACCGTGACGCGGCCAAGGCCGAAACCTGGCGCCAGGCCATGGCCGCCGAAGGTATCGAGGTGGCCATGGTGCCTGGCGACGTCAGCGACCCCGAGGCTTCCGAAACCATGATCCGCGCCATCGAGGCGCAATGCGGGCCGGTGGAAATCCTGGTCAACAACGCGGGCATCACGCGCGATTCCACCTTCCACAAGATGAACTACCAGCAGTGGATGGACGTGGTGAACACCAACCTGAACGCCTGTTTCAACGTCACCCGCCCGGTGATCGAGGGCATGCGCGCGCGCAAGTGGGGCCGCATCGTGCAGATCAGCTCCATCAACGGCCAGAAAGGCCAGTACGGCCAGGCCAACTACGCCGCCGCCAAGGCCGGCATGCACGGCTTCACCATCTCGCTGGCGCAGGAAAACGCGAAGTTCGGCATCACCGTCAACACCGTGTCGCCCGGCTACGTGGGCACCGACATGGTGATGGCCGTGCCCGAAGAGGTGCGCGCCAAGATCGTGGCGCAGATTCCCGTCGGTCGTCTCGGCAAGCCCGAGGAAATCGCCCACGCCGTCGCCTTCCTCACCGGCGAGGAAACCAGCTGGATCACCGGCGCCAACCTGGCCATCAACGGCGGGCATTACATGGGTTGGTAAAACCCGCGCAATGAAACTGCCAGTGGCAGTTTCAGCGGGTTTTACCAGGTGAGGCATGGATGCCGAACGGGCAGCGCCGCATGGATGCTTGCTTGCCTCAGCTCCCAAAAGAAGCCACCCACCAGTGGCAGTTTCAGCGGCATCACCAGGTGAGGCATGGATGCCGAACGGGCAGCGCCGCATGGATGCCTGCTTGCCTCAGCTCCCAAAAGAAGCCAGCTACCAGTAGCAACTCCACGGCATCACCAGGCGAGGCATGGATGCCGAACGGGCAGCGCCGCGTGGGTGCCTGCTTGCCTCAGCTCCCAAAACAACCGCAATCCCCTCTCCCCTGCGGGGAGAGGGCAGGGAGAGGAGGACACGCGGCGGGGAGGCAGCAACGAAGCTCGCCGAGGCGGCGACAAGCTCCATCCATCAGCTCTCCGCAAGCACCACGCCTCTCCTCAATCCTCTCCCCGCAGGGGAGAGGAGGAATTACGGTGCCTTTTCCAGCAGCTTCTCCAGCACCTTCCCCACCGCCGCAAACGCAAACGTGCCGGTGACGTGCGTGGCCGCGCCCAACCCGCCACCGCAGGCCAGGTTCATCGCGTCGCCCCCGGGCGGACGCGTGCCACACACGCTGCCGTCCGGCTGCGGGTATTGCACGTTCTGCAGCGAATAGACGGCCGAAACCCCAAAGTAACGATCGGGGTTGCGGGGAAAATTGAAGTCCGTGCGCAGTTTCTTGCGGATCAGGCTGAACATGGCGTCGTGCTCGGTACGCGACAGGTCGCGCACGCGGATCTGGGTGGGGTCGGTGCGCCCACCGGCAGAGCCCACGCTGACGATGGGCAGCTTGCGGCGACGGCACCATGCGATGGTTTCCAGCTTTACGCGAAAGGCATCGCAGGCATCCAGCACCACGTCGTAGCCACGATCGAGCAACTCGTCCAGCGTGGATGGGGTGAGAAACCGCTCGATCGCCTCCAGTCTTATCGTGGGATTGATGGCATGGGCGCGCGCCGCGATCACGCCGACCTTGGGCTTGCCGAACTCGCCGTCCAGCGCATGCAGCTGGCGATTGGTGTTGGAGACGCAGACCTCGTCCGCATCGATCAGCGTGAGCCGGCCCACGCCGCTGCGCGCCAGCGCCTCCGCGGCCCACGACCCCACGCCGCCCACGCCGATCACGCACGCGTGCGCCTCGGAAAAACGCTCGACACTGCCGCTGCCGTACAGGCGCTCGACGCCGGCGAAGCGCTCGGCGGGAAAGGACGGCGCGCTCATGCGCGGAAGCCGGGAGGATGGGTTTGGCGAGTAGGGTTCACGGTGACGACCGATGACGATGCAGCACGCATTTTATCGCGCCGACGTGGCCGGCGACGCACATGAAGGGTTACTCTGGGGGATGTCGTCCACCATTCGAGTAAGCTGCCGATGCGTGTTGCCCTGATGATCCTGCTGGGTTTGGTGATTGGCGTGATCGGCACCGTCAACGTGATGAACGCGCTGGCCGCCCGCAACCCGATGCCCAAGGCGGTGATGGACACGATGGGCTACCACATCGGCGAATTGAAGCAGGCGCTGAAGGCGAAGCAATGCAACGCGCCGGTGACGCAGCATCACCTGGCGCGGCTGCAATCCACGGCCAGCGACATTGTGCCCGTGTTCGGCATCGACGAGAAGCCGTTCACCGACGACGCCACCCAGCTGCAGACCCGGTTGCAGCAAGCCGTGCAGGCCGCACCCGCCACGTGCGAGGCGCTGGCGGCGGCGATCCAGCCCGTAAGCGAAACCTGCAAGAGCTGCCACCAGCAATACCGCTGAACAACCAGATCACCAGGCTCGCTGGTATTGCAACGGCACGTCGATCTGCGCACCAAGTTCCCGCGCGGCACGCAAGGGAAAATAAGGATCGCGCAGGCTTTCGCGCGCCATCAGCACTACATCCGCCTCACCGCTGTCGACGATCTGCGCGGCCTGTTGGGCGGTGGTGATCAGGCCCACCGCGCCGGTGGCCATGCCCGACTCGGCGCGGATGCGGGCCGCGAACGGCACTTGATAGCCGGGCTGCAGCGGAACCTTCACATGCGGCAGCAAGCCGCCGCTGGACACGTCGATCAGATCCACGCCCAGCGCTTTCACCTGTTGCGCCAGCTGCACGCTCTGCTCGACATCCCAGCCGCGGGGACCATCGACCGGCGCCCAATCGGTAGCCGATATCCGCAGCCATAACGGCAGCCTGGACGGCCACACATCGCGCACGGCGGTGATGACCTCGCGCACGAGGCGGCTGCGGTTGTCGAAACTCCCACCGTAGCCGTCGGTGCGCCGGTTGCTCAGCGGCGACAGGAACTGATGCAGCAGATAACCATGCGCCGCGTGCAGCTCGATCAGCTCGAAGCCGGCCGCCAGCGCGCGCCCGGCGGCGGTGCGGAAATCATCGATCAGGCCGCGGATGCCGGCGCTGTCCAGCGCCTGCGGTGCCGGCCAGCCGGCGTCGAACGGCACGGCGGACGGTGCCACGGTCGGCCAGTCACCTTGCCCCATCGGCAGCGCGCCACCGCCCTCCCAAGGTCGCTGCGCACTGGCTTTGCGCCCGGCGTGCGCCAACTGCACGCCGGCGACGGCACCATGCGCCTTGATGAAACCCGCGATCGGCCGCCATGCCTCCTGTTGAGCGTCGTTCCACAGGCCGGTGTCGCCCGCGGAAATGCGCCCTTGCGCCGACACCGCCGTGGCTTCGGCGATCACCGCCGCCGCACCGCCCACCGCGCGACTGCCCAGATGCACCAGATGCCAGTCGTTGGGCAGGCCGTCGGTGGCCGAGTACTGGCACATCGGCGAGATCGCCAGCCGGTTGCGCAAGGTGAGGCTGCGTTGGATCAACGGGTCGAACAGGTTCATCTTGTGTACCGGGCTTGGATACGAGGACCAGAGATGCCGCCGCTTGCCGCCATCATCAAGGGTCGTGCGGGTCCACGGTGATGGACGCGGTGGTTTGGGCAGCGATCCACGAAGCGATACGGGCGGCCACCGGCGCCGGTGTTTTCATCCAGCGGAAATGATCGGCGATGGCGCCGTCCAGATCCTGCGCCGTGATCACTTCGGTATCGGCGTGTGCCTGGGGCATCTTGCCCAGCAGGAAATCCAGCGAGGACTGCGGACCCAGCCAGTCGTCACGCAGGCGCAGGGCCAGCACGGGCAGGCGCAGCGAGGCCAGGCGCTGTTCGAGATCCCGTGCCATGCCGCGGGCTGCATAACGCCCGGTACGGCCGGAGCGCGCCCAGTCGGCAATGACCCCGCGCGCCTCGTTGCCGCCAAAGCCGATCCGCCGCCCGGGCAAATGCCCCACCGCAGCCGCCAGCCACGGCGCCACGACATAAGCGAGACCGACCAGCCAACCGCGGCGAAACCGTCGCCAATACGGCGCGCCGCTGGCCACCAGCACCAGGCCGGCGCAGGCGGTCGGATGCAGCGCGGCGTACAGCGCCGCCAGTTGCCCACCGAGGCTGTGTCCGCCCAGCCAGTACGTCGCCTGCGGCCAGCGTGTGCGTATCTCGCCCAGCGCCGCCGGCAGGTCGTACTCCAGCAGCTCGCGGTAACCCCAATCGCAACGGTACCCTGCGCGGCGGTCGCTGGAACCGATGCCGCGCCATTCGTGCAAGGCCACCGCCACGCCGCGTTCGGCCAGCGCCTGGGCCAACGGCAGGTACTGCCGCGCCGGCACGCCCATCGCCGGCAACCAGTACAACCATTGACGCACCGGGCCGGGGCAATGCACGCACAACAGGTCGAAGCGGGCGCCATCGCCGCTGGACACGGACACGATCGATGGTGCGATGGCGGCGCCGGAAACGGGATCGGTCATCCCCACACGCTAGCGGAGTTCACGCATCGCAACCAGGCCGTGGCACGAAAACAGCCCGGCTGGCCCGGTGCCGGGCATAAAAAAAGAGGCCGGCTCGCACCGGCCTCCTCCAATAGGGTGTCGCGGGTCAGACCGCCGTGACGTCTTCGGCCTGCAGACCTTTCTGGCCGGTGACCACCTTGAAACTCACCTTCTGGCCTTCCTGCAAGCTCTTGAAACCCGAGCCGGTGATGGCGCGGAAATGCACGAATACATCCGGGCCCGCCTCACGACTGATGAAACCAAAACCCTTGGCGTCGTTAAACCATTTGACTGTACCTACTTCACGATCCGACATAGCTCACTCCGATCCAATCCTGACGCTGAGACAAACCGGCCTCAACAGGCCGACGCTTACTGAGCATGCAGGGTCGGGTGAAACGATGCGGATTATGCAATCCAAACCGGCACGCACGCCGCCAAGCAAACGCAGTCGGGCAAGCATAACGGATTTTTCGGGCGCAAGTAGCAGCCCAAAACAAGGCTTGGCAGCCGGCTGCAAGACGTTAAAAATCGCCGCCGGCCGGCAAGGAATCCGGCCATGTCGACAGGGGAAAGCCGACCATGGACCGGACGCTGCGGACCGGTTTTCCCGTGGCAGGCCGATTTTCAGGTTTTCTTTACTCAATGCTGTCTACTGTGTGTCAGTAGCTGCTTCGGCAGGCGGTTATCGCCCGCCGCTTTCGATCGCCCATGGAGAAGCCTCGATGACCCTCTCAGCACGCCCGTTTGCGACTTGTTCGGGATTGACCACCGCCCTGCTCGCCGGCTTGCTGTTGACCGGTTGCGCCGCCCACAAGACGGCCACGACCGCCCGCACCACGAGCACCACCACCACGGTTCGCGACACCGCCCGCAAGCCTCATCCTGCAACGCCGCCGGCTGCCACGGCCTCCACGCCCCGCGAAAGCGCCCCTCGCAGCACCGACACCTCGACCGCCAACCTGCCCGATCGCACCGGCATTCCCGCCTGCGACGACTACCTGGCCAGTTACATCGGCTGCCACCGTGCCGCCGAGATCTTCGCGCCGGGCCAGTTGCAGGACCGCTACGAGGCGATGCGCACCAGCCTGTTGCGCGACTCCCAGAACCCGGACATCCGCCCGCAACTGGCCGCCCGCTGCAATTCGCTGGCGACCCAGTTGCGCACCGCATTGCACGGCAAGGCCTGCGAAGTCAGCCCCGCCCCGGCCAGCACCACGCCCTGAAATCCGTGCCCCATGAGCGGGCCCGTGGCGGCGATCAACCCTCGCGCCAGCGAGCCCGCAACCTGGAAGCCAGGGTGGCGGGCTCGCAATGCTCCAGGCGCACTTGCGGCGTGCCATGCCAGCGCGCCGTGTCGCGGATCGTGTCGGCCAGCGCCTGTATCAGCCGCGCCGACAGTGCGGTGTCCGGTTGCAGGAATAGCGCCTTGATCTCGAATATGCCATCGGCGCGGTGAGCCTTGGCGTCGAGCCGGCCGATCAACCGGCCGCGATGCAGGATGGGCAGCACGTAGTAGCCGTAGCGGCGCTTCGCCGCGGGCACGTAGCACTCCAGCGTGTAGTCGAAATCGAACATCGCCCGTGCCCGTGCGCGATCCCACACCAGCGGATCGAACGGCGAAAGCAGCGCGGTGTGGGTGGCCCGCAGCCGGCCCTGCCGGGCCTTGTCCAGGGCGTCGGCATGGTCGCGATGGACGTAACCGGGGGTTTTCCAGCCTTGTACCGGCTGCGCCAGGAGTTCGCCGCTTTCCAGCAGCGGCGCCAGCTCCTGTTCGTTGACTGCCGGTTTCAGGCGATGGTAGTCGGCGATCCAGGCGGCGGTGGTGATACCCAGTGCGCATACAGTATCGGCGATGAAACGCTGGCGCACAGTCAACGGCTCGGCCGTCTCGGTGGACGGATCCAGCGGCGGGTCGAGCCGCGCCAGCACGCGATCGGCCAGGTCGTACACGCGCTGGAAATTGTCCCGCCGCGCCACCATCAGCTCGCCCAGCGCGAAGCAGGCTTCCAGCCAGCGCTTCTCCGGCTTCCACTCCCACCATCCCGGCTTGCCCGCCACGCTACCCGGCGCGCGGGTGAAATCCGCGGCGCGCACCGGGCCGCTGGCGCGGATGTGGTCCAGCAGCGCATCCATTTCGGCGCGGTGTTCGCGCTGCACGCGCAGGGCGTGGCGTTGGGCCCAGTGCTGCAGGCGCTGGGCGCGCCAGACACGATGCCAGCCGATGTCGGAAGCGCTGACCAGGCAAGCCTCGTGCGCCCAGCATTCGGCCAGCCTGCCGGCGGCCAGCGCCTCGTCCAGCCAGCTCGTGGGGTAGTCGCCCAGACGGGAATGCAGGACCAGGTACGGGCTGCGCGCCACCACGTGGATGGTGTCGATCTGCAGCAGGCGCATGCGTTCGACCGCCGCCACCACGTCGCCGCGGCGCGGCCGGCGCCGCAAAGGTTGCGACAATCCTTGCGCGGCCAGTTGCAGCGCCCGCGCCTGCCCGATCGTCAGCATGCCGCCTGCCGGATGCGGCGACACGGTAGCTTCACGACGGCTTGATCAGCATACGGAACCGGCATGTACGGCACCTCCGGCAGCATCCGCCCGGGAAGCGTGGCCATGAAGCCTGGCGCGCATGCCGCGGGTGGATGACATCTGTCCACATCGTTAGAACCCTCATTCTGGCATGGAGTATCGATCATGAAACCTCGCAAGCCATTGCTGCCTTTCATCGCCGTCGGGTCGTTGCTGCTCACCGGTTCGCTGCTGGCGCAGAACCCGCCGACGCCGCCGGCACCACCTCCGCCACCGCCGGCCAGCATGCCGCCGGTACCGCCACCCGCACCGATGCCGCCGTCATCGGGGATGCCGATGCCCGCCGAGGCAGCTCCCGCCGCACCGGCAGCACCGGCCGCGCCCGCGGCGCCGCCCGCACCGACGGCACCCACGGCCGGCCAGGCGAACTACCAGACACCGCAAGGCGAGCTGACCGTGCGCAGCATGCCGGCACCGGCCCCGCAAATCGGCCCGGCACCCGATTTCGCGCAACTGTCCGCCGGTGGCAAGGGCATTACCGAGGAGCAGGCCGTGGCCTACCCGCCGCTGGCCAATGATTTCCTCCATGCCGACAGCAACCGCAACGGCAGCATCAGCAAGGCGGAATACCAGCGGTGGACCAAGCAACCCTGACGCGCTCCGCCTGTCCGCTACCGTGATCGCGTCACCCCGAGGCCGGCCACAACTCGACGTGGCCGGCCTCTTTCATTCACCATCATTGACCCTTGCCCCGGCAGCGCCACGCTGCCGTCCCCACCCCTTTCGGAGTTATCGATGAAGCCTCATTCCGCCGCGTGGCCGCTGGCCCTGGCCATCGGCCTGGTCGCCCCACCGGGGCATGCGCAGAATCCGGACCCCACCGACATCCGCGCCTGCACTGGCATCGAAACCGATTCGCAACGGCTGGCCTGTTACGACCACGCCACCGGCCGGGTCAACCTGCCGACGGCGCAGAAGCGAGTGGACACCGAGACCTCGACGCCCAACATTTTCAGCCACGACCTGGCCCCCTCGCCCACCACCGGCGTGGCCACCAATCCGGAAGTGGCGCGGCCGTTGTCGCTGCTGGACAGCCGCTGGGAGTTGTCGCCCGAGAGCAAGCTGGGCACGTTCAACGTGCGCGGCTACAAACCGGTCTACGTGCTGCCGGTGTTCATCACCAACCACCAGAACAACCGGCCGCAGAGCCCCAACCCGGACAACACGGTCACGCAGAATCAGCAGCTGGACAACATGGAGGCGAAGTTCCAGCTAAGCCTGAAAACCAAGGTGTGGCAAGGCGTATTCGGCGATGCGGGCGACCTGTGGGTGGGCTATACGCAATCCTCCCGCTGGCAGGTCTACAACTCGCAGCTGTCACGCCCGTTCCGCGAAACCGATTACGAACCCGAAGCGATGCTGATGTTCAACACGCATTACGAGGCACTGGGCTGGACGGGCAGGATCCTGGGCATCGGCGTGAATCATCAATCCAACGGCCGCGGCAATCCGCTATCGCGCAGCTGGAACCGGGTGATCGCCAATGTCGGCTTCGAGCGCGACGGCTGGACGGTGATGCTGCGCCCGTGGTGGCGCATCCCCGAGTCGCGCGGCGACGACAACAATCCCGACATCAGCGACTACATGGGTCGCGGCGAGATGCAGATCGTGCACGAGACCAACAGTCAGGAATTCGCGCTGATGCTGCGCCACTCCTTGCGCGGCGGCGACCGCAGCCACGGCGCCGCACGTTTCAGCTGGACCTTCCCGCTGGCCGGCAACCTGCGCGGCTACGCCGAGGTCTTCCACGGCTACGGCGAAAGCCTGATCGACTACAACCACAAGGCGACTTACCTGGGGTTGGGCATTTCGCTGCTGGACTGGTACTGAGAAAAGCCCCTATGGCGCCCTTCGGGCACCTTGCAAGTTGAACCCTTCCCCGCAAGCGGGAAGGAACATCTCAGGCAATAGCCACCAATCGCTCGCTTCCCCCGCTCGCGGGGGAAGCTGCCCGGAGGGCTGAAGGGGGGAGCTTTTCGTCCTTGCGGGGAAGCCAGATCAAAAGCGCCCTCTTCCGCCTTCGGCACCTTCTCCCGCAAGCGGGAGAAGGAACAACCTGGTTCATCCACCTGGGATCTTCGGCCGCAAGCGGGAAGGAACATCTCGCGCAATAGCCACCAATCGCTTGCTTCCCCCGCTCGCGGGGGAAGCTGCCCGGAGGGCTGAAGGGGGAGCTTTTCGTTCTTGCGGGGAAGCCTTAAGAGCGCCCTCTTCCGCCTTCGGCACCTTCTCCCGCAAGCGGGAGAAGGAACAACCTGCCGCGCTTCCAGGAGAAAAAGGCCAGGGGGTCAGTGGTGATGACCACCCTCACCATGCACATGGCCGTGGGCCAGCTCTTCGCCGGTGGCCTCGCGCACGTTGGTGACTTCGATGTCGAAGTGCAGGGTCTTGCCCGCCAGCGGATGGTTGCCGTCGATGAACACCTTGCCGTCCTCGACCTTGGTCACCGTTACGTTGATCTCGCCCTGCGGGCCACGGCCCTGGAACTGCATGCCCGGCTGGATGTCCTCCACGCCCTGGAACGCCTCGCGCGGCACTTCCTGCAACAGCTCGGCGTGATGCACGCCGTAGCCTTCCTCGGGCGTTACATCGGCGGTGAACTTGTCACCGGCACCGCGGCCTTCCATCTGCTTTTCCAGACCCGGCACGATCTGGCCGCCACCGTGAAGATAGGTCAACGGTTCGCGCCCTTTCGAGCTGTCGATGACCTGACCTTCGTCGTCGGTCAGCGTGTAATGAAAGGCGGCAACGGCGTTTTGGGCAATCTGCATGAGACTCTCGCGTGTGGGTTCAAATCCGCCGACCAGATGCCGGCACGAAGTTCCAAGACTAACAGAAGCGATGTCGGCGTCCGGCGCGGCGGCCGATTGGCGATACTGTGCCGATGAAGCCATTTTCGCGAGCCGTGCATAACAAATTCGTGTCCGTTCTGTTGATGGCCGTTTCGCTGGCCGCCACAGCGGCGCCACCGGTGACGACCACGCTCGCTGCGCGGATCGACGCCCATATCGGCGAACCGCGTTTTGCCGCCGCCGAGTGGGGTATTGCCGTGGTGTCGCTGAACGACGGCCGCACGCTCTACACCCACCGCGCCGATCACCTGCTGCAGCCGGCATCCACCGCCAAGCTTTTCACCGCCGCGCTGGCGCTGTCGACGCTGGGCACGGATTACCGCATGCCCACCCGCCTGCTGGCTGGTGGCGCCATCGCGAATGGACGTCTGGACGGCTCGTTGATTCTCTACGGCATGGGCGATCCGACCCTGGGCACGGCGGACACCAGTGCGGACTGGGCCGATCAACTGGCCAGCCAGCTGGCAGCCCATGGCGTGCGTCGCGTGCACGGCAACGTGGTCGCCGACGACAGCTATTTTCGTGGCCCGATGACAGGTTCCGGCTGGGAAGCGGGCGACCTGCAGAGCGCGTTCGCGGCACCGGCCTCCGCGCTCAGCGTGAACGAAAATTCAGTCAGGGTGACGGTGACTCCCGCCGCTCGTGCCGGCCAGCCGGCACAGGTCACGCTGGACCCGGCCGACGCCGGCCTGCTGATCGAAAATGCCCTGCTGACCGTCCCGGCGCGAACGCCCGACGACATCAGCCTCTATCGCGCCCCGGGAGCCACGACGCTGCAGGCATTCGGCAGCGTGGCGATGGGTGCGGCGCCGCGGCACTACAGCTTGGCGCTGCCCGATCCCGCGGCTTTGGCGGGCGCGCAATTGCTGCGGGCATTGCGGCATCGGCATATTCAGGTCGATGGCAAACTGCGGGTTCGGCACTGGCCGCAGGGCGATGGCCGCTTGCCGTTGGGCACAAGCGTCGTCGCCGAAGTGCTGTCGCCGCCGCTGGGCGAGATCCTGCATCGCGGCCTGAAACGCTCGCAAAACCTGTATCTGCAAAACCTGCTGCTGGCCGTCGGCGCCAGCCCGCTGGCGGACGCGCCCGCCTCCATCGGTTTCGTCAGCAGCGAGCAACGCGCGATCGAAACCTTGCATCACCTGCTGGACAAGAACGGCGTACCGCGCTCGGCCAGCGCGCTGGTGGAAGGCAGGGGCCTGGCGCGGCGCGATCTCGTCACGCCGAATGCGCT
>JBIQMK010000062.1:0-14979 GCA_044463365.1 Rhodanobacter sp. | reverse complement strand
CGATGGAGCCGCTGGTCGTCTACCAGGCGCTTTACGGCGAGCGCGGCCTGTGGGTACGACCGGCCGCGATGTTCAGCGAGATCGTCGAGGTGAACGGCGCGCCGGTAGCGCGCTTCGCCCTCGAACAGGCCGACGCCTGACCCACTACAGGATGACACCGTGAGCCCCAGCCGCAGCCGCAACCAGACCGAACTGTCCGACGAGGACTACGGCCCCAGCCGCACCCAGCAACGCCGCGAGGCGCTGGCCACGCTGACCCTGGCCAGGCAGCTGGTGGAGCTGCCACCCACCCGGCTGGCCAAGCTGCAACTGCCCGACGACGTGCGCGACGAGGTGGCCACCACCCGCCGGATCACGGCGCACATCGCGCACAAGCGGCAACTGGCCTACCTGGCCAAGATCATGCGTCGGCATGGCGACGAGGCGTTCGAATCGGTGCGCGCCGAACTGGGCGAAAACCGCGATCGCCAGCGCCAGGAAAAGGCCGCCATGCACCGGCTGGAAGCGTTGCGCGAGCAGCTGCTCAGCGATGACGACGGCGCGCTGTCGGCGCTGATCACGCAGCACCCCGGCCTGGACCGGCAGCGCCTGCGCTCGCTGATCCGCCAGGCCCGCAGCGAACGCGACGCGAACAAGCCGCCGCGCGCCTACCGCGAGATTTTCCAGCTGTTGAAGGAATTGACGGTGGACAGCGAAAGCGATTCGGCACCCGACGAAGCCCTGTAGACACAGGCTTTTGTAGGAGCGGCTTCAGCCGCGATGCTTTGCCTTGGAACCGTGACAAAAACCTCGCGGCTGAAGCCGCTCCTACAGGTGCGCGGTCGCCGGCCAGAAACCGCCGATACCCGCCACACCCTGCGCACCCACGGCGCGCGCCTCGTCCGTCATCGAAGAATCCATGCCGCCCAACGCATAGACCGGCAACGCGGCCGCTTCAGCCAGCGCCTGGAACGCGGGCCAGCCCAGCGACGCGGCGCCCGGGTGGCTGGCGGTGGCAGTCACCGGCGACAGCGTGGCGAAATCCGCGCCCAGCGTCACGGCACGCGCCAATTGCGACGCATCGTGGCAGCTCGCGCCGACCACGTGATGCCACGGCAGCGGCCGCTCTGCCAACGCAGCCAATCGCGCTGATTTCAGGTGCACACCGATACCCAGCGCACGCGCGCCGTCGATATCCTCGTTCAACAACAGTTGGGCGCCGTACCGTTTGGCGAGCGGCAACAAGTCCGCTGCCAATTCCCGCACCGCATCGCGCGGCCACAGCGGCAGGCGAAGTTGCAGCAGGCGTTTGCCGTGCACGATGGCGGCGGCCAGCTGTTCGCGCCAATGGTCGCGCTGCACCAGCGGCGCATCGGCCGGCGTGATGGGATAACTCTTGGGCAACCGCAACGCCTGCAACAGCGGGCGGTCGGCCGGCGCCAGTTGCGCCGGATCGACGTCGATCGGCAATTGCCAGCGCAGCGCCTGGCCTTCCAGCGATCGCGGCTCGCCGCGCCAGCGGGTGACGCGCCAGGCATCGAGCAACAGTTCGCGACCGTCGTAACGCCAAGGGACACGGATCAACGGCGCAGCCTGCTCCACGGCCACGCCCAGTTCCTCGTCAAGTTCGCGCGCCAGCGCGGCCAGCGGCGTTTCGCCTGCTTCGAGCTTGCCGCCGGGGAATTCCCAGGCGCCGGCCAGGTGCTTGCCCGGCGGTCGCTGGGCCAGCAGCAGCCGGCCATCGGCGTCGATCAACCCGGCCGCGACCACGTGCATGGCAACAGGCCGGCTCAGTTGTTGCGCAGGTATTCCACCATGTCGAACGCGTAGGCGTGCTCCGCGTCCGCCTTGTGGTGCACGCGCGACACTTCGGTCCACTCGCTGAAATGCACGCCGGGGAAGAACGTGTCGGCGCCATCGATAGCCGCGCTGACCCAGGTGAGATACATGCGCCGGGCCTTGGGCATCGCTTCGGAAAAGACCTGCCCGCCGCCAATCACCATCAGCCCGGTGCCGCAGCGCGCCTGCGCCTCTTCCACCGAGCGCACGGTGATCTGGCCGGGAAACGGCGCATCGTGCTTGCGCGACAACACCAGGTTGGTGCGATCCGGCAGGGCGCGGCCGATCGATACGGCCGTGTTGTAACCCATCAACACGTGCTTGCCGACGGTCAGCTGCTTGAACCAGCGCAGGTCGTCCGGCAGATGCCAGGGCAGTTGCCCGTTGCGGCCAATGGCAAAATTCTCGTCGAGTGCCGCAATCAGCGATATGGCCATGAAGAAACTCCGGGATGCAAAAATTTGATGATCGGGCAGGAGCCTGCGACGGGGCACGGTGACATCACCATTCTAGCGATGAACACGGTCCCAGTGACGCCGCGCGCGGGACGTACCGTTAGACCGCCACCGGCGCCTTGATCGCCGGATGCGACACGTAATCCTCGATGACGATGTCCTCGTAACGGAAGTCGCCCAGTTCGCGTACCGCCGGGTTCAACGCCAGCCGCGGCAGCGCCAGCGGCTCGCGCGTCAGTTGCAGGCGCGCCTGCTCGAGATGGTTGTTGTACAGGTGTGCATCGCCCAGCGTATGGATGAAATCGCCCGCCTGCAGGCCGCACACCTGCGCCACCATGTGGGTAAGCAGGGCGTAGCTGGCGATGTTGAACGGCACGCCCAGGAAAATGTCGCCCGAGCGCTGGTACAGCTGGCAGCTGAGCTTGCCGTCGGCCACGTAGAACTGGAACAGCGTGTGGCAGGGCATCAAGGCCATTTTCGGCAGCTCGCCCACGTTCCAGGCGCTGACGATCAGGCGGCGCGAATCGGGATTGCGACGGATCTCGTCGACCACCCAGCGGATCTGGTCCACCGCCTCGCCGTCGGCGGTTGGCCACGCCCGCCATTGCTGGCCATAGACCGGCCCCAGGTTGCCCGCGGCATCGGCCCATTCGTCCCAGATGCGCACGCCGTGTTCTTTCAGATAACCGATGTTGGTGTCCCCACGCAGAAACCAGATCAGCTCGTGCACGATCGATTTCAGGTGCAGTTTCTTGGTGGTGACCAGCGGAAAACCTTCCGCCAGGTTGAAGCGCATCTGCCAGCCGAACACGCTGCGCGTGCCGGTACCGGTGCGGTCACTTTTTTCGGTGCCATGGTCGAGGACGTGGCGGAGCAGATCGAGATAGGCGCGCATCGGGCAAGTATAGGTGGCGGCGCCCGGTACGCGAACCGTCAAGCCAGATTCCTTGCCATTCCCGCGCGATCCGAACCGGGCTTAGACTCGGGCTTTTCCAATGACGAGAGCGACGCCATGGCGCAGTGGTATTTCAGTTACGGCAAGAACACCGAGCGGCTGGGCCCGTTCGACGATACCGCGGCCAAGGCGCAGGCCCGGCGGCAGCCCGACGGCTATTGCTGGAGCGAGGGTTTTGCCGAATGGAAACCGATCCGCAGCGTGGCGGCGCTGGCCGATGGAACCTCGCTGGTGCCCCCGCCGATGCCATCGATGAACGGGAGCCGCGCGGACGAGGTCGACTATCGCATCGTCGGCACCGACATGCAGTTCGTGGAGATCGAGCTCGATCCCGGCGAAAGTGCCATCGCCGAGGCGGGGGCGCTGATGTACAAGGAGTCGGCGGTGCAGATGGATACCGTGTTCGGTGACGGTTCCAGCGGTGGCCAGTCCGGCGGCGGCATCATGGACAAGCTGCTCTCCGCCGGCAAGCGCGTAATCACCGGCGAAAGCCTGTTCACCACCGTCTTCACCCACCGCGGCCAGGGCAAGGCCAAGGTGGCGTTCGCCGCGCCCTACCCCGGCACCGTGATGGCGATGAAGCTGTCCGACCACGGCGGCCGGCTGATCTGCCAGAAGGACGCCTTCCTGGCCGGCGCCCGCGGCGTGCAGCTGGGCATCTTCTTCCAGCGCAAGATCCTCACCGGCCTGTTCGGCGGCGAGGGTTTCATCATGCAGAAACTCGAAGGCGACGGCTGGGTCTTCGTGCACGCCGGCGGCACCGTGATGCAACGCGAACTGGCGGCGGGCGAACGGCTGGATGTGGATACCGGCTGCGTGGTGGCCTTCCACGACGGCGTCAGCATGGATGTCCACCCGGTGGGCGGCATCAAGAGCATGCTGTTCGGCGGCGAAGGCATGTTCCTGGCCACGCTGACCGGCCCGGGCACCGTATGGCTGCAGTCGTTGCCGTTCTCGCGCATGGCCGGCCGCATGCTTGCCGCCGCGCCGCAAGGTGGCGGCCAGCGTCGTGGCGAGGGTTCCATCCTGGGCGGCCTGGGCGACATCCTGGGCGGCGACCGCAATTTCTGACGCAGCCTTGCAGGAGCGCACCCTGTGCGCGATGCTTTCCGTCACGTGACGTAGAGCACCGCGTACAGGGTGCGCTCCCACATTTATCGGGCCAGCGCCAGCGTCGGCGCCCGGCGCGACATGGCGATCAACACGACGCCGATCACGATCAGCGGCAACGACTGCATCTGCCCCATCGTCACCCACGACGTGCCAAACAGGTAACCGAGCTGCGGATCGGGCACGCGCACGAATTCCACCGCGAAGCGGAAGCAACCGTAGAGCAGCGCAAACAGCCCGGATACCAGGTAACGCGGCCGCGGCCTCAACGACACCAGCCACACGACGACGAACATCGCCACGCCTTCCAGCGCCATTTCGTACAACTGCGACGGGTGCCGCGGCAGGCCGCCGTATTGCTGCAAGGTAGGCAGCAGCCCGGGGTGGCTGGCGGCATAAGCCACGTCCTCTGCGCGCGCATTGGGAAAGATCATTCCCCACGACGACGCGGTGGGCTTGCCCCACAGCTCGCCGTTGATGAAGTTGCCCAGCCGCCCCAGGCCCAGACCTATCGGCACCAGCGGCGCCACGAAATCGATGGTGTCGAAGAAATGCAGGCTCTGCCGCCGCGACCACCACCACCCGGCCGCCAGCACGCCCAGCAGTCCGCCATGGAAGCTCATGCCGCCGTCCCACACCTTGAACAGCGCCAGCGGATCGCGCCAGATCCAGCCGATGCCGCCCTCGTAATAGAACAGCATGTACCACACGCGCCCACCCACGATCACGCCCATCATGCCGTAGAAAAACAGGTCGCCCAGCGCCTCGCGGGTTACCGGCAAACGGCCGTGACGGCGGCGATATTCACCCAGCACGGCCACGAAGAAGAACCCCAGCAGGTACATCAGTCCGTACCAGTGCACCTGCACCGGACCAAGCTGGAAGGCAACCGGGTCGAAGTTGACGATGTAGGGTTGGGACATGGCGTCCAGGCCTGTAGCGAATTGCCTAGTGTAGCGGGCGGCGAATGCGTGAACATCCACTTACAGGTCTCTTTTCCTGTAGCTAGAATCGCCCAAGCCGGACCGGTTCCGTGGGGAGCGGATAGCAGGTCTGCGCGTTGCATGTTCGACCGGATCGCCGCGCCTGCCGCGACGGATGCTTTCACAGGGAACGTACAAGGGGAAAACCGATGTCTCATCGTTTCGTGCGGACGGCGCTGTCCGTGTTTTGCCTGCTGCTGCCTGCCGCCGCGGCAGCGACCGACCTGATCCCGGTCGAAGATTTCGCGCGTCACGCGTTGCTGTCCATGCCGACACTCTCGCCAGACGGCAGGCACCTGGCCGTGAACATGAACGCCATCGACGGCGATTCGCACATGCTGGCGGTCTACGACGTGGACGACATGAGCCGTCCGATGAGCATGCTGCGCCTGCCCAAATACGAGCTCGCAACCGGCATCACGTGGGTAAGCAATACCCGGTTGGTGGTGGAAAAAGGCAAGCAGTTCGGGTCCATCGACAAGCCCAGAAGCACCGGCGAGATCCTCGCCACCGACATCGATGGCAAACACCAGGATTACCTGTACGGTTTCGAAAGCAAGTTCGGCACGCGGGCGGCGACGCGCGGCACAGACCGCGGCTGGGGTTTCGTGGACGGGCTGCCCACGCCCACCAATGGCCACTTCTACATGGCCACGCAGAGCTGGGACAACAACGACTACAGCACCCTGTACGACGTTGACGCCAGCCGAAACACCCGAAAGTTGATCGGCAAGATCGGCGTGGGTGGACTGAGCTTCATGGTGGGCACCTCGGGACAAGCCTTGTATGCGTACGGCCGCAATGACCATTGGGATTACGTCGTCTATCACCAGGGCCCCCATGGCTGGGTCCAGTTGAGCCCTGCCACGATCGGTGGCAGCTTCACCCCGCTGTTCTCTGCCCCTGACGGCAAGCGCATCTACGCCAAATACGATGCCGGCGGCGGGCCGCTTTCGCTGGTGGAACAGGACGAGGACGGCGGCAACCGCAAGACGCTCGCCAGCGACACCTTCAGCAGCATCGGGAATATCCAGTGGACGGCCTTGCCGTACCGGCCATTCGCCACCACGCCCGCCACCGGCCTGCCGATGGTCACTTATATCGACCCCACCTCGCCGGAGGCGAAACTGCACCAGGCATTGAGCCTGAAATTCCCCGGCAAGCTGGTCAACTTCATCAACTACAGCGAGGACGGCGGCAAGCTGCTGTTCTCGGTTGGCAGCGATCGCGACCCGGGAACCTATTTCCTGATCGACACCCACGTCTACAAGGTAACCAAGCTGTTCGATGTGGCGCCGTGGATCGACCCGACGAAAACGGCCGAGCGACGACCGTTGCATTTCAGGACCGATGACGGCGTCGAGCTGGACGCCATCCTGACGATTCCCAACGGCGTCAGCCTGCGCAACCTGCCGATGGTCCTGCTGCCACACGGTGGCCCGGTCGGCGTGCAGGACGATTGGTTCTACGACACTGACGCACAGTTCCTGGCCAATCGCGGCTACTTGGTGCTGCAAGTGAACTATCGCAGTTCAGCCGGCCGCGGCGCGGATTTCCTGGAGGCCGGCTACCTGAAGTGGGGCACCCGCATCCAGCAGGATCTGATCGATGGTGTGAAGTGGGCGGTTTCCGAGAAATATGCCGACCCCCAGCGCATTTGCGTTTACGGCGGCAGTTTCGGCGGTTATTCGGCGATGATGACCACCATCCGCGCACCAGGCATGTTCAAGTGCGCCGTCGGCTACGCCGGCATCTATGACCTGGGCATGATGTACAAGAAGGGCGACATCAAGAGCGACGAGTCCGGTCGAAGCTACCTCAAGACGGTGATCGGCAAGGACGATGCCGACCTTGCCGCCAACTCCCCCGACAAGCTGGCCGACAAGATCGACGTACCGGTGCTGCTGATCCACGGCGAGGACGACAAGCGCGCACCGTTCGCGCAAGCCAAGGCGATGCGCGCCGCACTGGATGCCGCGCACAAACCCTACGAATGGCTGAGCAAGCCTGGCGAAGGCCACGGTTTCTACGACGAGAAGAACAACATCGAGTTCTACAACCGTCTGCAGGCCTTTCTGGAAAAGCACATCGGCAAGGGCGCATGACCGATACGCCGGTCAAGTAAACCCGCCATGCCGCCATGGCGGCGTCTTGCCGGAGTTCGGCTCAGAGCAATACGGGCCGATCCGGCAACTCGTCGGGGTTGGCGCGGCCGGCGCCAGGGAAATGGTGCGCCAGCAGGGCATTGGCGCGAGCGATGCCTTCGAGGCTGCCATCGCGCCATCGCCCGCCGGCGTAGTGCTGCTGGATGCGCGCGCAGATCGCATCCCACTCGTCGGCTGCCACTTTCGCGGCGATGCCACGGTCGACGACGATCTCGATGCGGTGCTCGGCCATCAGCACGTAGAACAGCACGCCGGTGTTGAGCTCGGTGTCCCACACCCGCAACTGCGCGAACAGCTGTCGGGCACGCATCGCGGCGTCGAGGCCCGCCAACACATCCAGCGGCGCCAGTCGCGACTCCACCACGAAGCGGATCTCGCCCAGGTGGGTACGCTCGCCCGCGGCGATCGCTGCGGCCATTTCGTCCAGCAGCGCGGCCGGAAAGTGTCGGCGCAACTGGAACCAGCCGCCGCACAGGTTTGTCCACAACCGCTGCATGCGCCCCATCACCAGCTCCCCGAAGAACCGCCACCGCCGAAGCCGCCGCCACCGCCGCTGAAACCGCCGCCACCGCTTCCGAAGCCGCCGCCACCACCGAAGCCGCCACCGCCCCAGCCACCCCAGCCGCCATGGCCGATCGAGCGGCCGGCACCGCCGGGCAGCAACATCAGCACACCGCCGACAATGCCGCCCACGATGCCGGCGCCGATCGAGATCAGCAGCCACAGCAGGCCGCCGACCAGGATCGCGCCCACCGGCGCGCGCAGCCATGACGGCGCGTGCGACAGCACCCCCCGCAGGAACAGCGCGGCGAACACGCCCATCATCAACGCGCCCTCCAATCCGGAGCCCGATCGCTCGCGCTCGGCGCCGCCCTGCACCGGCGGGGGCAAGGGTTCGCCGTTGATCAACTGGGTCAGCGCGCCGACCGCATCATCGATGCCGCCGAAGTAATCGCCAGTGCGGAATTTCGGCGCGAGGTATTCGCGGATGATCCGCGCCGTGGCGGCGTCGGGGATGGCACCTTCCAGGCCGTAACCGACCTCGATGCGCACGCGGCGGTCGTCCTTGGCGACCAGCAGCAGCACGCCGTCATCGGTGCCCTTGCGGCCGATCTTGTTGGCTTCGGCCACCGCCAGCGAGTAGCTCTCGATGTCCTGGTCGCCGGTGCTGCGCACCATCAGCACGACCAGCTGCGCGCCCTTGCTGCGCTCCAGCGCCACCAGTTGCCGATCCAGCTGGTCGACCTGCGCGGCCGTGAGTGTTCCGCTCAGGTCGGTGACGTGGGGCTTCAGTTGCGGCACGGCGTCGGCCGCCTGCAGAAGGAACGGCCACAACAGCGCCAGCGCCAGCACGGCGCACCAGCGCGGCATGCGCGGGAAACCCATCAACGGGTGGCGGCAGGTGCCGGCGCCGTGGTGCCAAAATCGACCGTGGGCGCGGTGGAGATTGCCTTCTCGTTGTCCACGCTGAAGTTGGGTTTCACCTTGTAGCCGAACAGCTTGGCGGTGAGGTTGTTGGGGAAGGTGCGGATCATGCCGTTGTATTGCTGCACCGCCTGCACGTAGCGGTTGCGCGCCACGGTGACCCGGTTCTCGGTGCCTTCCAGTTGTGCCTGCAGGTTCTGGAACAGGCCGTTGGCCTTCAGTTCGGGATAGTTCTCGCTGACCACCATCAGGCGCGACAGCGCGCTGCCCAACTCGCCCTGCGCCGCCTGGAACTGCTGGATCTTCTGCGGGTCGTCCAGCGAATCGGCGTTGACCTGCAGGCTGCCGACCTTGGCCCGCGCCTGCGTCACCTCGGTGAACACCTTTTCCTCGTGCTGCGCGTAGCCCTTGACCGTGTTGACCAGGTTGGGCACCAGGTCGGCGCGCCGCTGGTACTGGTTGAGCACTTCGGACCAGGCCGCCTTGACTGCCTCATCCTGTTTCTGGATGGCGTTGTAGCCGCAACCGGTGAGGCTGAAGGCCAGCAGCAGCAACACGATATAGCGCAGAAGTTTCATGGCGGGCTCCGATCGGTCGAGGCGCCATTGCAGCATTACCGCCGGGCCCGCGCAAATCCAGGCGTGCGCTGCAGGGGCCATTTGACAAGCGCCTCACGGCCCCGCGATGGCGGCACCGTCTGCGGTGCCCAGATCGGCGATCGAGGACATGCGCAACCGGCGCCTCGGCCAGCCGTCCGCATCAGGCGCCGGCCAGCCACGCACGATCGCCCGCACGCGGGAACCCGACGCGGTGAGTTGCGTCTCGGTCCAGCCACCGGTGGCGCTGGCGCCGGGCATCAGCGCAGCGGCGCCCTCGGCCTTGTCGGTGATGCTCCAGTTGACGTTGCTGATGCGGTTGGCCTGGAGAAAGGCCATCCATGCAGCGGTTTCGTCATCGGCCACGTCGCCATCGCCATTGGCGTTGACCGCGCCCCATTCCGTGACGAACAGCGGCAGCCCCTTGTCCAGCGCGGCCTGCGCCTTGTCGCGCAGCGGCTGGTGGTGCGTGCCAGCATAGAAATGCAGGGCATAGGCGATGTTGGCGTAACCGGTGATCGGGTCGGCCGCCGCCACGTCCACGTCCTGCGACCAGTGGGGCGTGCCCACCACGATCAGGTTGTCCGGATCGATCGTGCGGATGGCGGCAATCACGGCCTCGGCATACGGCTTCAGGGTGCCGGACCACGACACGTCCAGCGGCTCGTTGTAGATCTCGTAGATCACGTTGTCGCGGTCGCCGTACCTGCGTGCCATGTCCCGGAAAAACGCGATCGCCTGCGCGCGGTATCGCTCGGCATGATGCGAGTGCCAGTCGATGACGACATACATGTCGTTGGCGATCGCCGCACCCACCAGGGTGACCACACGCCGCCTGTTCGCGGCATCGGCCAGGTAGCCGCCGGGCGCGTCCACGCCCATGGCGGCGCGCACGATGCCGGCATTCCAGTCCTTCTTCAGCCATGCCACGGCCTGCGGGTTATAGAACCGCTCGCCACCCCAGCCGGTATTGCTCCAGAAGAAGCTGCTGCCCGATACGCTGCCCGGCTGGCCACCGATCAACACCTCGTTGCCCCGTGTGGACAGCGGCGCCACGGCACCCTGCGCGGCAGTGGAAAGCAGCAGGCACAGGCTTGTGGCGAGCACGGCCAGTGCCCCGCGGAGAAACGGATTTTCGCCAATCATGGTTGTCCCCTGTTACGCGGCGCGGTGCAGCTCCCGGCTGCACGTCGCCACCAGACGCCTCAGCCGAATAAGCACGGGCCGAGCACCAGTGCCCAGCTCAGCACCACCAGCATCATCAGCACGAACACGGCCGCCGAGCCCATGTCCTTGGCGCGACCGGCCAGTTCGTGGATCTCCGGGCAGACCTTGTCCACCACCGCCTCGATCGCCGAATTGAGCAATTCGGCCGACAGCACCAGCAGCGGCGGGCCGACCAGCGCCAGCTTCTCCAGTGGCCCCTGTCCCAGCCACAAACCCAGCGGCACCACCACGATAGCCAGGCAGGCCTCCAGCCGGAATGAGGCCTCGTGTCGCCAGGCGGCTTTCAGGCCCTTCATCGACCAACGGAAGGCGTTCCAGACCTGCCGCGGCCCGCGAAACCCCTCAGCAGCCATGCGCGGCCCCGCTGCGCGACGAGCCATCGGAAAGCTGTGGCCGCAGGGCGGCCTCGCGGCGGAAACCATGGTGCATGGCGGATGAAATTCCCGGTCAGATGGCGATGGCGCCGAGCGCCGATGATGCCACAGCAGGCCCGTTGCAACATTGGAAACCGGGCTCAATCGCCCACGATTTGCCGGTGCTGTCACGCCGCACTGCAGCTAGCGCCTGCGCCGAAGTGGGGTCTACCCTCGCCCGGTTGTGGTGCGGGTCGGCCGCGCATGTGCATGTGCCCGCCGCACCGTCGTTCTGAATCGTGTACGGAATCGTCAATGGCAATCCAGAATCCCCCGGTTTCACAAACCCGCTCCTTCAGCACCGTTTTCCTGATCGAAATGTGGGAGCGCTTCGGCTTCTACGGCATGCAGGTGCTGATGGTCACTTACATGGTGAAGCGGCTTGGCTTCGTCGACAGCAAGGCGAACCTGGTGTGGGGCGCGGCGGCGGCCTTGATTTACGCCACGCCGGCAATCGGCGGCTGGGTCGGCGACAAGCTGATCGGTACCCGCCGCACCATGCTGCTGGGCGCGGTGGTGCTGGCGCTGGGTTACGCGATGCTGTGGATTCCGTCGGGCAGCGAGTACCTGCTGTATTGCTCGCTGGGCGTGATCATCGTGGGCAACGGCTTCTTCAAGCCCAACGCCGGCAACCTGGTGCGCAAGATCTACGAGGGTGACGACACCAAGATCGACAGCGCCTTCACCATCTACTACATGGCGGTGAACATCGGCTCCACCATCTCGATGCTGCTGACGCCCTGGATCCGCGATTACGTGGGCGCCAAATACGGCGACGCCTGGGGTTGGCACACCGCGTTCGGCGTGTGCGCCATCGGCCTCGTGCTGGGGCTGCTGAATTACTCGCTGATGCATCGCACGCTGGCGCACGTGGGTGCGCCGGCGGACAGCGAACCGGTGAACCTGAAGCGCCTGGGCGGCCTGCTGGCCGCCGGCGCGGCGATGGTGTTCGTCGCCGCGTTCATCCTGCAGAGCGAACTGGTGGCGCGGGTGTGCGTGTACGCCGCCGGCGTGGCGATCTTGGGCATCTTCATCCACCTGATCCGCAGCAGCCTGCAGCACGAACGCGCCGGCCTGATCGCCGCCCTGGTGCTGACCGCGCAGACGATCTTCTTCTTCATCTTCTACCAGCAGATGTCCACCTCGCTGAACCTGTTCGCGCAGAAGAACGTGGACCTGTCGTTCGACCTGTTCGGCCTGCACCTGTTCAACTGGATTCCCGAGCAGTTCCAGTCGCTCAACGCGATCTGGATCGTGCTGCTGAGCCCGGTGCTGGTGCTGATCTACAACGCGATGGGCAAGGTCGGCAAGAACCCGGGCGTGGCGGTGAAGTTCGCCTGGGGCTTCGCCGCGGTGGCCGCCGGCTTCTTCATGTACGGCGTGGGCGCGAGGTTTGCGGTCGACGGCCAGATCTCGTCGTGGTTCATGGTGTGGGGATACGGGCTGTATTCGCTGGGCGAACTGCTGGTCAGCGGCCTGGGCCTGGCCATGATCGCCCGCTACGTGCCGGCGCGCATGGGCGGTTTCATGATGGGCGCGTACTACGTCGCCGTCGGCATCTCGCAATACCTGGGCAGCGTGGTGGCGAACTTCGCCAGCATTCCGCAACACGTGGCCGACCCCACCATGTCGTTGCCGATCTATACCCGGCTGTTCAACCAGCTTGGCGTGGCGGGCGTGTTCTGCACCGCGATCGCGCTGGCGATGCTGCCGCTGATGAAAAAGCTCTCGGCCAGCCATTCCGACGCGGCCACCAACAACGACCCGCTGCTGCCGGTGCACAGCGAAACGATTCCGCCTTCCTCCTGATTCCATGGCGAGCGCGCTGCCCATGCATCGACTGACCCAACGCGTCGGACCATTCGCCCTCACACGCACGCTGGCGTGGCTGCGCCTGTGCGCCATCGCGGGCCAATGCGTGGCGGTACTGGTATGCGCCTGGTGGATGCAGCTGGCGATCCCGCTGCTGCCGCTGCTGATCGGCATCGGGCTGCTGGCCGTATTTGCGGTTTTCGCGGCCTG
The DNA here is from genome assembly GCA_044463365.1 of Rhodanobacter sp. Classification (GTDB taxonomy): domain Bacteria; phylum Pseudomonadota; class Gammaproteobacteria; order Xanthomonadales; family Rhodanobacteraceae; genus Rhodanobacter. The sequence goes on along the minus strand of JBIQMK010000062.1, from coordinate 1,810 downwards.
GCGGCTGCGCCAGCCGTGGCCGGTGCGCCAGGTGGAAACCATCGGCCACATCGCCTTCGACACGCTGGTGCTGGGCTATCTGCTGTACTTCACCGGCGGCGCCAGCAATCCGTTCATCACCTTGCTGCTGGTGCCCATCGCCCTGTCGGCCGCCGCGCTGTCGGCGCGGGCGATCGCGGCGGTGTCCACGCTGGCCGGCATCGCTTACCTGGTGCTGCTGTACTGGCACGTGCCGCTGCCGACGGCGATGCACGAAAACGCCAGCGGCCGGTTTTCGCTGCACGTGGCGGGCATGGGCGTGAACTTCGTGATCAGCGCCCTGCTGCTGGGATTCTTCATCAACCGGCTGGCGAACGTGTTGCGCCTGCAGCAGCAGGAAGTGCAGCGGGTGCGCGAACGGGCCTTGCGCGACGAAGGCATCCTGGCGATTGCCACCCAGGCCGCGGGCGCCGCGCACGAGTTGAACACGCCGTTGTCGACCATGCGAACCTTGTTGCCGGAATTGCGCCGCGAACACGCCACCGACACTCCACTGACCGACGACCTGGCCCTGCTGGAGGGCCAGGTGGATCGCTGCCGCACGATTTTGCGCGAGATGGTGGCGTTCGGCCAGGCGCAGCTGTCGCAGGAGCCCGAGCACCTGAGCGTGGCGCAGTTCATCCACGGCTGCCTGGAGCGCTTCCAGTTGCTGCGCCCCGAGGCGGAATTGACCGTGCAACTGAACCCCGCCACCGCCGACATCGTGCTGCGCACCCCACCCGGCCTGCGCCACGCCTTGCTGAACCTGCTCAACAACGCCGCCGATGCATCCGCGCTGCGCGATTCGCAGAAGGTGGAGCTGGACGTGCACCACGAGAATCAATGGCTGCAACTGAGCGTGCGCGACCATGGGCCGGGGTTCGTGGCGGGTGGGCAGCAGATGTCGCTGGGCATCTCGCACAAGCAGACCGGGCTGGGCATCGGCCTGGCGCTGGCCGAAGCCACGGCCGAACGGCTCAACGGTGAACTCATTGCAGGCAACCACGAAAGCGGCGCCGAGGTATGCCTGCGCCTGCCATTGGCGGTGGTCGCCGAAACCCCGTGATCCGGGCGGCTGCACCTGTCGCATCCCTTCCCGCGCGGCACTTGCGGCAAAATGGCGGCATTGAATGGAGAACATGATGACCGAATCACCGAGCCCGCTGTCCGGCCGCCCGCTGCTCCTGGTCGACGATGACGCCACTTTCGTCCGCGTGCTGGCACGCGCCCTGGGCTCGCGTGGCTTCGAGGTCATCACCGCCACCAGCTTCGACGAAGCCCGCGCGCTGGCGCGCCGGCATCATCCGCGCTATTGCGTGCTGGACCTGAAGCTGGGCGAGGACAACGGCCTGCGCCTGATCCCCGAACTGCACACGCTGGTGCCGGACATCCGCGTGCTGCTGCTGACCGGTTACGCCTCGATCGCCACCGCGGTGGAGGCGATCAAGCGCGGCGCCCACGACTACCTGGCCAAGCCGGTGGACGCCGACGCGGTGGTGCGCGCCCTGCTCGACGGCGACAACGACAGCGGCGACGACGAACTGCCTGATGCGCCGGAGCAACCGCTGGCGCTGCGCCGGCTGGAGTGGGAACACATCCAGCGCGTGCTGACCGAATGCGACGGCAACATCTCCGAGACCGCCCGCCGGCTCGGCATGCACCGCCGCACCCTGCAGCGCAAGCTGAGCAAGCACCCGGTGCGTGAGCGACCCGACCGCGACGACTGAGCGCGCAGCCCCCTGTAGACACTCTGTTCCAAGTCAAGCGCCGGCGTATAGCTTCAGGGATTCGT
>JBIQMK010000061.1:14170-15020 GCA_044463365.1 Rhodanobacter sp. | reverse complement strand
ACGGGTGTGCGCGACGGGCGCTGGTCGGACGGTTTCGCGCGGCTGTCGTTACGGCGGAAGGTACCGGTGCTGCCGATCCACGTGGAGGCGCGCAATTCCGCCGTCTTCTATGGGGTGTCGATGCTGGCCAAGCCGTTGAGCACGGCCATGCTGCCGCGCGAGGCGGTGGCGGCGGGGCAGCGTCGCATCGGTTTCCAGATCGGCGCCCTGATCGATCCCGAGGAGCTGGCCTCGCGCAGCGGGGGTTCGCCCAGGCGCGCGGCCGTGCTGATGCGCCGGCACGTCTACCGGGTGGCGCGGGGACGCGGGCTGATCTTCGGCGGGCAGGTGGCGTTGGCACATCCGGAGCCCGTGCAGGAGCTGGTCGACGGCTTGGCCGGCGCCGAAAAGCTGGGCGATCTGTCGGATGGCAAGCAGGTGCTGCTGTTTACCGGTTCGAGCGACAGCGCGGTGTTGCGCGAGATCGGTCGATTGCGCGAGCTCACCTTTCGCAAGGTAGGCGAGGGCACGGGCCAGCGGCGCGACCTGGATGCGTACGACGCCCACTACGAGCACCTGCTGCTGTGGGATCCGGCGGCGCAACGTATCGTGGGCGCCTACCGCTTCGGCCATGGTGGGCGGGTGCTGTCAGAGCTGGGCATGGCCGGTTTGTACACCGCCAGCCTGTTCCATTATTCGCCCGCGCTCGAAAGTCGCCTGACCCAGGGTCTGGAGCTGGGGCGCAGTTTCATCGCGCCGGCGTACTGGCGTTCGCGGGCGCTCGATCAGCTGTGGCAGGGCATTGGCCTGTATCTGCAGCGCCACCGCGAGATCCGCTACCTGTTCGGCCCGGTCAGCATGTCGGTGAAGC
>JBIQMK010000061.1:0-14160 GCA_044463365.1 Rhodanobacter sp. | reverse complement strand
CGCGCGAGTGGATCGCCGTGGCGCACCAGCATTATTTCGGCGCGCCGGGCCTGGCCTCGGCGCGCCAACCGTTCGTGGTGTCGCCGCAGGTGGCCGATCGGGTTCACCAGGCGCTGGCCGGCCTGGACCCGCAGGCCGGCCTGGGCCAGCTCAAGCATCAGCTGGATGCGTTGGGGGTCAGCTTGCCCGTGCTGTACCGCCAGTACGTCGACCTGATGGAGCCGGCCGGCGTGCAGTTTCTGGACTTTGGCGAGGACCCCGATTTCTCCGGTTGCGTCGATGGCCTGGTGATGCTGGACCTGGTGAACCTCAAGGCATCCAAGCGGGCGCGGTATCTGGGCCGGGACGCTTGAAATTCTTCCGGCACGGCTTGGCTTTGAGCCGAAAACCGTCGGAGAAAAAGGGTGGTTGTCGGCCTGGAAAGAGCGGCACGGGGCACTGCAAACGTTATAAAAGTGTCATACAATCCCGTTAATATTTTTTAACAATCGAGGCGGCCAGCGACCCGGTCCCCTCCGATCACGGTCTGAAACCATCCAGCGGCGTTGCCTGTGGCCTGCCCCCGTGACCACCCCCGACGCCACGAATCCGTTGCGAGCCCCAAGGTCGATCAAGAATGAATAACCCGATGCGCACCAAGATCCTGCCTCTTGCCATTGCCTCCCTGCTGGCCGCGAGCGCGCCTGCCATGGCGCAGGTCACCTCGTCAGCCATCAGTGGCCGCGTGCTGGACAACGCCGGCCAGCCGGTGGCCGGCGCCACCGTGCAGATCGTGCACGAGCCCACCGGCACCATCAAGATCACCACCACCGACGCCTCGGGCCGCTATTCGGCGCAAGGCATGCGCGTGGGTGGCCCGTTCGACGTCACCGCATCCAAGGCCGGCATGGCCCAGGGCGAGCAGGACCAGGTCTACCTGCAGTTGGGCCAGGAAACCACGGTCAACCTCACCATGAGCGCCGAGCAGACCCAGAACGTCCAGGACCTTTCCGGCGTGACCGTGTCCGCCAGTGCGTTGATGCAGACCTTCACGCCGGACAACAAGGGCCTGTCGACCAACCTTTCCGAGAAGCAATTGCAGGCGACGCCGCAGGCCGATCGCTCGATCTCGGACATCGCCCGTCTCGACCCGCGCATCACGGTAACCGACCAGGGCTCGGGTGCGATCTCCGCCAACGGCCAGAACACGCGCTACAACAACATCAGCGTGGACGGCGTGTCGCAGGGCGACCCGTTCGGCCTCAACGCCAACGGCCTGCCGTACCAGGGTTCGCCGATCTCGCCCGACACCATCGCCGAATACAACATCTCCACCGCGAATTTCGACACCACCTCCGACAGCGTGGGCGCCAGCATCAACGCGGTGACCAAGTCGGGCAGCAACGATTTCCACGGCTCGGTCTATTACGCCTATCGCAACGCCAGCCATCTGGTGGGCGACGCCGGCTATCTGGACCGCGACGATCCGAACTACCACTACAAGGGCTACGGCATCGACGCCACCAAGGGCGTGACCCTCGGTGGTCCGATCGTCAAGGACAAGCTGTTCTTCTTCGTGTCCGCCGAAAAGCAGAAGACCACCGGCGTGGGCTCATCGTCCAATGTGGCGTACGACCCGAGTCTCGGTGATGGCCCGTCCACCGGCAATGCGGTTTCGCCGGGTGACATCGAGCGCATCCGCAATATCGCCATCGGCTACGGCCTGGACCCGGGCGACGTCGCCGGCGGCACCACCGACCTCACGGATGACCGCTACCTGGTCAAGCTGGACTGGAACATCAGCAACAACCATCGCGCCAGCTTTACCTATCAGCGCACGAAAGAGTCGTACCCCAAGGTCAACGGCAACAGCGGTTCGTCGGTAGGCCTGAGCAGCTTCTGGTACACCACCAACAGCCTCACCGAGAACTCGGTGATCCACCTCTTCGACGACTGGTCCGACAACTTCTCCACCGAAGCCAAGATCGGCTTCCAGCAGTTCTCGCAGCTGGCCGGCGGCGCCAAGGATCAGCCGGCCATCCAGGTGCACACCGATTCGTTCAACAGCCCGTCGGTGAACCTGGGCGAAGACCAGTACCGCCACTACAACGAGATCAATACCAAGCGCTGGACGGCGTTTTTCGCCGGCACGTATTACGCCGGCGACCACACCATCAAGGGCGGCCTGGCGTCCGAGCAGGACCAGATCTACAACCTGTTCGGCCGCACCGAGTTCGGTTCGTACACGTTCAACAGCATCGACGATTTCGCCGCCGGCGGCGGCAACTACGACAGCTACGAGCTGTACCAGCCTGCCGGTAACCGTGCCATCGGCGATATCGCCGCCAAGTGGACGTATCGCCAGTACAGCCCGTTCCTGCAGGACACCTGGCAGGTCAACGACAACCTGTCGGTGATGTACGGCGTGCGCGTCGACATCCCGTATTCGGATCACAAGCCACCGTACAACGCTGCCGCGGAAACGGCCTTCGGTTACCCGAACAATTACGCCGTGGGCTCCGGCAATCGCGTGGTCGAGCCGCGGCTGTCGTTCAACTACAACTTCAACACCGAACGCATGATGCAGCTGCGCGGTGGCGTGGGCCTGTTCCAGACCAACCCGCCCACGGTGTGGATGACCAACCCGTACCAGAACAACGGCCTCACCCTGGTCGACTACAAGTACGGCTACGGCTCGCATTGCGATGCGAAGCCGGATTTCAGCCCGGACGCGCACAACCAGAACATCGACGACTCGGCCGGCTGCGCCGTGGCCGGCCCGGTGGACACCATCGCCAAGGATTTCCGCTTGCCCACGGTGTGGAAGGCGGCGCTGGCGCTGGATCGCGAATTGCCCTGGTGGGGCATGATCGCCTCGGCCGAGTACCAGCACATCCAGGTGCGCAACGCGATCCTGTACAAGGCGATCAATCTGGGTACGCCATCGGGCTACCTGCCTGATGGTCGCGAACAGTACTGGGTCACGCCCGGCGCGACCAAGGGGCCGAACAACGGCGCCAATCCGGCGTTCTCGACGGCATCCACTCTGCTGACCAACACGCACAAGGGCAAGGCCGACAGCTTCACCCTGTCGCTGCGCAAGCCGTTCTCCGAGAACTTCTTCGGCAACGCCAGCTTCACCCTCAGCCACTCGACCGAGGTCAATTCCGGCGGCAGCTCGCAGGCGTTCTCCAGCTATCAATACGTGCCGCGCATCAACCCGAACGGCAACGAAAATGCGGTTTCCGCCTACAACATCCCGCGCAGCCTCAAGCTCTCGCTGACCTGGCAGCACAAGTTCTTCGGCGACTACAACACGCAGATCTCGGCGCTGTACCTGGGCCACGACGGCCTGCCGTACAGCTGGGTGTACAGCGGCGACGCGAATGGCGACGGCATCAGCTATTACGACCTGGCCTATATCCCCAAGGTCGACGATGCCCTCATTGGCGCCTACCTGGACAGCAAGGGCAACCCGGCAAGCGCGCAGCTCGTGCAGCAGTTCCAGGACTACATCACCAACGACAAGTACCTGAACTCGCACCGCGGCGACATCGCCGGTCGCAACGCCAGCCATCTGCCCTGGTCCAACGAGCTGGACATGAGCTTCGTGCAGGAGCTTCCGGGCTTCTTCAAGGACAACAAGGGTGAGCTGCGCCTGGACGTCTACAACTTCCTCAACCTGATCAACAAGGACTGGGGCAGCGTGCCGTACATCCAGTACCAGACGCGCAACCTCGCCGGCTACAACGGCGTGGTGGACGGCAAGTACGTGTACAAGCTGCCGACCGACAAGAACGGCAACTACCAGGCCACGCCCATCGGCTCGTACGAGTCGGGCCAGAACCCGACGCGTGTGGTTTCGCGCTGGTCCGCGATGATCACGCTTCGCTACACGTTCTGAGCAAACCCGTTGCGTTGTTGATCGACCCAGACCGGCGTCCGCGAGGGCGCCGGTTTTTTTTGGCTTGACCCTGCCGACGCCGACGCGTGAAGCTAACCAGTCCGCCGCACCACGTCGGCACGGAGATGTACTGCATGAATGATGTAAGGACCGACCCCGTCGGCAAACTCGCCACCGTCAGCGCGCGCATTTCGCCCGCCGGTGGGCTGGATATTCTCTCCCGCAACGAGGTGGCGCGCCTGCGTGGCGCCAGTGGGTCGGGGCTGCATGCCCTGCTGCGACGTTGCGCGCTGGCCGTGCTCACCTCCGGCAGCATCAGCGACGACCCGCGCGCGATCCTGGAGCAATACCCCGACTTCGACATCCAGGTGCTGCAGCAGGATCGCGGCATCAAGATCGAGCTCTCCCACGCACCGGCGCAGGCGTTCGTGGATGGGCAGATCATCCGCGGCATCAACGAATTGCTGGTGGCGGTGGTACGCGACATCGTCTACGTGGCGACCCAGCTGGAGCACACCGGCGACGACCTCGACGAATCCGACCGGCTCACCGAGGACGTGTTCGAGATCCTGCGCAATGCGCGCATCCTCAAGCCGCATGCCGACCCCAACCTGGTGGTGTGCTGGGGCGGGCATTCGATCTCGCGCGAGGAATACGACTACACCAAGCTGGTCGGTTACCAGCTCGGTCTGCGCGGCATGGACATCTGCACGGGTTGCGGCCCGGGCGCCATGAAGGGGCCGATGAAGGGCGCGACCATTGCGCACGCCAAGCAGCGCCACCGGCACAACCGCTACATCGGGCTGACCGAGCCGGGCATCATCGCCGCCGAGTCGCCCAACCCCATCGTCAACCACCTGGTGATCATGCCGGACATCGAGAAGCGGCTCGAAGCGTTCGTGCGCATCGGCCACGGCATCGTGGTGTTTCCCGGTGGTGTCGGCACCGCCGAGGAGATCCTCTACCTGCTCGGCATCCTGCTGCATCCGGACAACGCAGGCACCCCGTTCCCGCTGATCTTTACCGGGCCGAAACAGTCGGCCGCGTACTTCGAGCAGATCGACCGGTTCCTGCGCCTGACCCTGGGCGACGACGTGGCCGCGCGTTACCAGATCATCGTCGACGATCCGCAGACGGTGGCGCGGGCGATGGTCAAGGGCGTGGAAAAGGTTCGCCACCATCGTCTGGATACCAAGGATGCGTTTTTCTTCAACTGGGCGTTGCAGGTGCCGTACGCATTCCAGCTGCCCTTCCAGCCGGACCACGCCGCGATGCGGGCGCTGCAGATCCGGCATGACCGACCCCGCCACGAACTGGCCGCCGACCTGCGTCGCGCGTTTTCGGGCATCGTCGCCGGCAACGTGAAGGAGGAGGGCGTACGTGCGATCGAGCAGTACGGGCCGTTCGACATCGACGGCGACAGCGACATCATGCAGGCGCTGGACAAGCTGTTGCAGGCCTTCGTGGTACAGCAGCGCATGAAGTTGCCCGGCGGCGCGGCGTACGTGCCCTGTTACCGAGTGCGCACGCCCTGAAGCGAGCCCGGGTTTGCCGCCGATGGCTTGACAGCCGCCCGCACGAACTACAAACTACGCAGCTCCCGCCCGAATAGCTCAGCTGGTTAGAGCACTTGACTGTTAATCAGGGGGTCGTTGGTTCGAGTCCAACTTCGGGCGCCAAGACATGCAGAGGGCCGCGAGCAATCGCGGCCCTTTTGCGTGGGCGATGCCGTGCGTTGCTTCCCCGATGCGGAAGCCCGGTCGGCGGCGCCCGACGGGCGGTGGTCGGCTCGCGGTCGCGGTCGAGACGGTATGGTCGAGCCGGGTCGAGGACTGCTGAAAATCGCAAAAGCCCCTGCCGGAAATCGCTGGCCCGGTTTTGCTTTACTGGCGGCATGAACATGCCAACTTTCCGCCGTTCCATCGCCGCCTGCAGCCTGGCCGCCTTCCTGGTTTGCATGGCGCCCGCCGTTCAGGCAGCGCAGGACATCCGGCACATCGACGTCGATGTGCAGGGGAAGACGTCGCCGCTGGACCGCTTCTTCAACTTCTCCATCGGCTCCGATTACCCCGGCACGCTGAGGCGCGATGACAGTTTGGCCCAGCTTCGGACGGTTAAGACCGAGCTCGGTTTTCGCTACATCCGCTTTCACGCCATCTTCCACGACGTGCTCGGTACCTATCGCGAGGTCGACGGCAAACCGGTCTACGACTGGACCGGTATCGACAGCCTCTACGACCGGCTGCTTGCGATGGACATCCGGCCGTTCGTGGAGCTGGGTTTTACGCCGGAGGCCATGAAAACCTCCGATCAGCAGATTTTCTACTGGAAGGGCAACACCTCCCATCCCGTGCTTTCGAAATGGAGTGCGCTGGTGAGTGCCTTCGTGAGCCACCTGGAACAGCGTTATGGCCGGCAGGAAATTCGTCGCTGGTATTTCGAGGTCTGGAACGAGCCCAACCTGGCCGGTTTCTGGGAGGGCGCGGATCAAAAGGCCTACTTCGACCTGTTCGATGCCACCGTGCGCCACATCAAGCAGATCGATCCGCAGCTGAAAGTGGGGGGGCCGGCCACGGCCGGCGCGGCGTGGGTACCGGAATTGATCGCGCACGCCACGCAGGTCGGCGTGCCGATCGATTTCATCACCACGCATACCTATGGCGTGGACGGCGGCTTTCTCGACGAGCACGGCCAAAGCGACACCAGGCTTTCGCCATCACCGGACGCGATCGTGGGCGACGTGCGCCGCGTGCGCCAGCAGATCGAGCAGTCCTCCATGCCCGGCCTGCCGCTGTATTTCACCGAGTGGAGCAGCAGCTATACCCCGCGTGATCCCGTGCATGATTCGTACATCGGTGCCGCGTACATCCTGAGCAAGCTCAAGGCGTCGGAAGGTCTTGCGCAGGGCATGAGCTACTGGACCTTCAGCGATCTGTTCGAGGAGCCGGGCCCGCCCACGGCGCCGTTCGAGGGCGGCTTCGGCCTGATGAATCCGCAGGGCATCCGCAAGCCGGCCTGGTTCGCCTACAAATATCTGAACCGGCTTGGCGCCAGCGCGTTGAGCACCGTCGACGCGCAGAGTTACGTGACGTGGGACGACGGTGTGTTGAAGGCGCTGGTGTGGGATTTCGTGCAGCCGAGGCAGGAGCAGAGCAATCGCCCGTTCTACACGAAAGTGCGCCCGTCCCGGCGGGATGGCACCGTCATGCTCGACCTGGCGCATCTGCCGCAGGGCGCGTATCGGGCCGCGATCTATCGCACGGGCTACGACGCCAACGATGCCTACACCGCTTATTTGCGCATGGGTTCGCCGAAATCGCTGACCTCGCAACAGCTGCGGCAACTGCAGGCGGCCACCATGGACAGGCCCGAGATTCGACCCGTGGTGGTCGATGGAAACGGCCGCGCCAGCGTGGCCGTTCCGATGCGGACCAACGACGTGGTGCTTGTGGAGATCAGGCCGCAACCCTGATCGACGGCAGCACGCGCGCTCGCGTCGCAACGTCGGCAGAACGGGCGACGTGGTGCTTCCTTCCCCGCGTTCGGACTCGCAAATGGCGCACGCAGGCGTTGCCGGGCGCCACGTCGATGACGTCTTGTACGTAGAAGGCAAAGCTGTCGCGCGCGCCGACCGGATCAGCGGTGCACCTGGATTTCACGTAAAGCGCGTTTATTCTTGCCGGTGTGTCTATGGCGAACCGCCGCACACGGTCTTTGCAGGGGTCGGTCCGGGGATAGGGGCTTTTGGTGGATCGGTCGGCTGCGCTTTCGGGGGAATGACTCTATGAGCATAGCGGTGCGCGTGCTTCCGCGCGGTGCGGTGGCGCTGACCTTGCTGGCGTTGTCGGTCGACATGGCAAGTGCGAACGCCTTGCCGGGGGATCTGAGCAGCCTTTCCCTCGAGGATCTGGGCAATGTGGTCGTCTCCTCGGTGGCCAAGACCCCCGAGCCGTTGGGCGATGCCGCCGCGGCGGTGTATGTGATCAGCCACGATGACATCTTGCGGTCGGGCGCGACCAGCCTGCCGGAAATGCTGCGGTTGGCGCCGAACCTGGAAATCTTCCAGACCAGCCCAAGCAACTACACCATCACCGCGCGCGGATTCAGCGGCAACAACGGCGCACAGAATTTCCCGAACAAGCTGTTGGTACTGATCGACGGCCGCAGCGTGTACTCGCCGATCTTTTCCGGCATGTACTGGAACGACCAGTACGTGATGCCGGAGAACATTGAGCGCATCGAAGTCATCAGCGGCCCTGGCGGTGCGCTGTGGGGCGCCAACGCCGTCAATGGCGTGATCAACATCATCACGCGCGCGGCCGCCGACACCCAGGGCGGCGTGCTGCAACTGGGCGTGGGCAATCAGGAAAGCGGCATGGCCGTGCAATATGGCGGCCAGCTGGGGCAGAACGCGCACTACCGGCTTTATGCCCGCGACGTCCACCGCCGCTCGTTCGACGACAGCGCCGGGCGTGATGCGCACGACAGCTGGCGCAAGCCGCAGTTGGGGTTCCGGGTGGACTGGGATGCCGGTGGCGGCAATGCCGTGATGTTGCAGGGCGACGCGCACGAAGGGCGCACGGAGCAACCGGACGGTCCCGATTCGCGCAATACCGAGGCCGATGTACTGGCCCGCTGGCGGCACACGATCAGCGACACCTCGAGTTTCCAGGCCCAGGCCTACTACGACTACTTGCATTCCCGCAGCGATGCCGACGGCTCCGGTTTCGCGCTGAGAACCTGGGATATCGAAGTTCAGCACAATTTTGCGTTGGGCGAGCAGCACCAGATCGTGTGGGGCGCGGGCGATCGCCGCTACCACTACAACATCAGGCCGCGCATCGATCCCCAGAGCTCACTGCTGTGGAATCCGGCGGTGAACACGCAGAACCTGGCCAATGCGTTCGTGCAGGACCAGATCGCACTCGGTTCGCGGGTGCGGCTGACGTTGGGCGTCAAGGCCGAGAACGATCCGTATTCCGGCCTGTCGCTGATGCCCAGCACCAAGTTGTCGTGGAAGCCCGACGAAAACGTATTGCTGTGGACGTCCGCCTCGCGCGCCGTGCGCACGCCCACACCGTTCGACCAGGATGTCATCGAGAAACTCGGCGACATGACCTTTCTGGTGGGCAATCCGGATTTCAAGCGCGAAAAGCTGACGGCCTATGAAGCGGGCTGGCGTGCCCAGGTCGCCACGCGCGCCACCGTTTCGGTGTCTGTGTATTACAACGTCTATGACGATTTGAAGACCATCGAGTATTCCCCCACCTTGCTCCCGCTGCTGTGGGGCAATGGCATGGAAGGCCATTCCCTGGGCGTTGAGGCCTGGGGCAGCTACTCGGTACGCGACTGGTGGCAGCTGAGCGCGGGCTTTGTGGCGCAGCGGCAGAAGCTGCGCTTCAAGGCCGGTGCGAGTGGCCTCACCGGCCTGTCGCAGGCGGGCAACGATCCGGACCACCATGGCTTCATCCGATCGCTGATGAATTTCTCCGATCGCTGGACGCTGTCGCTCAACCTGCGCCGGGTGGGGGCCTTGCCGGACCCGAAGGTACCGGGTTACGTGGAGCTCGATGCGCGCCTGGGCTGGAAGGTGAGCGACAAGTGGGGATTGTCCCTGTCCGGTTTCAGCCTGTTGCATCCCTGGCATCAGGAATACGTGTTTCCGGACAGCGATCGCATCGGGCGCAGCGTGATGCTCAACACCCGCCTCGCATTCTGACGCGCCTGGACCCGCCGCCCATGTCGAATCCGCCCAATCGCACCACGCCCCGGGACGCCATACGCGTCCAATGGGGCGTGCGGCCAAAGGCGGGCGGTGGGATTCGCGCGCGCCGGGCGGCCGGTTTGCTTGCGCTGCTGCTGGCGTGTGCGACGGGCGCCACGCAGGCGCATGCCATGCCCTTGTCACCGCAGGCGCCGCCGGAGTCGCGGGCCGTATCGCTGGAGTACGCGGTCAAGGCGACTTATCTTTACAAGCTTGCGCCGTTCGTCAACTGGCCGGCGGAGGAATTCGCCACGCCGGGCGCGCCGTTCCGGATCTGCGTGGTCGGCAGTGATCCCTTTGGCGACTTCCTCGAGAACGCCGTGGCCGGACGCCGTTTCGGCAACCACCCCTTTGAAGTGCAGAGGCTGGATTCATTGACACCCGACGCGGACTGCCAGATCGCCTTCCTGAGCCACGTGCCCTCGCAAGGGATTTCCCGGGCGCTCGAGGCGGTTAAAGGCAAGCCGGTGCTGACGGTGGTTGATTCCAACGTGCCGGAACGCGGCGGCATCATGCAGTTCGTGATCGCGCAAGGGCGGGTAAGGTTCGAGATCGATACTGCCGCCGCCGCGCGCAATCACCTCACCATCAGCTCGAAGTTGCTGGACCTCGCCCTGGTGGTCAGGCCGCGGCCATGAACGCAAGCGGAGCCAACAAGCCGTTCACGTTCAGGCCCGTCATGATGCTGGTGGCCGTGGGGCTGTTGCTGATCGCTGGCGCTCTTGCGGCCGCCTATCAATATCGGTCGGCCCGCATCGAACGCCGGCACCAGCTGGTCACGCAGGCCAACATCCTGGCCGCCAGCGTGACCGCGGCCATCGCGTTCAACGATCGCGCGGCCGCGCAGGAGTACGTCAACGCCCTGATGCTGGATCCGCGGTTGGATGCGGTGGCGGTGTACAACGAATCCCACGACCGGGTCGCCGGCTTCCAGCGTGCGGGCAGCCCACCGATCGCCGTCAGCCAGCGCAGCCACGAGCGGCTGCCGCCCGATCGGGGGCTGGTGGAAGTGCCGGCGCGCCAGGGCGCCATGACCGTCGGCAGGGTTTACCTGCGGGCCGCGGAAACGCCGCTGATGATGCAACTGGCACGCTACAGCGGCGTGGCGTTGCTGACGATCATGGCGGTGTTGATGCTTTCGGCCCTGGCGATGGCGCAGAGCGTACTGAGCCGTGCCCACGCCGCGCTGCACAAGCGCGCCATCGAGTTGGCCGAGGCCAATGAACGGCTGGGCGCGGAGATGGAGCAGCGCGCGCGCACCGAGGAAGCATTGCGGCAAAGCCAGAAGATGGAAGCGATCGGGCAACTCTCCGGCGGCATTGCGCACGATTTCAACAACCTGCTGATGATCATCAAGGCAAGCCTGACGCAGCTGCAGGCCAGGCTGCTGCAGGACGATCCAGCCGCCGCAAGTTCTGCCTCCGCGGCGCATGAGCGCGTCGCCGCCGGGACGGGCCCAGACCCCGTGAGCGGCCCGCCCGCGTTGCTCCCTGATCCGGCCTCGATCGAGCGCCGCGATGCGCGGCAACGCCGCATCAAGCGCTATCTCGACGTCGCTCAGGATGCCGTCGAACGGGCCGCCAGTCTGACCCAGCGGCTGCTCAGCTTTGCCCGCCAGCAGCCGCTGTCGCCCAAATCGCTGCGATTGGACGACCTGATCCGCGGGATGAGCGCGTTGCTGGAACACTCGGTAGGCGCCAACGTGAAGATCGACTACCAGTTCCACTCGCGCGGCTTCGTGCTATGCGATGCCAATCAAATGGAGAATGCGATCCTGAACCTCGTCGGCAACGCACGTGACGCCATGCCCGATGGCGGGCGCATCGTCATCAAGCTCGACGATGTCCGCGTCGATGCGGAGCACCCGATGGACGATCTGCCCCATGGCGACTACATGCGTCTGCAAGTGGTCGACAACGGCATGGGCATGAGCGAGGAGGTGCGGCAGAGGGCCTTCGAGCCATTCTTCACCACCAAGCCCGTGGGCAAGGGCACCGGCCTGGGCCTGAGCACCATCTTCGGTTACGTCGTGCAGTCCCGCGGCGTGGCCAGCATCGACAGTGAAATCGGCCGCGGCACCACCATCAACATCGTGTTGCCGCATGTTCCTGACCAAGATCCTTCCGAGAAACCCTGAATGCATACCGACAACCCATCCTCACCCCATGTTCTGCTGGTCGAAGACGAGCCCTTGCTGCGCGAATTGGTCATGGAAAACCTGCAAGACGCCGGCTACAGCGTGTTCGAAGCGGGCGATGGCAATGCAGGGGTCGAGATCCTGCGCTCGGATACGCGCATCGACCTGCTGTTGAGCGACATAAAATTGCCCGACATCGACGGCTACGAAGTCGCCCGCATCGGCAAAAAGCTGCGCCCCGAGCTGAAGGTCATCCTGATGACCGGTTACGCGCCGTCATCCTTGCCGCCGGCACTGCAAGCCCAGGTGCATTGCGTGCTGCAGAAGCCGTTTTCGCTGAACACCTTGCCCGGTACGGTGGCGGCCGCGCTAGGGGATTGAGCGGCCATCAGCAAAAAGCCCCGGAAAGCGTTGGCTGTCCGGGGCTTCAGGTCTCGCATGTACTGGTGCCGGAAAGAGGAGTCGAACCTCCGACCTACGCATTACGAATGCGCCGCTCTACCAACTGAGCTATTCCGGCGAGTGAACGGGGGATTTTACGGGGCGCACGAGGGGCGCGCAAGACGCTTCGCATCGGCCAGGTCGTTTGGCGGCGGTGTGGCCGATCTTCCGGCGGAGGACGAGTGAGACTTCCGTCCTGTTTTCGCCATGTCCACCGGCCGCTTGTCGGCTGGATGCTACCGCTCGTCGGCACAATGCTGGCGAGCCCCGCCATGACGGGTACATTGCATGAAGGGGCATCAGGGAGAATTTTCCATGCAAGTCTTGTCGCGTCAGCGAGGCGTCTCGCTGATCGAAGTGCTGGTGGCCATGCTGATTTTCAGCATTGGCGTGCTGGGCATAGCGCTCATGCAGATCAAGGGAGCCCAATACACCAAGCAGGCCGGTGCGCGTACCGTCGCCGTGTTGCAGGCGCGATCGCTGGCGGACGCCATGCGCGCCAACCCTGCGGGGGTTTATGGCGTGGACAACAAGGATCTGATCCCGTCAAAGAACGGCGATCTCAGCGACAGCTATTACGTGTACAGCGGCCCGGCCGTTCCCACCAGCGTCGGTTGTACCAATGACGCCTGCCGGCAGGCGCACAGCGATCTGGCGCAGTGGATAACGCAACTGAAAGCCGCCGCGCCCACACCGGTCAAGGCCGACGGCAGCCAGGACGGTAGCGCCCTGGCGGCGGTAACGGTCGACAGCGACAAGGGCAGCCTGATCATCACATCCAGCTGGAATGGCATGTCCGCCAGCGCGAGTGGAGTTGCACAAAATGATTCGTACCGCTTTGCCTACCACCCCTGAGCCGGCTCGCCATGAGCGCGCTGCGCACGGTGCGTCACGAGCGCACGGCTTCTCGCTGATCGAGTTGATGGTATCGATGGTATTGGGCCTGCTCGTGGTGGCCGGCCTCATCAATCTCTTCGTCGCCAATCGCAAGGCCTACCAGATCCAGTCCGGCAACAACTACTTGCAGGAAAACCTGCGCATTGCGTCCGACCGGTTGGGCTGGTCGCTGCGCATGGTCGATTTCTGGGGCGGCAACAAGCCATCCGCCGTTGACGCAAGTGGCGCCGGTGGCACGGTGACGGCGAAAGGCGATTGCGACGGCGCGTGGGCCACGGCGATCTCCTCGACCGCAACGGACGGTGGCGCCGTGGTGGGTTATGACGGTGCTGCCGCTTTCCCGCTCGACGCCGCGTGCATCGGCGGCGAAGCCAATTACGTCAAGGGCTCGGATGTGCTTGTGCTGCGCTATGCCGAACCGGACGTCTTGTCGCCGGGGCCTGCGGCAAGCAGCGCTGCGCCAGCTGTCGCCGCCACGATCACGGACAACCCGAAACAGATTTTCCTGCTTTCCATACCGGGCTCTTCCGGGCGGTTGTTTTCGGGGACCGTGCCCGATACGGCTGGCAACAATTCGCTGCGCCGTTATGTCCACCCTTACCAGGTAGACATGTATTACCTGCGTCCCTGCAGCGTGCCCGTGGGCAGCGTCTGCACATCCGCCGCCGATGGCGGCATGCCGGTACCAACCTTGATGCGCATGCATCTGGACAGGAACGGCAACTTTGTCACCGAGCCCGTGGTGGACGGTATCGAACAGCTCAAATTCGAATACGGCGTTGCCACGGCGGCGACCGACATGGTGCCGCAATACGCTACGGCCGCCACGGTGAAAAGCAACGGCGACTGGGGAAATGTCGTGGCAGTGCGGGTATCGGTGATTGCGGTTAACTCGATTCGCGACGTTTCTGTTCCGCATACCGGCACCTACACGCTCGGTACGCTCGAGGCGTGCGAGTACACCATCAATCGGGACACCGCTCCCACCACGACGGACTGCGAAAACTTCACCCCCTTCGGTGGTGACAAAGCCTCGCA
>JBIQMK010000060.1:0-15065 GCA_044463365.1 Rhodanobacter sp. | reverse complement strand
CCTCATCAAGGAGATGACCATGATCAAGCGTACTTTCGGAATGGCGGCGCTGGTGCTGGCTTGTGCCGGGGCGGCAACGATGCTGCCGGCGGGGCAGGCGGCACAGGCGACCGAAGCCGCGGTGAAGTGTCATCTGGTCTACAACCTGGCGGGCTGGTCGCTGATCTACAAGCATGCCGAGGGTAGCGGCACGGTCACCTGCGACAATGGCCAGACGGCCAACGTGAAGATCGAGGTGGTCGGTGGCGGCCTCACGGCCGGCAAGTACCGCATCAACAACGGCAAGGGCGAGATCAGCGACGTGCACGGTATCGCCGAGGTGTTTGGCGATTACGTCCAGGCCGGTGCCGAGGCGGGCGTGGTGAAAAGCTCGGGCGCGCAGGTGCTGACCAAGGGCACCACGTCGCTGGCGCTGGCGGGGACGGGCGAGGGTGTGAACCTCGGCGTATCGGTGGGCAAGTTCACCATCACGCGACGCTGAGCGCTCCACAGGCGGATGTCGAAAGGAAGGGCGCCGGTGGCGCCCTTCCCCGTTTCTACGCGTAAACTGCGGTCTGCCGCTTTTTCCCGTCCGCCAATGGAGAGTCCGCCCATGCGTCGCATTTCCTGTCTGCTTGTCGTGGCCTTGTTGTTTGGCCTTGCGGCCCCGGCCTGGGCGGCGGCACCGCAGGTGGGGCAGGCCGCGCCGGCCTTCCATCTGCAGGATCAGGACGGCCACTGGCGGCAACCGTCCGATTTCCACGGCCAATGGCTGGTGCTGTACTTCTACCCGAAGGATTTCACCCCCGGTTGCACCACCGAGGTCTGCACCTTCCGCGACGACATCGCCAAGCTGCGCAAGGCGGGCGCCAGGGTGGTGGGCATCAGCCTCGACGACGTGAAATCGCATGCGGACTTTGCCCGCAAATACCATGTGCCGTTCCCGCTGCTGTCCGATGCGGACACCACTGTCGCCGCGGCCTATGGCGTGCTGGCTTCCCGTGGCGACTCGCATTACGCGCGCCGCACCACCTTCCTGATCGACCCGCAAGGCAAGGTGGCCAAGGTCTATGAGGATGTCGACCCGGAGAAGAACTCCGCCCAGGTGCTGGCTGACCTCGCTGCGTTGAAGGCGGCCGGCTGATGCCGTTGCTGGTGCGCGCCGAAGACCGGGTGGCGCCCGGGCGCGGGTTGGCGGCATGGCGTGTGGTGACCTGGCTGCTGTTGCTGTTCGCCGCGATCGGCGGGGTGCAATACATCCACCATGCCAACGCCGTCTGGCAGGAATTGCAACGCTGGCCCGCGGACGACAGCAGCGGCCACGTTGCGGCGCTGCACCGCATGCTGGCGTGGGATGGCGCCTATCTGCTGGCCGCATTCGTCGTCATCGTGGTGTGCGCGGGCGTGATCCTGCGCCAGGGGTGGTCGCGTTCCGCCCTGCGCGTCGTGTCCGTGCTGCTGGCGCTGTGGGCGCTGATCAGCGGCCTGGGGCTGGTTTCCGCGATGCGGACATTGTTTCCGCCGGACACCTCGCCGGCGCAGATGGCGGCGCAGCTTCCGCACAGTTACCTGCTGGCGCTGGCGATGAAGGCCGTCGCCATTCCGGTCCTGCTGTGGCTGGCGTGGCGGCTGGGCCGGCCGGAGGTGCGTGCCCGGTTCATGCGCAGGCGCTGACGGGAGGTTTCCGCGCTCGCGTTCAGCCGCGGTTGGCGCGGCGGACACTATGGGTGACGGACCTTTTCCACGAGGAATCCAACCGATGCGTCTTCGCCTGCTCGTCCTGCCGTGCGTGATGTTGGCGGCGACGTCGCTGTCGGCGCAGGAGTGGGCGGCCACCTGTCACGCCAGCAGCAGTTACGACGTCACCTTGAAGCCCGCGAGCATCCTGTTCGACCGGCCATCGCCGGCCCCGTTCCACGTCGAGATGCAGCAGGGCGCCTTGCGCACCGACGGCACGGCGGTGCGACTGAACGCGGAGCAGCAGGACCGCCTGACCCTGTTCGAGCGCGAACTGCGCGCGTTGGCGCCGCGCGTGCGCACGGTGGCGCAGCACGGGCTGGATCTCGCCGTACAGGCGCTGCAGGACGAAACCCGCACCATGAGCCTGGGCGCAGACACCCGGGTGGAGCTGGATCGCCGGCTGGCCGCCCACGCCGCAACGTTCCGGCAGCGCATTGCCGCCAGCAACAGCACCCACGACTGGCAGGGCGACGTCATCGACCAGTACGCCAACCAGATCGCCGCCGACGTGCTGCCGCTGCTGGCCAACGACTTGGGCCAGCAGGCGCTCGACGCAGCGATGCGCGGCGATCTGGAAGCCGCAAGCCGGCTGCGCGACCAGGCCACCGGCCTGGCCAGCGGGCTGCGGCCGCGGCTGGAGCAGCGGATGCAGGCGCTGAAACCCGAAATCGCCGCGCTGTGCCCGGCGATCGCGCGCCTGGCCGATCTGCAGCAGGGGGTGCGTGGCAGCAACGGCCAGCCGCTGAACCTGCTGCACGTCGGGTCGTGACCGCCTCATCGCCGTTCAGGGCTCCCTAAGCGGTGGGCGACGAGGATGACGCGTCATCCTCGCTTCACCGTCCGCTGGAGGCGATTGTGGCGTTGTTCGCTCACCGTTCGATTTACGAGCCCCTGATCCGGCACAGCATCGACCTGTGCCGGCTGTATCGCCGTGCCGCGACGGCGGCGCGCGAGCCGGGGCTGCGCATCGTGCTGAACGAGAACGCCCACACCCTGACGCAGGTGGTGGCGGACCTGCAGGCGCAACAGCAACGCGCGGGCGAGCCGGTCATCCAGCGCGGCACCTGGCGCGGTACGGTGCGCGCACGTCTGGCGGCGGGCCTGCCGCACAGCGCGTCGCGCACCGACAACGACTGGATCCGCGACCTGGGCCTGCACGAGATGCGCCTGCTGCACCTGTTCGAACGCGCCACCATCGCCACCGCGCCTGCCGACGTGGCGCTGGTGCTGCGTCGGCAGCTGCCGCGCCTGCACGGTATCCACCTGGACATGCACGGTCTGGGTGGTACCGCGCGATCCTGAGGGACGAGCCCATGTCGCCGACCGCCGAAGCCGTGCTTGCCTTCTGGTTTGCCGAGGCGAGCGCTGCGCGCTGGTTTGCCGCCGACGCCGCCTTCGACGCTCAGATCCGCACCCGGTTCGGCGCCGTGGCGGTCGCCGCGGCCGATGGCGAGCTCGATGGCTGGACGCGCACGCCGCTGGGCTGGTTGGCGTTGCTGATCCTGCTCGATCAGTTCAGCCGCAACCTGTACCGCAACGATGCAAGAGCATGGGCGCAGGACGCCAAGGCGCTGACGCTGGCGTTGGCGGGCATCGAACGCGGCGATGACCAGGCGCTGCCGCCGCTGCAGCGCGTGTTCGCCTACCTCCCGCTGGAACACGCCGAGGATCTTGCCGTGCAGCAGCGCTCGGTGGCCCTGTTCGAGGCGCTTTGTGCCGAGGTCGGTCCGGAACAACGCGCAACGTTCGAGGGTTTTCTGGACTATGCACGGCGCCATCGCGACGTCATCGCGCGCTTCGGTCGCTTCCCCCACCGCAATGCCCTGCTGGGTCGGCCCTCCACCGCGCAGGAGGCGATCTACCTGGCGCAGCCGGGTGCGGGTTTCTGATGCGTCGGTGACGCGGCAAAACCCTTCGCCTCCACGCTGCCGGTTCCGATACCGGGCGACAGCGCAGCGGTCCAGGCTGGTCGGCGGCAACGTCGCCGACCATCGGGAGCCACCATGCGCCAACCAACCGCCTTCCTCGCGCTGGCCTTTGCCTGCGCGTCGGGCATGTCCTGCACCACCGCTTCGGCGTCGAACACCTTGCGCGTCGGCAGCCACGTCCTCACCACCGGCGACAGCGAGATGCGCGTGGTCGAGCTGCTGGGCAAGCCGTCGCGCAAGGTCCGTCGTCACGCCAGCATCCCGCGCCGCGGGCGTGGCGTCCGGGTCATCACCAATGCCGGCCGCGGCGAGCAGTGGCAATACCGCCGCGGCAACCATCTCACCACGGTGACCATCATCGACGGCGTGGTGGACGAAATCGACGACCGGCGTCGCTGACGGCAACACCGTCCGCCTGGGCATGGCGCGCCGATCCCGCACCCGGACGTCCGCGCGGCGCAAGCTGCCCGGCCGGCTGATGGCCGTCCATCTGTCGCGGCCGTGATGGCCACGCGCGGGCTCGCCGCGCGTTTCCCATGGCCGGCATACGCCGCCGCATAGTGGGCGAAAGACCCCACTGTTCGCTATGATTGGCGCTTATTTCGGCCGCCAACCCCGGGCGGCGCACTATCGCCATCGCCATCTCCAGGAGCCATTCATGGCCGATCTCAAAGAAGCTCGTGTTCCCGACATCGGCCACGCTGACGTACCGGTCATCGAAGTGATGGTCAAGGCCGGCGACCGCGTCGAGAAAGAACAGAGCCTCATCACCCTGGAGTCGGACAAGGCCACGATGGAAGTCCCCGCGCCGTTCGCCGGCACGGTGAAGGAAGTGAAGCTGAAAGTGGGCGATGAAGTCTCCGAAGGCGCCGTGATCGCCATCATCGAGGCTGACGGCGCTGGCGCCGCGCCCGCCGCGCAGGAAGCGCCCAAGGCGGCGCCCGCGCCGACCCCCGCCAGGCAGGCCGAGGCACCCCAGGCGCCTGCCGCTGCCGCACCCGCGCCATCGGCCGGCGGCGTGCGCCCGGCGCTGGTGCCCGACATCGGTCATTCGGGCGTGCCGGTGATCGAAGTGCTGGTAAAGGCCGGCGACACCGTCACCAAGGACCAGAGCCTGATCACGCTGGAGTCGGACAAGGCCACCATGGAAGTGCCGTCGCCGTTCGCCGGTGTGGTGAAGGAAGTGAAGGTGAAGGTGGGCGACGAGCTCTCCGAGGGCGACGTGATCGCCATGATCGAAGGTGGCGATGCCGCGCCGGCTGCTGCGCCGGCGCCGGCCCCGGCACCCGTGGCAGCTGCGTCGGCACCGGCGCCCGCGCCGGCGCCGCAAGCCGATCGCAGCAACCTGCCGGTGGCGCGTCCGCCGGTGGACGCCGGTCTGGTGATGCCCGGCGATGCGCCCTACGCCAGCCCGGCGGTGCGCGCGTTCGCCCGCGAACTGGGCGTGGACATTGCGCAGGTCAAGGGCAGCGGCCGCGGCGGCCGCATCCAGCGCGACGACGTCAGCGCCTACGTGAAGCACGCCCTGGCTTCCGGCGCGCGGCCGGTGACGGGCGGCGCGGGCAACGGGCTCAGCCTGCTGCCGTGGCCTAAGGTGGATTTCGCCAAGTTCGGCGAGATCGAGGAAAAGCCGCTGTCGCGCATCCAGAAGATTTCCGGCGCCAACCTGGCCCGCAACTGGGCCATGATCCCGCACGTCACCCAGCACGAAGACGCCGACATCACCGAGCTGGAGGCGTTCCGCAAGCAGCTGGGCGCGGAGAACAAGGACACCAAGATCAGCCCGCTGGTGTTCCAGATCAAGGCGGTGGTGGCGGCGCTGAAGGCGTTCCCGCAGTTCAACGCCTCGCTGGACGAGAGCGGCGAGAAGCTCATCCTGAAGAAGTATTTCCACATCGGCATCGCGGTGGACACGCCCGACGGGCTGGTGGTGCCGGTGATCCGCGACTGCGACAAGAAGGGCCTGCTGGACCTGGCCCGCGAGATGGGCGAGATCTCCAAGAAGGCGCGCGAAAAGAAGCTGGGCCCGGCCGACATGTCCGGCGGCTGCTTCTCGATCAGCTCGCTGGGCGGCATCGGCGGCACCTATTTCACGCCGATCGTCAATGCGCCGGAAGTGGCCATCCTTGGCGTGTCCAAGGCGGCGACCAAGCCGGTGTGGAACGGCAAGGAGTTCGCCCCGCGCCTGATGTTGCCGCTGTCGCTGTCCTACGACCACCGCGTGATCGACGGTGCGCTGGCCGCCCGCTTCGCCGTGTTCGTGGCCAACCAGCTGGCCGACATCCGCCGCCTGCTGCTGTGACGGAGGCCGCATGCTGCTGGCGGCGGCACTGACAAGCGCGGAGCCCGCAGCTGCGTCCGCCGGCTGGTTGAACCGCAGCCTTTTTCGCGGCGGCGGTGTCGACCTGACCATCGGCTCGCTCATCGCGGCGGTGCTGCTGTTCGGCCTGTGCGTGGTGCTGTCGATGCTGGTGCGGCAGTTGCTGCGCCGTTATGCGCGCCGCTACGAACACGTCAACCTGTCGTCCATCTACGTGTTCGGACGCCTGATGCATTACCTGCTGTTGCTGATCGGCGTGCTGCTGGCGCTGAACGCCAGCGGCATTCCGATCGCCCGCTTCACCGTGTTTGCCGGCGCGCTGGGCGTGGGCCTGGGCTTCGGCCTGCAGGCCATCTTCAACAACTTCGTCTGCGGCGTGGTGCTGCTGTTCGACCGCAGCCTCAAGGTGGGCGACTTCGTCGACCTGGCCTCGGGCGTGCACGGCCGCGTGCGCGACATCCACATTCGCGCTACCCGCATCACCACCAACGACGACATCGACATCCTGGTGCCGAACTCCGAGTTCGTGAACGGCCGCGTGGTCAACTGGACCGTGCGCGAGGGTTTCCGGCGCCTGAAGGTTCCGTTCCACGTGGCCTACGCCAGCGACAAGGAAACCGTGCGGCAAGCCGCGCTCCAGGCCGCGCACGAAGTGAAGTTCACGCTGGACGCCAAGGGCGACAAGGCGCCACAGGTGCGCCTGACCTCCTTCGGCGACTGGGCGCTGCAGTTCGAGCTGGTGGTGTGGTTGAACGCCGATGCCACCCGCCGCCCCGGCGCCGCGCTGGCCGCCTACAACTGGGCGCTGCATGATGCCCTGCTGGCACACGGCATAACGATTCCCCTGCCGCAGCGCGACGTGCAGTTGCGCCGGCCCCAACGCGCTGTCCCTGTCTCCTGAATCCCGTGGCCGGCGGCCGCGCCGCCAGCCCGCAACTCCCGAGGAAAAACCATGGCCAACACCATCGAAGTAAAGGTTCCTGATATCGGCCACGACAACGTGCCGGTGATCGAGGTGCTGGTGAAAGCCGGCGACACCGTGGAAAAGGAACAGAGCCTGATCACGCTGGAGTCGGACAAGGCGACCATGGAGGTTCCCTCCAGTGCCGCAGGCGTGGTGAAGGAGGTGAAGCTGAAGGTGGGCGACGAGGTTTCGGAGGGCGCGGTGATTGTGGTGCTGGAAGCGGCGAGCGAAGCTTCGCTCCCCTCTCCCTCCGGGAGAGGGGCTGGGGGTGAGGGTACGGCCGAAGCGAAATCTCCCGCTCCGGCCGCCACCCCTCCCCAGCCCTCCCCTGCAAGCAGGGGAGGGAGCACGCCGGCGCCGCAGGCTGCTGGCGCCAGTGGTCGCACCCCCGACATCGAATGCAAACTCGTCGTCCTCGGCTCCGGCCCCGGCGGCTACACCGCGGCATTCCGCGCCGCCGATCTGGGCGTGGACACGGTCTTGGTGGAGCGCTACGCCAGCCTGGGCGGCGTCTGCCTCAACGTGGGCTGCATCCCGTCCAAGGCGCTGCTGCATGCCGCCGCCGTAATCGACGAAGCCGAGGCGATGGCTGCCCATGGCGTGAGTTTCGGTGCGCCGAAAATCGACCTCGACAAGCTGCGCGGGTTCAAGGAAAAGGTGGTCGGCCAGCTCACCGGCGGCCTGGCCGGCATGGCCAAGGCGCGCAAGGTGCGCACGGTTCAGGGCACGGGCACCTTCGTCTCGCCGAACGAACTGGAAGTCCAGACCAACGACGGCGTGAAGCTGATCCGTTTCGAGAACGCCATCATCGCCGCCGGCTCGCAGTCGGTGAAGCTGGGCATGTTCCCGTGGGATGACGAGCGCATCCTCGACTCGACCCGTGCGCTGGAAATGAAGGACGTGCCGAAAAAGCTGCTGGTGGTCGGCGGCGGCATCATCGGCCTGGAAATGGCCACCGTGTATTCGGCACTGGGCAGTGAGGTGACCGTGGTCGAGTTCATGGACCAGATCATCCCCGGCGCCGATGCCGACCTCATCAAGCCGCTGGCCAAGCGCCTGGGCAGCCGGCTCAAGGGCATCCACCTGAAGACCAAGGTGGTCAGCGCCAAGGCCACCAAGAAGGGTATCGAGGTGGGTTACGAAGGCGACAGCATCCCCGAAACCACCCTGTTCGATCGCGTGCTGGTGTCCGTGGGCCGCTCGCCCAACGGCGGCAAGATCGGCGCGGACAAGGCCGGCGTGGCGGTGACCGATCGCGGCTTCATCAACGTCGACACGCAGATGCGCACCAACGTGCCGCACATCTTCGCCATCGGCGACCTGGTCGGCCAGCCGATGCTGGCGCACAAGGCCACCCACGAGGCGCATGTGGCGGCCGAGGTGGTGGCCGGGCTGAAGAGCCATTTCGATGCGCGGGTGATCCCGTCGGTGGCGTTCA
This sequence comes from Rhodanobacter sp., assembly GCA_044463365.1. GTDB lineage: Bacteria > Pseudomonadota > Gammaproteobacteria > Xanthomonadales > Rhodanobacteraceae > Rhodanobacter. The sequence continues at coordinate 6,696 of JBIQMK010000060.1, read as the reverse complement.
CCAACCCGGAAATCGCCTGGGTCGGCGTGACCGAACGCGAGGCGAAGGAAAAGGGGCTGAAGGTCGGCGTGGGCAAGTTCCCGTGGGCGGCCAGCGGCCGCGCCATCGGCATCGACCGCACCGAGGGCTTCACCAAGCTGATCTTCGACGAGGAAACCCACCGCATTGTCGGCGGCGGCATCGTCGGCGTGAACGCGGGCGACCTGATCTCCGAACTGGCGCTGGCGGTCGAGATGGGCAGCGAGGCGGCCGACATTGCCCTCACCATCCACCCGCATCCCACCCTGGGCGAATCGGTGGGCATGGCGGCCGAGGTCTACGAAGGCACCATCACCGACCTGTACATCCCGAAGAAGAAGTGACCGGCAGCTTGCAGGGGCCGCTTCCGGTCGGCTCCCTGAGGGCAGCGTCAACCGGCACTGAACGGCCGGCGCGGGGTTGACCGGGTCGTCACGGGCGGCGGGATATCCAGAGTCATCGCCACTCTGGAGTCCCCACCATGAAAGCCTCCTTCGCACTGCTCGCCTCCCTCGCGCTGGCCGTGCCGGCGCTGACCGCCACGCCGGCCGTCGCGCAGACCGGCCAGCGCCACACCGTCTGCGAGAACGTGCAGGTCAAACACAACGGCTCGAAGGATGACAAACGCCTGATCGGCACCGGCGTGGGCGCGGTGGCCGGCGGCCTGCTGGGCCATCAGGTCGGTGGCGGCAAGGGCAAGACCCTGGCCACCGTGGGCGGCGCCGTGGCCGGCGGCTACGTGGGCAATCGCGTGCAGAAGAACGCGCAGGACAAGAAGACCTACTACACCACCGAGCGTCGTTGCCACGAGGTGGAAGACTGATAAAGGTGGCGGCGTATGGCCGTCTGGACGTCCATACGCCGCGGTGTCCGGCGCCTTCCGCTCGTGGAATGACGCGCCGTCACGATTGTCCGTTCCCGTCGAACAGGTCACCCTGGCCGGCATCGTCCTCCGCCTCGATAAAGCCCGACAAGCCCACGCCCACCAGCCGGTAGCGATGCCCCGCGGATGAATCCACGCGATCGCGCAGCGCGCAGGCGATGTCGGCCAGCGCATGCGCCGATGACGGCCGCGTGGCCGGCGTGAGGCTGCGGGTGAGGGTGCGGAAATCGGAGGTCTTGAGTTTCAGCACCACCGTGCGCGCCACCCGTGCGCGATGGCCGGCGCCATGCTGGCGCAAGTGCCCGGCCCAGGCCTTCTCGGCCAGGCGGCGGATGTGCGGTTCGATCTCGTCCAGCGGCAGATCGTGCTCGAATGTGTCCTCGGCGGAGATCTGCAGGGTAGGTCGCTCGGACTGTACCGCGTGGTCGTCGATGCCGCGGGCCAGTTCGTGCAGGCGGCGACCCCAGCGGCCGAAACGCTGCTCCAGTTCGGCCAGCGCGAAAGCCCGCAGTTCGCCCACCGTGGCGATGCCCAAGGCCGCCAGCTTCGATTCCATCACCTTGCCCACGCCTGGCAGGCGACCGACCGGCAACGGAGTGAGAAACGCTTCGACCTGGTGCGGGCGGATCACGCACAGGCCGTCGGGCTTGTTCCAGTCCGAGGCGATCTTGGCCAGGAACTTGTTGGGCGCCACGCCGGCCGATGCGGTCAAGGCCGTCTCGGCGCGGATCGCGGCGCGGATCGCCTGTGCGGTGGCGGTGGCCGAGGGCAAGTCGGTCTTCGGGTGGGTGACGTCCAGATAGGCTTCGTCCAGCGACAGCGGTTCGATCAGGTCGGTGTGCCGGGAGAAGATCTCGCGGATCTGCCGCGACACCGCCTTGTAGCGCACGAAATCCGGCGGCACGAAGATCAGCTGCGGACACAAGCGCTCGGCCCGCATCGCCGGCATCGCCGAGCGCACGCCGAACACGCGCGCCTCATAGCTGGCCGCACACACTACCGAGCGCGCGCCGCGCCACGCCACCGCCACCGGTTTGCCGCGCAACGACGGATCGTCGCGTTGCTCCACCGACGCGTAGAACGCGTCCATGTCGATGTGCAGGATTTTTCGGGGAGGGACGGACACGCGGGCAGCCGGAATACCAATGCCCGAATTCTAGAGCCCGCCACTGCCGTCATGTGTCAGCAGTGATGCGGATGGCTGCGCCCGCGGTACGGATGGGGCTGGTCGAAACCACCCGCACAATGGCAAGGTGGCAGCCATGAAGAACCAACCTGCCGCCTATGCCCGCCGCCTGAACACCTGGGACGCGGCGATGATCGTGATCGGCGGCGTCATCGGCGCCGGCATCTTCCTCACCCCGGCCACAGTGGCGCGCAACACGGGCTCGGGCACCGAGGTGCTGATCCTGTGGGCGATCGGCGGCCTGCTGACCCTGGCCGGCGTGCTCTGCTACGCCGAGCTGGGTGCGCGACGGCCGCAGGCGGGCGGCATCTACGTCTACCTGCGCGAGGCGTTCGGGCTGCTGCCGGCGTTCCTGTTCGGCTGGGCGATGGCGCTGATCAACTACCCCGGCAGCGTGGCGGCCGTGGCCACCATGTTCGCGCGCTACCTGTGCGCCGCGATCGGCCTGCCGCTGCTGTACGCGTCGCCGGTGGCGGTGGGCGCGATCGTGTTCATCGTGGGCGTCAACCTGTTCGGCATCCGCGCCGGTGCGCTGATCCAGAATACGTTCACCGTGTTGAAGCTGGCTGCGCTGGCCCTGCTGGTGGTGGCCGGATTGATCCTGGCCAACGGCCACTTCGGCCTGGCGCTGGCGGCCGACAGCGCGCATCCGGTGTCGTCGTGGGCTTTCGCGGGCGCGCTGCTGCCCGTGCTTTTCAGCTACGGCGGCTTCCATTACCTCAACGACCTGGCGGGCGAGGTGCGCGATCCGCAGCGCACCCTGCCGCGCGCGCTGGGCCTGGGCATGGGTGGGGTGGTGATCTGCTACGTGCTGGCCAACTTGGCCTATCTGGGCGGCCTGGGCCATGCGGGCCTGGCGGCCAGCGAGGCGCCCGCGGCGGACCTGATGGCGAAGCTGTTCGGCGCGAACGGCGCCACCGTGATTGCGGCGGGCATCGCCTGTTCCACCTTCGGCTACTGCAGCATCGCGATCGCTGGTGGCGCCCGCGTGCTGCAGACGATGGGCGCCGACGGCATGTTCTTTCGCGCGGCCGGGCGCATCGATGCGCGCACCCGGGCGCCGCAGATCGCGCTGCTGGCGCTGGGCGGATGGGCGATCGTGCTGACCTTGTCGGGCAGTTTCAACCAGTTGCTTAACTACACCACGGTCGGCGAATGGCTGGGCCACGTGTTCGGCATCGCCACGCTGTTCTGGTACCGCAAGCATTTCATCGACGAGCCGGCGCCGTACCGCGTGCCGTTCTATCCGTTGCTGCCGCTGGTGTTCGTGATCACCGTGTTCGGCGTGATCGTGGCCTCGGCGATCAACCGCCCCGGCGACGCGGGCATGAGCCTGCTGATCATCGCGCTGGGTGTGCCGGTGTATTACGGCTGGCGCTGGCGGGAGGAGCGCAGGGCGGGTTGAAAGCCGTGCCCCGGCGCAGCCTGCGCGGCGGATGGCCGCGATGGCTGCGCTTCACCTTCGCGCGCCATACTCGACGTTTCGATCGATACGGCGGAGCCATGAAGCGGATCGTCCTCGCCGGTTGCCTGGGCCTGTTGTGCGGCTGCCACGCGCAGGCGTCGATGACGCCGATCGACCTGGCCGCGCCCGCCGCGACGGCACCTGTCACGCTGGAGCGTGTGCACCGCGATGGCGCGCCGCAATCGATCGACGGCTTCACCCTGCAGCGCTATGCCTTCGAGGCGTCCGCCTCGCCGGCATTGACGGTGACGTCGGCCAACGCATGGGCAGCCGGTGACGAACTGCAGGTGCAGGTGCAGAACGCGATGCCGTGGGCGGTCACGCTGACCATCGACATCGGCGGGGCGAACCCCGATCAGCACCTGCACGCGCAGGTGGGTTTGCCGGCCGGGCCGCCGCAGACGCTGGTGATCCCGTTGCACGCGACAAGTCCGCGCCAGATGGGCATGCAGGTCGCGCCACCGATGCCGTTCGACGATCACGGCCGCCCCATCCTGCTTGCCACCACGGTGGAAGGTCGGCTCGAACCGCGCACGGTGCACACGCTGCGCTTCGGGGTGCCGGCGCCGCAGGCGGAGCAGACGTTGCTGTTTGGGCGCGTCGAGGCGATTTCCGGACAGGCGCTCCAGCGCGCCGCCTACACCGGCATCGCCGATCGCTACGGCCAGGCTGCGCGCGGCCAGTGGCCGGAGAAGATCACGTCCGACGCCGCCTTGCGTGCCGCGCATGCCAGCGAACGAGTGGCACTCGACAAGGCAAAAATGCACGTCGGTCAGGACGAGTACGGCGGACGTCTGGACGTCCAAAATCTGACAAAAACCGGTTGGTTCCATACGCAGAAGGTGGAAGGACGCTGGTATCTGGTGACGCCCGCGGGCCATGCGTTCTTCTCGCTGGGTGTCAACGCGGTAGCTGCCGATGGTGGGCGCAGTTATGTCGAAGGCCGCGAGTTCATGTTCACCGGTTTGCCGCCGCGCGATGGCGGGTGGGCCGCGTTCTACGGCCATGGTGACAATCACAGCGCGGAGCAGGGCGCCAGCCAGGGTATCGGCTACAACCACGGGCGCTGGTTCGATTTCTACGCGGCCAACCTGTATCGCGTCGATGGCATGGGCTGGCTGGCCGCATGGCGTACGCGCACGCTGCAGCGGTTGCAGGCCTGGGGCTTCAACACCCTGGGCGACTGGAGCGACCCGGCGCTGGGACAGGCGCATCGTCTGCCGTACACGCGATCGATCAATATCGCCGGCGTTTACGCCAATGTCGCCAGCGGGCTGGATTATTGGGGCCGCATGCCCGATCCGTTCGACCCGCGATTCGCGCAGGCGACCGATGCCGCCGTGATCAAGGCCAGCACCGGCGTGCGCGACGATCCGTGGCTGCTGGGCTATTTCGCCGACAACGAACTGGCCTGGGCCGGCGCGGGTGCCCAGGGGCGCTGGGGTCTGGCGCAGGGCACGCTGGCGGGCGATGCAGCCAGTCCCGCCAAGCGGGCGTTCATCGCCGCGCTGCGCAAGAAATACGTGGCGCCCGAAACGCTGGCCAATGCCTGGGGCATCGCGCTGACCTCATGGAGCGCGCTCGACGCCACCGGTTTTGCGGCGCCGCTGCCGAGCGCGGCGCATCCGGCCATCGCCGACGACTATCGGGCGTGGTTGCGGCAGTACGCGGACGCCTATTTCCGCACCGTGGCGGAGGCCATCCACCGGCACGATCCGCACCACCTGTTCCTGGGCGGCCGCTTCGCGGTGAACACGCCGGAAGCGGTGGCGGCCTGCGCCCGCTATTGCGACGTGGTCAGCTTCAACGTCTACGCCGACCTGCCGCAACACGGCTTCGACGCCGCCGCGATGCGTGCGCTGGACAAGCCGGTGCTGATCAGCGAATTCCACTTCGGCTCCGACGACCGCGGACCGTTCGGCAAGGGCGTGGTCTCGGTGGCGAGCGAAGCGCAACGCGGCCCGGCCTACGCGCGCTTCCTGGCGGCGGCCGCCGATGATCCACAGATCGTGGGCGCGCACTGGTTCCAGTATCTGGATCAGCCGGTGACCGGTCGCCTGCTCGATGGCGAGAACAGCCATGTGGGGCTGGTGGGCATCACCGACATTCCATTTGGCGGGTTTGTCGATGCGGTGCGCGAGGCGAATCGGCAGCCGCGATGATGTCCGACTCGGTTCCTCCCCTGCTTTGCAGGGGAGGTCAGGAGGGGTGCTTTTGGGTGGCTGGGCGAAGAGCGACCCCTCCCCAGCCCTCCCCTGCCAGCAGGGGAGGGAGAAAGGCATCAAGCCAGGCTGGTCGCCACGCCGAAGCTGATCGCCATGGTCGCCGCCACCGCCATGCAGGCGCTGCCGGGGCGGATGCGGCGGGCGTCGATGCGCGGCACCAGCCGCCACAGCAGCACGGTGCCGATCAGCATGTCCAGCACCAGCGCCCAGCGCAGCAATCCGGAGGTGAGCAGGGCGCCATAGGGCGGATGCAGGTGTCCCTCGTAGGCCGCCACGCCCACCACCAGCAGCATGCCGAGCATGGTCCAGACCAGGCAGGCCAGGTAGATGCGGTTGAACACCACGGCGCAGCGTTCGGTCCAGCGCAGTACGGACCAGCCGATGAGCGCGAACACCAGCGCCGCCATGCTGCTGTAGAGCACCCACCACAGCAGGCTGCTGATCACGGTAAGAAAGGTGGTCATGTGATCTGCTTGAACCCCAGTTTGCGCAGCAGCTTGGCCATCAGCCATGCGGGGCCGATCAGCAGGTAGGAAACATCGGTGAGGAAGCTGGGCCGGCGCCCTTCGTACTGGTGGCCGATGAACTGGCCGATCCACGCCACCACGAACACGGCGATCGCCACGTAGCACAGCGTCGTGGCGCCGAACCGGTAATACAGCAGGTTGGTGAACAGCCCCAGCACGGCGAACGCCAGCAGCAAACCCAGCGCCAGCCGGTGCGAGCGCTTCCAGTACCAGTAGAACGCCAGCACCATCACCAGCACCGCCCACGAACCGGGGCGCAGCGCGGTGAACGGCACCGGGGCCGCCCACAGCAGCGCGATCACCGACCACACGATCGGCGGCACGCAGAACCAGTGGAACATCTGGTTGGTCGGGTTCTGGTGGTCGCTGCTGTAACTGTCGAGCCAGTCCTG
>JBIQMK010000059.1:0-15109 GCA_044463365.1 Rhodanobacter sp. | reverse complement strand
AAGGCGGCAAGCGGATGCTGTCGTCGATGTCGCCGAGCCTGGTGCTCGGCGCCGACCGCAGCGCGGTGATCGGCTCGCCCGGCGGTTCCACCATCATCACCCAGGTGCTCGAAGGCATCCTGCATTTCATCGACGGCCAAAGCGCGCAGCAGATCGTGGCGCACAAGCGTTTCCATCACCAGTTCCTGCCGGACGTGGTGGATGTCGAGCCCGGTGCGTTCGACAAGGCGACCAGCGCCGACCTCACCGCGATGGGCTACACCTTGAACGATCGCCAGCCATGGGGCTTCATGAACGTGGTGACGTGGGACCATCGCACCAACAAGCTCGACGCCGCCAGCGATCCGCGCCGGCCGTCAGGATCGGGCAGGGTGCAGTAGGCGGCCGGCGTCGGGTACGGCCGCAGGTGGTGCCGATGGCGGCCGTCAGCGCCCTCTTGGCCCATACCTTGCTTGACACGGGGGTCATGGTCGCGACCAGTGCCGTTTCCGGCCGTCGGTCGTCGATCGTCCCGTGGTCGTGGCAACGGAGTATCAATTTGTGACGGAACTGGTCCCGCCCGCAGGCGATATCGCAGCCACCGGCCTCCGGGTGCGCGGCGTTCATCGACGCCCGCGGCCGGGATGCTCGCGTCGGCTCGTCCGGCATGGGATGCCGGCCTGATGCTGCCGGCGTGGAACGACGCCATGCGCGGGCGCCTGCTGCGGCTGGCGGGCGCGCTTTTGCTGCTGGCCGGTATTGGCTGGGCCGCGACCACCGAGCGCGGCGTCATCAGGTACCGCGAGGCGATGAGCCACCATGGCGGGCAGCTGGTCGACCTGGGTGCGTCCGCCCTGCCGCAAGCGGGCCAGGCCGGTTATCTCGCGCGATTGAGCGGGGTGCCGCGAGTGGTGGTGGCGCCACGCGATCCGGAGTTCAACCTGCGCCGGGACACGCCCGTGCTGTTTCGCCACGTGGAAATGTTCCAGTGGCGCGAAATCCGCTTCGGCGGCAACACCGATTATGAGCTGGACTGGGTGAGCCAGCCGGTCGACTCCAGCAAATTCGAGCGTCCGGCGGGACACGCCAATCCGGGCGCCTTTCCGATCGCCGCGCGCCAGTTCGTGGCCGATCGCGTGCAATTGGGTGGTTTCGCGCTGGACCCGGCCCTGGTCCACGCGCTGCCCGGCACCCAGCGGGTGCCGCCGGACGTGAGCGCGTTGCCCGCGAATCTCGCGGCCACGTTCGTGCCGTACAACGGCTATCTCGTGACCAGCGCCAACCCCGGCGACCCGCATCGCGGCGATTTGCGCGTGAGCTGGGAAGAGGTTCCGCTGCAATTGGTGACGGTGGTGGCGCGCATCGATGGTGACCATCTGGTGCCCGCGACCAAGACCACCGACAGCAAGGGCTTTGCGGTGGAAGTGGGCGATCGCTCGCTGCTGGACATGTTTCCCGACTTGCCCGAACCACCCACGTTCGTCTATTTGTGGCGGGTGCTGGCCATGCTTCTGGCTGCCCTGGGTGCCTACCTGATGCTGTCAGGCCACCACGGGATCCAGCGTGATTTTCCGCTGTCGCTGGCGGTGGGCACACTGGTGGTCAGCGCCACGGCGACGGTGCTGTGGCTGAGCAGCGACACCCTCCCCATGCTGTGCTGGCTGCTGGTGGCGCTGTTGAGCGTGCTGGCCACGATCTGGTATCTGCGGCATACCAGTTGAGGGGGGGATGCGGGATTCTGGAATTGTAGGAGCGACTTCAGTCGCTCCTACAGTCGCCCTGCGGTTCCCGCAGGGCGGGGTGGATCAGTTCTCGGTCTGGCCGTTGGCGCTGGCGTAGACCTGGTCGGCCCACTGCGCGGCTTCGAGATAGATGGTGGCCATGCGCTGGATGCGCTGCGGCTGCGCGTGTTCGCTGGTCATCTTGCCCGCTTCCCAGGCCAGGATCTGCTCCAGCAGCGGACCGAACGGACCGGCACGGCGGGTCAGCGCATCGCTGATTTCGGGCACCAGGCGCAGGTGGGTGAGCAGGAACTCCATCGGCGCGCACATCAACGTGTCCAGCAGCGAGAACAGGCCCACGGTGAAGGCCATTTCCTCGTGGCCGTGCGGCATGCCGCTGGCCAGCTTTTCGCACATGTGGGCGCGGATCAGCGCGGCGCGCAGCAGTTCCGGCGGACGGTCGTCCATGCTGCACAACGACATCGTGTCGATCCAGTTGCGCATGCGGGTGACGCCGAAGAAGATCGCCGCCTGCTGCACCGACTTCAGTTGCCGCGGCAGCGCGAAATAAGCGGAATTGACGCAGCTGAGCAGCTTGTAGCTGAGCACCGCATCGTCGCGGATGATGTTGCCGAGCTCGACCGGCCCGGGGTTGTTTTCCTGCAGCGCGCGCATCAGGCGCAGCATGCTCAGGCGGCTGGCGGTGAGCACCGGTACGGCGACCGGTTGCGGAATCAGCAGATAGCGGCCCTGGATCGCCTGCAGCGGCAGTTCGAGGCAACGCTCGTAAGTGGCGTGATCGTTGACCTGATCGGCCACCACCCAGATGCCGCGGGCGTGCAGCAGCTCGGTGCGCTGGCGCAGGGCCTCGGGTGACAACAAGGTGGCGTCCAGCCGCACGAACTGCACGATCTGCATCAGCGATTCGATCGCCAGGCTGCCGTCCAGCTCCAGGTCGCCGGCGTCCAGCATCAGCTGGCAACCGCGTTGCGACATCAGCTGCAGACGCTTCATCAGCGGGGTGTTGTCCGCCACTTGCGGCTGCAGCAGCAGGCCGATGCGCGGCTGATGCAGCAGCACGTCGGAATCTTCCGGCAGCAGTTCGGCGGGCAGGTTGAGAAAGGCGCGGTTGCCGCGGACCAGGCGGGTGAGCGCACCGTCGGTCAGCGTGGAGAGCACGCGTTGAAGCAGGGTTTTCTCGTCGTCCGGTTCGCGATGAAAGGTGATTTCATAAGCGAACAGCTGCCGTTCGCGATCCAGCATCGGCACGCGCAGGACCGGCAGCGGCGTGGTCATCGCAATGGGGAGCGGAATGTTACCGGCATCGGGCAAGGCAGACATAGGAAGAGAGCCGTTTGGGGAAACGTCGAGTTTGCTCATGTTTCTTCAATCGCGATGAATACGAAAACGCGGTGCATGCTTTCGCGACAAGGTGGACGCAGTCGGCGGTGGGCGGACTGCATCACGCTCAAGCCTGCGCCAGCACTTGCGATCGGAGGCTGCCGCGGAGGCCGCCGGTGGGACCATACAGCCCGGTCTCGCCAGCGTGTCCGGTCAATATCGACAGCGCCTGACGTACCTGGCCAAGGCGCTGGTTCACGGCGCGACCGTTGCTCTGGTTGAGTTGCTGGCACCGACGCAGGCCTTGCAGTACCTGCGCCCAGGTGGTGTCCAGTCTGGCCGCGGCGGCCGGCGCTTCGCGGCTCAGCTGCTGCCGCTCCACATCGAGTTGCTCCAGCTGCAGCATGAGCTTCTGCTTGCTGGCGCCAGCCTCGCCGAGCGCGTCGCTGTTGCCGGCATTCAATGCAGTGCGTTCGCTTTCCAGCACTTGCGTCAGCTGCGTGATGGCCTGCTGCATGTCACCGAGCACGGCACTCAGTGCATCGCCCAGTTCGCCCTGCAGCGGCCGGTTCATACGGCACCCGTGCCGAGCTGGCGTTCAAACGACAGCATGCGGTCGGCGATCCTGCCCGGATCGACCTGGTAGCTGCCGTTGGCCAATGCTTCGCGGATCTGTTCGACGCGCTTGGTGTCGATGGCGGATGAGGTATCCAGGCGCGCAGCCTCCTGCAGTGCCCGGGCCGAATCGGTCAGCTTGAGCTGATCGTCCGACTTGGGCGTGACGGAGGCATTGCCGTCGGTGGCAGCGGTAGTGGATGCCGATGCATTCCCGGTTGCGCCGGTTGCCTGGGGAAAATTGGGCAAACCATTGTTTTGAATGGAAGTGGTCATCGATCCTTCTCGCTGCAATATGAGCCCTGTGTCTCATGAATCGGCCGCGTCACCGGAAACTTTAGCGTGCGCCGGGAAATTGACTTCAGGGCAAGGCGGTGACCACGCCGGGCGCGCTAACCATGGCGTCGACGATCTTGCCGGAGTTCTCGTTGCGGACGCGCAGGCGGGCGCCATTGTCGCCGCTGCCCAGCGCCACGCCGTCAGCGCGTACCTCAATGCTACCGAGCCGGGCCACCAGCTGTACATGGTCGCCCGCGCGCACCATGCGTCGTCCGCCCAGCGCGCCGGGACTCAGCACGGTGTCCTTGGGCAGCGCTCGCGACAGGGTGCGGCCGGCTACCTGCTGCAGGTTTTCCACGTAGCCGTAACCCAGGCGGGTGATGTCGCGTTCCTCGGGGCGCACGTCGGTCAGGCTGAGGCCGTCGCCGCGCTGCAACGCGTGGCTGGTCACCAGCACGGTGCGGAACAGTTGCAGTTGCACCGGCACGCGTACGCTCCAGTTGCGCGGTTGCGAGCACTGCACCTGCACGCTCATGTGCGAAGGAGGCGTGGCGCGGTCGGGTACGGTGGCGACCAGCGGTTGCGCGCAGTCGTCCAGCTTCAACCGCATGTCGAGCGGCTCGGTATGCACCACGACGCGGTTGCCCGGCAGTGCGTAATGCTGGCGCACGGCCTGCTCGGCAGCCGTTCTTATGGCATCGGGCGACTGGGACGCCCAGGCGGGGCTGGCGCAGATGCCTGCCACCGACAGCGCGCACCACGTGGCGGCGAGGTGGAGACGGGAACCTGGCGTAGCCTGCTTCATGCTTCGGCCAGCAGCGTGCCCAACTGCGCCAGCAACGCTTCGCGTCCGGCTTCCAGTTGCTGCGACAGCTGGGTGGCTTCGTCCAGTTGGCCGTCGCATACCAGCGTGATGAAGCGCTGGCTCTGTTCGCACAGCGCGGTGCCGCTTTCGCCGAGCGCGGCGCTGGCCGGTTTGTTGTGATGCAGGGCGGTCAGTCGGCGGACGGTGCGGTTGAGGGAATGCGTGTCGAACCAGCGCCGGTCCAGCGCGCTGGGATCGAGCAGCGCCAGTTCCATCGCCTGGCGCAGGCTGGCGGCGCTCTCGCGTACGGTCAGGCTGAGGCTTGCCGCGTCGTTGCCGCTTTCGCTTTCCAGCCAGTCCAGGCCCAGCCGGTGCGCCAGCAGCGCCGCGCGGTTGAGCGATTCGGCCTGGCGCCGCGCCTCGATGCCGCGGCGCTGCAGTGCGCCCAGCGCCGCCTGGGTGGTGGTGGCGCGCGCATGCTGCACGTCGTGGTTTTGCAGCACGCCGGCCACGCGGCCGTGCGCGGTGCGCAACGCTTCGCCGCCGTCGTGCAAGGCGCTGGTGGCTTGGCCGACGCCGGCTTGCGCGCGTTCCAGTTGTTGCAGGCCGTGCTGTACGTCGCCGTCCAGCTGCAGCGAGAAATCGCCGATGGAACCGGTGACGGTTTCGATTTCGGTGGTGGTAAGCGTGGTTTTTTCCGCCAGTTGCTTCACTTCATCGGCGACCACGGCAAAGCCGCGGCCCGCCTCGCCGGCGCGGGCGGCCTCGATGGCGGCGTTCAGCGCCACCAGGTTGGTCTGATGGGCGATCTCCTGCACCACGCCGGTGAGCTTGCGGATCTGCGCCACCTGTTCGGCGAGCCGACTCTGGTTGCGGTTCATCGCCGACAGCGCGCTGCGCAGCAGGCGCAACTGGCCGTCGAGTTCGCTGACGCTGCCTTCGCCGGCCTGTCCGGCCTTGGCGGCCAGGTCCAGGTCGGTGCCGATCTGGCGCAGTGCCGTCGAGATCCCGGCGCTGCCATCCGTCAAGCGATCGACGCTGCTGCGGCTTTCGGTGGCCGCCTTGTCCAAGGCGCTCTGCTCACGCGAAAGCTGCTGCACCGCGGCCAGCACCAGGCTTTGCTGCTCCATCGCCTGCAGCGCGACGGCCGCCGGTGGCTGGCTGGCGGCACGGGCCAGCAACGGCGCGATCGCCCGCGCGGTGCGCGGATACTTGCGTCGCAGTGTCGCGACCTGCGCCTCGTCGCCGGCGGCGGCTGCCTGCACCAGGGCGGTGAGGTGCGAGTTCCAAATCAAGCTCATGGGCAAACGGTGACCTTATGGATAGGCGAGGGTGCTGGGAGTCTGTCTGGCTTTGGCTGGCCGGCCTGCGAATCCGCCCGTGCGGTCCACTACCCGACGATCCTTGGTCCATAGCACCACTATGGACCGGCGAATCGTCGGAATCTGTCCTCACACAGCCGAATTGTCGACTCGGCCACCAAAGCCGGACAGGCTTCTGAAGATGCATCGTCAGTCAATGTCGAAACTTGAGCAAGCAAGTCATATGCCATCTTGTGGCCTCGTGCGCGCCGCGCGGGCGCCGGCTCAAGTGTGCCGCCGCGCGGCCGATAGCCACATCTGGAACCGCGCGGTGCGGTTGGGCGTCGAGGAATCTGCATGAGCGGCACGCTGCTGGACACGGTGGAACGGCATACCCGGCTGGCCGGGCACAACCGGGTGGCGATGCTGCTGTTTACGCTGGGCGACAAGCAACTGTTCGGCATCAACGTGTTCAAGGTGCGCGAGGTATTGCGCCGACCGCCGCTGGAGCGCATGCACGGCGTGCACGAGCTGCTGGCCGGCAGTTGCGACTACCGCGGGCAGACCATTCCGGTGATCGACCTGGCCGCGGCGCTGGGTTATGCGCCGCTGCGCGAGGTGGAATCGGCCCATCTGATGGTCACCGAGTTCAGCCGTTCGATGCAGGGCTTCCTGGTGTCCGACCTGCATCGCATGGTGCATTGCGATGGCGAAGCGCTGGTGGCGCCGCCCGGCGCGCTGGGGTTTGGCGCGCGGGTGAACGCGGTGACGCGGATTGATGGCGCGCTGATGGCGGTGATCGACGTGGAGCACGTGCTGGCCAGCATCGATTCGGGTCCGGCCGAGCTGTCCGCGCAGATGCAGCGCATGTCGGAAGACACCATGCTGAATCCGCGCCGCATCATGGTGGTGGACGACTCGGTGATCGCGCGGCGCCGGCTGGTGGCCTTGTTCAAGCAGATGAACATCGAATGCGTGGTGGCGCAGGATGGCCGTGAGGCGCTGGAAAAACTGCTGGAGCTCGTCGATGCCGGCCCCGCCGATGGCGTGAAGCTGGTGGTGTCCGATATCGAGATGCCGCGCCTGGACGGCTACGCGCTGACCCGCGCGATCCGCGAGACGCCATCCCTGCGCCAGCTCAAGGTGGTGCTGCACAGTTCGCTCAGCGGCTTGTTCAACGAGGCGATGGTGAAAGAGGTCAACGCCGATCGCTTCGTGGCGAAGTTCCAGCCTGACTTGCTGGCCAAGGCGGTGCTGGATTTGTTGCCGGAGCACGACGAAGAAGCGTAAGCCCTTCTTCCGCCTTCGGCACCTTCTCCCGCCAGCAGGAGGAGGAAAGCCGGCTTCGCTCCCTTCTCCCGCTGGCGGATGAGGGCGCTTTTCCCAGCGTCAACAAACCGTCTTTACCCCGGCGCCTCATTTCTGACGCGCCGTCGCAACACCCGCAAACCCAGTCCCAGCAAGGCTTTCGGCGTGGTGGCATGCAATTTGCCTCCTGCTCCGTGCGGCAACAGCACGCGGAGCGAAACGATGAGCCTGATCCCCGACAACCTGTTTGGCATCCATACCCGGGCCCTGGACCTGTGGCAGAACCGTACCGAGGTTCTGGCCAACAACCTGGCCAATGCGGACACGCCGGGATTCCAGGCCCGCGACATCGATTTCCGCAAGGTGCTGGCGGCTGCCAGCGACAGCGCGGGTGGCGCGGGCAACCTTGCGCTTCAGGCGCCCACGCCCGGGCAGATCGGCGCGGGCACCTCCACCGCGGCGGGCACGCAACTCTCCTGGCGCACGCCCACGCAACCGAGCATGGATGGCAACACCGTCGACGAGCAGGTCGAGCAGGCCGCCTTTGCCGCCAATGGCGTGCACTACCAGGCGAGCCTTTCCTTCATCACCGCGCAGATCCGCATGTTGCGCACCGCCATCGAGGGCCAAGGCTGATGTCTCTTTTCTCCATATTCAACGTGGCCGGCTCCGGCATGGCCGCCCAGTCGACCCGGCTCAACACCGTGGCCAGCAACCTCGCCAACGCCGACAGCGTGGCCAGCACGCCGGAAGCCGCCTATCGCTCGCGCGAACCGCTGTTCGCGGCGGTGCAGAAGCAGTTCGGCAGCCAGGCGGTCGACAACGGCCAGGGCGTGCAGGTGCTTGGCGTCACCGAGAGCCAGGCGGCCATTCCCAGCCGCTACGAGCCGGGCAACCCGCTGGCCAACGCCGACGGCTACGTCTTTTCCAGCAACGTCAATCCGGTCGATGAGCTGGTCAACATGATTTCCGCCTCGCGTTCGTACCAGAACAACGTCGAGGTCATGAACTCCACCCGCCAGCTGATGCAGAAGACATTGGACCTGGGCAAGTGATGCACCCTTTTTCGAGGTACACGCCATGAGCGACATGAGTATCAGCGGTGCGGGTTCGGCGGCGGCCAAGGCCGCCTCCCACGGCAAGGACAAGGCGCTGAGCCAGTCCGATTTCCTGAGCCTGCTGGTGCAGCAGATGCGCAACCAGGACCCGACCCAGCCGATGGATTCGTCGCAGATGGTCAGCCAGCTGGCGCAGATCGGCCAGGTGTCGGCCACGCAGTCGCTGCAGTCCTCGTTCGATGCGCTCAGCGCGTCGATGCAGGGCAACCAGCTGCTGCAGGCCAGCAGCATGGTGGGGCGCAGCGTCACCGTGCCGTCGGCCGCGGGCCAGCTGCACGATGGCGGCCTGGATGGCGCGGTGAACGTACCCGATGGCGGCGGCAACGTGCTGGTGCAGGTCACCGACAAGGACGGCAACGTGCTGCGCACCCTGAACCTGGGTGCGCCGGCGTCGGGCCTGGTGCCGTTCCACTGGGACGGCAAGGGCGACGACGGCACCGTGCTGGCCGACGGCACGTACGGCCTGAAGGCGCAGGCGGGCAACACCGCGGTGGCCACCTACGTCAGCGGCAAGGTGGCCGGCGTGGGCATGACCGGCGCCGACGGTGCGTATCTGGATGTGGACGGTTTTGGTGGGGTCCTGCTGAGTCAGGTCGCGCAGATCAACTGAGGCCCCGCGGGGCTACAACACTGAGGAATTATCCCGATGGCTTTCAATATCGCACTGAGCGGCCTCAACGCGGCATCCGCCGATCTCGAGGTCACCGCCAACAACATCGCCAACACCGCCACCACCGGCTTCAAGGGTTCGCGCGGGCAGTTCGCCGAGCTGTTCAACGCCTCCGGCCCCAACCTCAGCGCCACCCAGGTGGGTAGCGGCGTGCGGTTGACCAATGTGGCCCAGCAGTTCACCGCCGGCAGCATCGAGACCACCGACAACAGCCTGGATTTTGCCATCAGCGGCGAGGGCTTTTTCACCCTGAAGGACGGCAAGGGCTACTCCTATACGCGTGCCGGCGCGTTCCAGAAGGATGCCAACGGCTTCGTCACCAACGCCTCGGGCCAGCGCCTGCAGATCTTTCCGGCCAACGCCAACGGCAGCTTCGACAACAGCACGCTGACCGACCTGCAATTGCTGACCTCGCAGAACGCGGCCAAGGCCACCAGCAATGTGCAGATGTCGCTGAATCTGCCGTCGGATGCCACGCCGCCCGTGTCCGCGTTCGACCCGACCGACGCCACCAGTTTCAACCAGTCCACCCCGTTCACCGTCTATGACTCGCTGGGCGCCACCCACAGCGGCACCGTGTACTTCGTCAAGGACGCGGCGGCCAACGTGTGGAATACGCGCCTGTACATCGATGGCGCGGACACCGGCGCCACGCAGCAGCTCACCTTCAACAGCAGCGGCGCGCTGGTGGCTCCGGCCAACGGCCAGCTGGCTTTCCCGGCGGTGACCGTGAGCCCCGGCTCCAACCCGTTGCAGCTGACCCTGGACATGGCCAAGGCCACCCAGTTCGGCAACACCTACTCGGCCAGCGCGATCAATCCGGACGGCTATCCCACCGGCATCCTTTCCAGCATCGACGTCTCCAGCGAAGGCGTGGTGCAGGCGAAGTATTCCAACGGCCAGACCACCTCGCTGGGACAGCTTGCGCTGGCGCAGTTCTCCAACCAGCAGGGCCTGCGCCAACTCAACAACACCAACTGGGCGGCGTCGTACGACTCCGGCACGGCGGTGATGGGCGCGGCCGGCAACGGCACCTACGGCGTGGTGCAGTCCGGTGCGCTGGAGGCCTCCAACACCTCCGACCTCACCGCGCAGCTGGTCAACATGATCAAGGCACAGCGCAACTACCAGGCCAACGCGCAGGTGATCCAGGCCGACAACAAGCTCACCCAGACCATCATCAACCTGGGCAACTGAGCCCCGACCTTTCGCTGACCCACGGAACCTGACCCATGGACCATTCCCTCTATGTAGCCATGACCGGCGCCACGCAGATGATGCGGGCGCAATCGGAGGTGGCGCACAACCTCGCCAACGCCGACACGGTGGGTTTCAAGGCGCAGATGTCCGCGTTCCAGCCGCTGGCGGTGCAAGGGCAGGGCTTGCCCACGCGCGTCAATGGCGTGGCCTACGGGCAGGGCGTGGACATGCGCCAGGGCAGCCAGATCGACACCGGTCGCGAGCTGGACGTGGCCGTGCAGGGCCCCGGCTGGATCGCGGTGCAGGCGCCGGACGGCAGCGAGGCCTATACCCGTGCCGGTGGGCTGAAGCTCACCGCCGATGGCCTGCTCACCGATGATCGCGGCAACCCGGTGATGGGCGACGGCGGCCCGATCACCGTGCCGCAAAGCACGCAGATGTCGATCGGCGCCGACGGCACGCTGTCGGTGGTGCCGATGGGCCAGACGCCCGAAACCATCGCCGCGGTCGGTCGCATCAAGCTGGTCAACCCCGATATGGCCGAGCTGGCCCAGGGCACCGACGGCCTGATGCACCTGACCGGTGGCGGCACCGCCCCGACGGATCCGACGGTCACCGTGAAATCGGGCGCGCTGGAGTCGAGCAACGTCAACCCGTCCGAAACGCTGGTGCAGATGATCCAGTTGTCGCGCCAGTACGAACTGCAGATCCGCTCGATCAAGAGCGCCGACGAGAACGCGCAGTCCGCCTCGCGGCTGCTGCAGATGACCTGATATCTCAAATAGACATCCAGACGTCCAAACGGAGTCAAAACCATGTTTTCATCCCTGTGGGTAGCCAAGACCGGTCTCGATGCGCAGCAAACGCGCATGGACGTGATCTCCAACAACCTGGCCAATGCCAACACCACCGGCTACAAGAGCGCACGCGCCTCGTTCCAGGATCTGGTCTACCAGAACCTGCGCCAGCCCGGCGGCCAGACCACCGAGCAGACCCTGGCGCCCTCGGGCCTGATGCTGGGTACCGGCGTGCGCGTGGTCGGCAGCGAGAAGCTGTTCACCCAGGGCAACATCGAGCAGACCGGCAACGCGCTGGACGTGGCCATCCAGGGCCGCGGCTTCCTGCAGGTGACGATGCCTGACGGCACCATCGCCTATACCCGCGACGGCTCGCTGCACCAGGACGAAAACGGGCAGATCGTCACCGCCAACGGCTACGCCCTCGACCCGCCCATCAGCATCCCGGCCAACGCGCAGAGCATCACCATCGGCAGCGACGGCACCGTCAGCGTGAGCCTGGCCGGGCAAGCCGCCAACCAGCAGATCGGCACCGTGCAGCTGGCCGACTTCATCAACCCGGCCGGCCTGCAGCCCAACGGCGACAACCTCTATCTGGAAACCGCCTCCAGCGGCTCGCCGCAGATCGGCCAGCCCGGCCTCAACGGCCTGGGCACGCTGGAGTCCGGCTCGCTGGAAAGCTCCAACGTCAACGTGGTGGAGCAGATGGTCGACATGATCCAGACCCAGCGCACCTACGAAATGAACTCCAAGGCCGTGTCGGCCGCCGACTCGATGCTGCAGTTCCTCACCAACAAGATCTGAGTGAAGCCGTGATGTCCACCCGACGATTCCTGCCCGCTTTTTGCGCCCTGGCCCTGCTGGCCGGTTGCGCCAGCGGCCCCACCGCGCGCGACGACGCGCAATGGGCGCCCACGCCGCCACCCGCGCAGCCGACGGTGGCGCAGGCGGACGGGTCGATCTATCACGACCAGCAGAACATGGAGCTGTTCACCGATCCGCGCGCGCATCGCGTGGGCGACATCCTCACCGTGGCGCTGGTGGAAAGCACCCAGGCCAGCAAGAAGGCCACCACCACCACCAGCAAGAGCGACAAGGCGAACATCGCCTCGCCCACCGTGCTGGGCCATGCCCTGTCGATCGGCGGCAAGGTGGCGGACATCGGGCTGGATGGCGAGCGCACCTTCGACGGCGCCGGCTCCAGCACGCAAAGCAACCAGCTCACCGGCCAGATCACCGTCACCGTGGCGCAGCGCCTCACCAACGGCAACCTGCTGGTGCGCGGCGAGAAGTGGCTGACCATCAACCAGGGCCAGGAGCTGGTGCGCATCTCCGGCATCGTGCGCCCGCAGGACATTGGCCAGGACAACGTGGTGCCCTCCACCCGCGTGGCGGATGCGCGCATCAGCTACACCGGCCGCGGCACGCTGGCCGACGCCAACACGCGCGGCTGGCTGTCCCGGTTCTTCAATTCCAAATGGATGCCCTTCTAAATGAACGTCCATACGTCCATAAACGTCACGGGTGCCCCGAAACACGAAGGCACGAACCCGCACGGCACGCTCGCCCCCTCTCCCCTCCGGGGAGAGGGTTGGGGAGAGGGTGCCCCAATCTCCCTCACCTCCACCTACCGCACATTCTCGGCATCCACCCGCCGCCTCATCGGACACTTTCGCAAGCCCGCCCCCTCTCCCCAGCCCTCTCCCCGCGGGGGAGAGGGGGCAGGTCTGCGCTTCGTGTTCGGCCGCACTTCCGCTCCTGCTCCCTCCCCTGCTCGCAGGGGAGGGCTGGGGAAGGGTGCTCTTGCTCTGGTGCACAAGATCAAAAGCTTCACCCCCTCCCAGCCTCCCCCTGCGAGCAGGGGGAGGGGCCTCATTGCCGCAACTCTCGTGCTGTTGCTGGCAGTCATCACCCCCGCCCACGCCGACAAGATCCGCGACCTCGCCCAGGTCGCCGGTGTGCGCAGCAACCAGCTGATCGGCTACGGCCTGGTGGTGGGCCTGGACGGTAGCGGCGACCAGACCACGCAGGCCCCGTTCACCACGCAAAGCCTGGAGAACATGCTGCAGCAGTTCGGCATCACCGTGCCTGCGAATGCGCGGCCGCAGCTGAAGAACGCCGCGGCGGTGATGGTGACGGCGGAGTTGCCGCCGTTCGCCAAGCCCGGCCAGGCGATCGACGTCACCGTGGCCTCGATCGGCAACGCCAAGAGCATCCGCGGCGGCCAGCTGTTGATGACACCGCTGCGCGGCGCCGACGGCAATGTCTATGCGATCGGGCAGGGCAGCGTGGTGGTCGGTGGCATCAGCGCGCAGGGCAAGAGCGGTTCCAGCGTGCAGGTGAACATTTCCGCCAGCGGTCGCATCCCCAACGGCGCCTCGGTGGAGCGTACCGTGCCCTCGTCGTTTTCCGGCGGCGGCAATTTGACGCTCAACCTCAATACCGCCGATTTCACCACGGCCGCGCGCATCGCCACGGCGATCAACCAGGCTTATGGCGCCGGCACCGCGCAGGCGATCGACGGCGGTTCGGTATCCGTTCGCGGGCCGCAGGACCCGTCACAGAAGGTGGCGTGGATGGGCGCGATCCAGAGTCTGGAAGTGCAGCCTGGCGACGCGCCGGCGCGGGTGGTGGTCAATTCGCGCACCGGCACCGTGGTGATCGGCTCCGACGTGCGGGTCAGCGCGGCGGCGGTATCGCACGGCGCCATCCAGGTCACCATCGGCGAGCAGGCGCTGGTCAGCCAGCCGGCACCTTTCAGCAAGGGCCAGACCGCGATCGTGCCCAGCAGCAACGTGCAGGTCAGCGAGGACATCGGCCACATGTTCAAGTTCGGCCCGGGCGTGAGCCTGGACACCATCGTGCGCGCGGTGAACCAGGTGGGTGCCGCGCCCAGCGACCTGATCTCGATTCTGCAAGCGCTGAAGCAGGCTGGCGCGCTTCATGCAGAGCTCGTGGTGATTTGATCAGACCGTCAAGATCATGACAGCCATCAACGCCGCCAATCCCGCCCTCGATACCTGGACCGAAATGTCCGGCTTCCAGCAGTTGCGCGCGCAAGCGCGCAACGACGGCGGCAAGGCGGCCTTGCCGGCGGTGGCCAAGCAGTTCGAGGCGATCTTTACCCAGATGATGCTGAAATCGATGCGCGAGGCCAACGCGTCGATCGGCGACGGCATGGGCGACAGCAAGGCGGGCGATTCCTATCGCGACATGTTCGACCAGCAGCTGTCGCTGACCCTGGCCAACGGCGGCAACGGCCTGGGCATTGCGAAAATGCTGATCCGCCAGCTGGGCGGGAAACCCGATGCCGCAGCGGCCACGCCCACCGCCGCCGACCTGGCCGCCACGCAGTTGTTGAGTGCAAGCGCGCCGGGGGCGAAGCCGGCGCGCGACGTCAGCGAGGTGATGAACGCCAATGTGCGGGCGCTGTTGCAACTGGGCAGCGATGCCGATGGCGACAACGCGGCCGCTGGCCGCATGCCGTCCATAACCGATACCGACACCGGCTGGCGCGACACGCTGGACCGGTTTGCCCAGGGTGCGGCGAACGTGGCTGGCGCCGCCGCCCGGTTGCTGCCCGGCGGCGATCCGGTCAATTTCGTGCGCGCGCTGGCGCCCCACGCCGCGGCCGCGGCGCAGAAGCTGGGCGTTTCCGCACGCGCGCTGCTGGCGCAGGCGGCGCTGGAAACCGGTTGGGGCAAGCACTTGCCCAGGGGTGGCGACGGCAGCAGCAGCAACAACCTGTTCGGCATCAAGGCCGGCAGCAGCTGGGATGGCGACAAGGTCACCGTGCCCACGCTGGAGTACGAAAACGGCGTGGCCGTGCGCAAGCGCGACCAGTTCCGTGCGTACGACTCGCCGTCCGATTCGTTCGCCGACTACGCCCGCCTGATCAGCGACAGCCCGCGCTACGCCCGCGCCCTGGGCCAGGGCGAGAACATCGCAGGCTTCGCCCACGCGCTGGTACGCGGC
>JBIQMK010000058.1:0-15181 GCA_044463365.1 Rhodanobacter sp. | reverse complement strand
TGCCGCGCAGGCGACCCACCGCGGCCTGCGTGGCGCGTTGGCGGCCGAGGCACAGCTGGCGGAACGCGGCGTAGTCCGGTTCTGCGGGTGTCCCGGGCGCCAGCAGCGGGGCGTCGTCGATCGCCGCCGCCAGCACCTCCCGCGCCCGCGCGTACTCGGCGTACAGATCGTCCGGTGCCGCTGTGGTGACCGCGGCCGCGGCCGGCCTGACGTCGAGCGCCGCGGCCAGCGCCAGCGCGTGCTTCCAGTCCAGCCATTGGCCCAGCCGGTCGGGTAGCGACAGGCCGGGAGGTGCCGCGTCTGCCTCGGTCAAACGCGCCAGCAGACGGACGAAGGTGGGTCCGCGAACCGGCGGACGAAGGACAGCTTGGGCCATGCTTTCCGGAACAAATCGGGCAGTTTAACCCGGCCGGAGCTGCTGGCGGTCGACCAGGTGCCATCCGGCATGCATGGCGTGGCCACAGGGATTACGGATACTAGGGGGCCACCGGTTTTCGAAAGGAGTTGCGCCATGGCGACATTCACAGGCGGCTGTCTATGCGGCGATGTGCGCCTGCGCGCCACGGGCCGGCCTTATCGGGTGGGGCTGTGCCACTGCCTCGACTGCCGCAAGCATCATGGGGCGCTTTTCTACGCGGCCGCGATCTTTCCGCAGGAAGCGGTAACCATCGAAGGCGAAACGCACGATTACGCCGGGCGGCACTTCTGCCCTCGCTGCGGCTCGTCGGTTTTCGCCCGCGTCGCCGACGAGGTCGAGGTGCACCTGGGAGCGCTGGATGCGCCCCATCAGCTGGTGCCGACCTACGAGAACTGGACCATCCGCCGCGAAAGCTGGCTGCCGCCGTTCGCGCTGGTACACCACTACCCGCGTGATCGCGAGAGCGCAGGTCGGCGCGACGACTGACGCAGAGTGTTGCGCTGGCCCGCCCGCCATCTCAACGCAGGTCGACGTCGCCCACCTTGTCCTTGTAGTCATCCTTGGGATCGACGCCGAACAGCATTTTCATCCCGGCCAGCATGTTGGATTCGTTGAGCCAGACCTCGGCACGCTCCGGATCGAAACGCAGCAGGACCAGCTTGGGATCGTCCTTGCCGTCGAACCAGGCGGCGATGAACGGATTCCACAGGCGATCGATCACCTCGCGATCCTGATCCACCGACAGGTTGCCGTGGATGCTGGCGAACAGTTCGTGGTTCTTGGCGCTGAAGGCGGCGATCGCGCGGTGGCTGCTCGACAGGTTGTCGACCACGGCGTTGGGTTTGCCGGCGAAAAACCAGATCGGCCCCCGATGGCCTTCCACCATCGCCGTCATCGGGCGCGAGTGGCCGTCCTCCACGCCGTCCAGGCCCAGCATCACGGTGCGGTCGGAGGCGAGGGCATTCCAGAGTTTCTCTTCGAGGGTGTGCTCGGTGCTCATGTGCAGTCCTGCGCGATGGCTGGAAGGAGCGAACGTTCTAGGTCATCGCCCGTGAAATCCGCGAAACCGGCGGCACGGCATTGGTCCGCAACCGACATCGCGGCCGATCCCGCGCTGGGTACAATCGACCGTTATTGTTCCGGATGTCGATGGAACAACCACGCAGCTCGTGCAGCAGGCACGCGAGCCAAGATCCGCCGCGCATCCAACAGGAAACAGACGACCCATGCTCAAGGCCCCACTGCTCGCCTTCACCGTTTTTGCCGCTACCGCGCTGGCATCGACGACAGCCGCCCAGCCTGCCGCCGATCCGCTCGCTTCCGCGGGCCACTGGACCGGCGCCACGGCAGGGCGCGCGGCCACGCCGCCGATGGGCTGGAACTCGTGGAACGCGTTCCGTACCGACGTCGACGAAGCCAAGGTGATGGGCACGGCGAGAGTGCTGGTCGACAGCGGGCTGCGCGACCTGGGCTACGTCTACGTGAACATCGACGACGGCTGGTGGCTGAAACGGCGCACCAGCGACGGGCGCATGCAGGTGCGCACCGCGATCTTCCCGTCGGCGAAAGTGGGCGGCAGCGAGACATCCAGCTTCCGCCCCTTCACCGACAAGCTGCACAGCATGGGCCTGAAGGCCGGCATCTATACCGACATCGGCGGCAACGCCTGCTCGCAGGCCTATGACCTGCATTCGCCGAACCTGCCCGAAGGCACCATCGCCGAACGGCAGATCGGCCTGCACGGCCACGTGCAGCAGGACATCAAGCTGTATTTCGCCGACTGGGGCTTCGACTACATCAAGGTCGACGCCTGCGGCATCAACGTGTACGGGGCGGACAGCCCCTTCGTGAAACAACACAAGTACAACGCGTATCCGCCGCTGATCGACCAGGCCAGCATCAACCGCACGAACATCCCGGCCGTGCGCGCGCTGTACCAGCAAGTGGCCGACGCGCTGGCCGCCAGCAATCCCGATGGCGATTACGTCTATTCCATCTGCGCCTGGGGTGCTGCCGACGTGCGTTCGTGGGGCAAGGACGTGGGCAACCTGTGGCGCACCAGCGGCGACATCACGCCGCAGTGGTCGCGCATGCTGCACACCTTCGACAGCGCCTCGACGCGCGCGCTGTACGCCGGCCCGGGCCACTGGAACGATCCGGACATGCTGTTCATCGGCCACGGCGATTTCGATGTGCATCACCTCACCGAGGCGCGCACTCATTTCTCGCTGTGGGCGATGATCGACGCGCCGCTGATCATCGGCTACGACTTGCGCAATGCGCCGCCAGCGTTGATGGACATCTGGTCGAACAAGGACATCGTGCGGCTCAACCAGGACAGCGGCGGCCATCAGGCGGTGCTGGCCTACGACTCGGACGACGTGCAGATCTTCGTCAAGACGCTCAGCGATTCCGGCACCAAGGGCGTGCTGCTGTTCAACCGCGGGCTGGCACCGGCCGAGGTCACCCTGACGCCGGCACAGCTGAAGATGGTGGGCGACGTGGCACTCACCGACCTTTGGTCGAAGAAGACCATGATGCTTGCGGGCGGCGCATTGAAATTCACCTTGCAGCCGCGCGAATCCCGTGTCTTCGAGGCGCGCGGCAAACGTCAGCTTGCCGACGGCATGTACCTGTCGGAAATACCCGGCGCCATCAACATCGCCCGCGATGGCGTGACGGTGCCCGTACCCGATCCGGTGATCCATCGCATGGCCAATCCGTGGGGCGCCACGGTCAATGGCGGCGAGCGGCCGACCTACGCCGGCTGGGGTGGGGCCCGCGCCGATGCCACGCCGTACGCCCAGGCGCTGACCGTTGATGGGCGGGTCTTCACCTCCGGCATCGGCATCCTGGCCAATTCGCGCATGGAAGTGAAAACCACCGGCTTCAATCGCTTCGAGGCGACGGTGGGCGTGGACGATTCCACCCGCAACCTGAAAGACAAGGTGGTGTTCCAGGTGTTCGGCGATGGCCACCTGCTGGCCCAGACGACGGCGGCTTACGGGCAGCCGGCGCAAACGCTGGGTGCCGACCTTGCCAAGGTGAAAATCGTCGAACTCGTCGCGCGCAACGCTGATCGAACCAGCGACCTGCCGCTCGTTGTCACCTGGGGCGATGCAGCGCTGCGGAAATGACGGGTCGACGCGGCGTTACGGCCATCGGGCCTCGTCGCATGCGCGTGCATGCAACGCCGGCGTCATGATGCATCGCGCGGCACGATCGAGATCGTGCCGTCGTTTTCGACCGCGGCGTGCTTGACTTCATCCATGCGTTCCAGCCCGTGCGAGGTGCGCGCCGCGGTCATGACCTCGGCTTCGTCCACGCGCATCTTGTCGGCGGTCTGCTTGTCCCAGGTGCCCTCGCGCACCACCAGCACCGGCAGGCCTTCCAGCCAGCGGCTGGCGGCGGGCGAGTAGTGTTTGAGCACCGACAGGGCGATGCTCAGGCCGACCAGGGTCATGATCAGCAGGAACGCGTTGGTGACCGAATGATCGCTGTCCACCATGGCCTGCTGGGTGGTTTCGGAAATGATCAGCAGCAACACCAGCTCGAACGGTGAGGTCTGGGCCAGCGTGCGCTTGCCCGCGATGCGGAAGATCAGGAACAGGAACGCGTAAACGACGACACCGCGCAGGATCGATTCCATGGTTGCTCTCAGGGAAAGATGATCTGGTCGATGACCAGGGGTTCGGCGCCTTCAGTGCTGACCCGCCCGCGGACGTGGCCGAAGGTGGCTGGCTTGAACTGGAACTGCAGATGCGCGGACGGGCCTTCCGTGCCATCCATGGCGAAAACGAACTCGGTATATCCGGGGCCGGCGCGCATCTGCACGGGCTCGGGCAGGATCGATTCCATCTCCACCTCGTCCAGCAGCGCGTCGTCGAAGCGCAGTCGCAATTGACCGTTGCGTGTCAGCCAGGGGGCGGCCTGGAAGTGATATTCGGTCGGTGCGCTCGCGCGCTGCAGGCGGTCGTATCTCACCATCAAGGCGCCCTGCGTTCCCGCCCGTGCCCGGCTGAGGGGGCCGTAGCCGAACAAGCCCAGCAAACCGGCCAGGAGCAGCACGACCATCACCGCCCAGCCGGCACGCTCGAATCGCCACTCGTGCCGCTGGTAAGTCAAATCCTCTTCGATCTGGATGCTTCGATCTGTCGTTGGCACAGCGGTATCACCTGTCGACCGAAATCCACGGATACGACAGTCGACGCCTGCACCGCGTGAATGCGTCGGTTTGCGAGGGATGGCATCTGGCCTCGGGCCGTCGCTGGAACCGGTCGCCCTGTGCGGATCATTCGTCGCGTTGTATGGTTTGCCTTTATGTCATCGCGCTGCGATCCGCCGCCGATCAAGTGGCGAAGCCCCGGGTTGGCGTGTGATCGCTTGAGGAAAATCTTGTGAATAAGGGTGATCGCTATCGTCTTCTCGTGGACTCGATCGAGGACGTCGCCGTTTACATGGTCGGGCGCGATGGGCGCATCG
This sequence comes from Rhodanobacter sp., assembly GCA_044463365.1. Classification (GTDB taxonomy): domain Bacteria; phylum Pseudomonadota; class Gammaproteobacteria; order Xanthomonadales; family Rhodanobacteraceae; genus Rhodanobacter. Next base: position 10,281 of record JBIQMK010000058.1, on the reverse strand, counting down.
AAACCTGGAATCGCGGTGCCGAATGCATGATCGGCTACTCGTCGCAGGAGGCAATCGGCATGGCGGTAGCCACACTCTATCCGCACGCGGAAGTGACCGGCGCGTTGTCTGACGCCCGGGACGCCTGCCAGGACGGTGGAAGCATGCGCAAGATCGAGGGTGCGCTGCGGCGCAAGGACGGATCGCAGTTCGTGGCAGGCATCACCATAAAGCCGGTTTGCGACGACGCCGGAGGGCTGCTCGGCTGGTGGGAGGTCGCGCGCGATCTTTCCCAGCAGAAGGCCGACGCCAACGCGCACGAGTTCACCGAGGAACAGTTTCGCCGACTGGTACACAGCGTCGTCGACTACGCCATCTACATGTTAGATCTCGATGGCTACGTGCAATCGTGGAATACGGGCGCGGAGCGCATCAAGGGCTATGGCGAGAAGGAAATCCTGGGGCGGCACTTCTCGACCTTCTACACGGAGGCCGACCGGGCAGCCGGCGAACCGCAGCGGGGCCTGGCGCATGCGCTGGAGCATGGCCGGTTCGAGAACAAGGCCTGGCGCATGCGCAAGGATGGTTCGCTGTTCTGGGCGCACGTGGTGATCGACCGGGTCGACGACAACGAAGGCAACCCGATCGGGTTTGCGAAGATCACCCGCGACGCCACGGAAAGCCTGCGCGCCGAGGAGGCGCTGGAAGAGATGCGACGGGCCTTCCACCAGGCGCAAAAGATGGAAGCCATCGGCCAGCTCACCGGGGGCGTGGCGCATGATTTCAACAACCTGCTGCAGGTCATCAGCGGCAACCTGCAACTCCTGAACGATGACGTCGCCGGCAACGATCGGGCGAGGCGCAGGGTGGCCAACGCCATGGCCAGTGTGGCGCGCGGCTCGAAATTGTCCTCGCAGTTGCTTGCGTTCGGCCGTCGCCAACCGCTGGCGCCCAAGGTCGTCAACCCGGGCAGGCTGATCCGCGACATGGACGACCTGCTGCGCCGCACACTGGGCGAAGGCATCGAGATCGAGACCGTCATCAGCGGTGGCCTCTGGAACACCTCGGTCGACCGCACCAACCTTGAAAACGCCATCCTCAACCTGTCGATCAATGCACGCGATGCGATGGAAGGCCAGGGTCGGCTGACGATCGAGGTGGGCAATGCGTATCTGGACGATCAGTACGTCCGCCGCCAGCACGAGGTGAAGGCTGGCCAGTACGTGCTCGTCGCGGTAACCGATACCGGCTGCGGCGTGGCGCCCGAACTGCTCGAAAAGGTTTTCGAACCGTTCTTTTCCACCAAGCCGGAAGGGAGCGGAACGGGTCTCGGGCTGTCCATGGTTTACGGCTTCGTCAAGCAATCGGGCGGGCACGTCAAGATCTACAGTGAAGTAGGCCTCGGGACCACGGTGAAAATCTACCTGCCGCGCTGCACCCAGGGCGAGGAACAACAACCGGTCGAAACCTCGACGGAAATGCGCCGGGGCACGGAAACGATCCTGGTGGTCGAGGACGACGAAGCGGTACGCGAGACGGCCGTCTCGTTGTTGCGCGATCTGGGCTATCGCGTACTGCAGGCACCCGACGCGCGCAGCGCGCTGTCGGTCATCGAGAGCGGCGTGTCGCTGGACCTGCTGTTCACCGACGTGGTGATGCCCGGAACGATGCGCAGCCCCGAGCTCGCCGCCAAGGCGCGTCAACGCATGCCCGACATCGCGGTGCTGTTCACCTCGGGCTACACCGAAAACAGCATCGTTCACGCGGGCCGGCTCGATGAAGGCGTGGAATTGCTGAGCAAGCCCTACACGCAGGAAGCACTCGCGCTCAAGGTGCGGCAGGTGCTTTCTTCGCGAGCACGCACCACACCGGCCAGCGATGGCCAATCCGGGCAACGGTCGAGCCATGCGAATGCGGAACCGCCGAGGATCCTGTTGTGCGAGGACGACGCGTCCATCCGCCTGACGGTCAAGGACATGCTGGAATCGCGGGGCTATGCCGTGCTGGACGTGGGGTCCGCGGAAACGGCCATCGAAACGTACCGGCGGGAAAGCGTCGATCTGCTGGTTACGGACCTGACCTTGCCCGGGACGTCCGGCATCGACCTTACGCAGAAGCTGCGGGAAATCGATCCCGCGCTGCCCGTGGTGTTTACCACCGGCCGCTTCGACAAGGACGCCGGGCTGCTGGATGCGCGGACCAAGGTGCTGCTCAAACCCTATAGCGGCGATGCGCTGGTGCAGACGATCTCCCAACTCCTGTACCGGGACGGGCCGTGATCGGGCGCGACCGCTAGCCAGGCGCTAAGCCGGCAGGCTGACCACAGGGGTGAAGCCCCCGAAGATCATGCGCTTGCCGTCGAATGGCATGTCGCTGGCGGCGGCCACGCGGGGATCCTTCATGAAGTCTGCCATGCCGGCGTCGCGGGTGGCCTTGTCGGGCCATTCGATCCATGCGAACACCACGGACTCGTCCCCGGTGGCCTGCACGGCGCGCCGGAAGTCCGTGAGCTTGCCGTCGGGCACGTCGTCGCCCCAGCACTCCATGACCCGCGTGGCGCCGAATTCCAGCAGGATGGTGTCGAAAGTGGTGGCATGCGCGATGAACGCTTCGCGCTTGGCGTGGGGAACGGCGATAACGAAACCATCGATGTAGGACATGGCTGTCTCCTTCGGGCGCGGACGACGGGCCCGCTTTCGTGTGTCGAGCCGGCCGGCGGGTCAGCCGGCCGGCGCTTGCAGTGGATGACGCGAATCGGGTGTTGAAAGCGGGCCGCGCCGCCGGCCCGGACGATCGAGCCAGGCCGCGCTTCGATAGCCCTCGGCCGCCGCCCAGGCACCGATGGCAATGGCCGAGGACATCAGGAACGGGGTCCAGCTCTCATTGCCCGGAGCGGCGAGCAAGCCAGGCAGCCAGATGACGAGGGTGATCACGCTCAGCATGCTGGCCTCCAGCACAACGGCCAGACGGGGCCAGAAGCCGAGCAGCAGGGCGACAGCGGCGAACAGGCTGGCCGCGCCGGTGACATAGGCCCAGCCCAGCTGCCAGGGCAGCCAGCCCGGCATCAAGGCGATCGTTTGCGGGGCGTAGAAAAAATGCGCCAGGCCGATCGGCACCAGCGACAGCGCGAGCAACCGTTGCGCCGGGCGAATGCCGCCGTTGGTGCGCAGCGCCATCAGCGTCCAGGCACCGGCGAGGATCACGGTGATTTCCGCCAGCCCCAGCTAGGTGGCCTCCATGCGTGGCACCGTCACGACGGCAGGCAGTTTCAGCAGCACCGCCCACAGCAACAAGAACACCGTCAACACGACCGATGCCGCCGTTGCCGTGCGCCGTATCAGCAAAGCCAGCCCGGCGGCGAGCTCCACCAGCGCAACGGCGAGCGCCATGCTGTCGGCGGCGGGCACGGCGATGGGCAGGTGTTGCCAGACGCCGGCGAAATCACCGTAGACCAGGCCGCGGATGCCCAGCGCGACCATGCCGAGCGCGAGCAGGATTTCGCCCAGGTTGGGGCGCGTGGAAGCCGGGGAGCGGGTATGGCCACCCGGGGTGACGTGGCGCGGACTAGCGGACATGGAACCCCCTGCTGGAAAGTCGGTTTCAGGTTGGCGTTCTGGCTATCGTCCCGCTGGAGCTGCCGTTTTGTCGTGGGTCACCCCGTCGTCGGCGTCGCGAGCATAACGTGTCCGGCGCTGTGGGTGGACGTGGCCGCGATCAGCCGCGCCGGGCGGCCTCGATCGCGGCGATGTCGATCTTGGTCATCGTCATCATGGCGTCGAACGCACGCTTGGCGGCGGCAGGATCAGGGTCGGTGATCGCGGCGGTCAGGGCGCGCGGTGTGATCTGCCAGGACAGGCCCCACTTGTCCTTGCACCAGCCGCACTCGCTGGCCTGGCCTCCGTTGTCGATGATGGCGTTCCACAGGCGGTCGGTTTCCGCCTGGTCGTCGGTGGCGACCTGGAATGAAAACGCCTCGTTGTGCCGGAATGCCGGGCCACCGTTCAAGCCCAGGCATGGGATGCCCATGACTGTGAACTCGACCGTCAGGACGTTGCCCTGCTTGCCGGCCGGATAGTCGCCAGGCGCCTGATGCACAGCGCCCACGACGCTGTCCGGAAATGTCCTGGCGTAGAAGGTGGCGGCTTCCAGGGCGGTGCCGTCATACCAAAGGCAAATCGTGTTCTTGCTGGCCATGCGGGTTCTCCGGGTCGAGAGCGGCGGAAAGCACTTCTTACTCCCTTATGACGGACGGCGCGCGGCCGGATCGACACGGCGCGATGCACTTGCGTGCACCGCGCCGTGGTCGCGCGGAGGGCCGGCCCAATGTTGCCTGTGCCGACACAGCCCGGCATTTTCTGACCCAGATCATGGGTACGTGTTCCGTGCGGGTATACGGTCACAAACCCCGACGCCCGTGTGGACGCCGTACCACGTGCGATGGGATGGACGATGCAGGCAACTGTCACGGCACAGCATTCGGCGGTGAGCGCGGAAGACGATCGCGCATTGGCTACCGTGTTCTCGGCATACACCGTTTCAGCCACGTGCTGGCTGCTCTTTGCCACGGCGGTGGGCTTGCTGCTGGCATTCAAGTTCGGGGCGCCGGACTTCTGGGCGGCCAAATACCTGACCTTCGGCCGGCTGCGGCCGATCCACACCAACGACACGTTCTACGGCTGGGCCAGCATCGGCCTGGTCGGGCTGGCGTATTACGTGGCCGCGCGCAGTTGCGGCACGAAGCTCTACAGCGTCAAGCTGGCCTGGATCGGTCTGGCGCTGTTCAATCTCGCCGTCGTCGCCGGCACCATCGCGCTGGAACTGGGCTACAACTGGGGCGATCTGGAATACCGCGAATGGCCGTGGCCGATCCGGCTGGTCTTTCTGGCCGCGCTGCTGGTGACCGGCTGGAATCTGATCGTCACGGTGGCGCGACGTACCACCGAGGACATCTATCTTTCCAACTGGTACACGGTGTGCGGCGTGCTGTGGACCTGCGTGATCGCGATCGTCGCGACGCTGCCGTGGTACCAGCATGGGCTGGGGCAGGTCGCGATTTCCGGCTTCTACATGCACAACGCGGTGGGCATGTGGTTTACGCCGCTGGCGTTGGGCGTCTTTTACTACGCGATCCCGAAAATTCTCAGCCGCCCGATCTATTCCTATGCGCTGGGCGTGTTCGCGTTCTGGACCAATCTTCTGTTTTATCCGCTGCTGGGCGGACACCACTTCCTGTTCAGCCCGCTGCCGTGGTGGTTGCAGACCACCGCGATCGTGTTCAGCGTGGCAATGCTGGTGCCGGTGTGGGGTGGCAGCGCGAATTACCTGTTGACGATGCGCGGGCGTTACCGCGACATGACGCACTCGTATCCGCTGATGTTCATTTTCGTGGCGGTGATCGGCTACCTGTTTGGCTCGACCCAGGGCACGGTCGAGGCGTTCCGCTCGATGCAGGCGATCTGGCACCTCACCAACTTCACGGTCGGGCATTCGCACCTGACGATGTATGGCTTTGTCACGTTTGCGGTGTGGGGCGGCATCTATGCGCTGTTGCCGCTGGCCACGCACAAGAGTCCGGGCCGGCTGGGCATTGCCCTGCATTTCTGGATGGCGCTGGTGGGCAGTTTTATCTATGTCATCGCGCTGTCGATCGGCGGCACCATCCAGGGGCTGGACTGGCTGCACCAGCGGCCCTTCATCCAGTCGGTGACGGACATGGCGCCGTATTGGGTCTGGCGCGGTGCCGGCGGCTTGCTGATGTTCCTGTCCCACATCGTGTTTGCGTGGAACGTGTGGCGGATGACGTCCGGGCAAACAGGTAATGCCGGCTCACCCATCCTGGCTCGCACCGAGGGGGCCGCCGCATGAAAAAGTTGCTGCAGATTGCCGGCGGTGCGCTGCTTGTCTACATCGTCATCGTGATGGGGATTGCGGTGATCCCGGCCATCGACCTGTCGAAAACCCCGCCGGGCCCGGGCGTGAAGCCATTGACGGCCTTGCAGGCGGAAGGCAGCGCCGTGTATGCCGCGAACGGTTGCGCGTATTGCCATACCCAGCAGGTGCGGCCACTGGCCGAGGACAAGGTGTTTGGACGCCCATCCGCACCGGGCGATTTCAGCTACCAGACGCCGGAGTTGCTCGGTTCCGAGCGAACCGGGCCGGATCTCTCCAATATCGGCAGCAGCAAACCCAGTGACGTGTGGCAGTACATCCACCTGTTCGATCCGCGCGCAGTGGTGCCCGAGTCGGTGATGCCGAACTTCAGGTTCCTGTTCCATGTGGTGGCGACCGTGCCACCCGGCGAGACGGCGGTGCCGGTGCCGGCCGCGTTCGCGCCGACGCAGGGCAAGGTGATCCCGACCCAACAGGCCAAGGCGCTGGTGGCCTATCTGTTGTCGCTGAAGCAGACGCCGATTCCGGGCTACGCGATGAACGGCGGCATGGGCGGCATGACGTCGGCGGCACCCGCAGCGGCACCGGCGCCGACTGCCGCTGCCAGCGGTGGCTACAGCTACGACGCCGGCAAGGGCCAGAGCCTGTTCATGGCCAACTGTTCGGCCTGCCACCAGGCCACCGGCGAAGGCATTCCCGGCGCGTTTCCACCGCTCAAGGGCAACGCCGCGGTGGACGCCGACGATCCGACCCTGCACATCCACACCGTGCTGCACGGTGCGCACGGCGTCACCATCGGCGGCGTGGCCTACAGCAGCGTGATGCCGCCGTTCGCCGATCAGTTGAGCGATACCGACATCGCCAACATCGTCAACTACGAGCGCAGCTCGTGGGGCAACCACGCCAAGCCGGCAACCGCGGCCGACGTGGCCGCGGTGCGCGCCAAGGGCCCGTGAGCAGGAGATCGCCATGCATCATGCTTTTCTCGGGCCGTTCTGGGGCAACGTCGCCATCATCGCGATCGCCGGCGCGATCACCATCGGCTGTTTCGTCGCGATGTTCTGGATGATCTTCCGGCCCGGCGAGAAAGACCCGCACCACGCCAAGTACGAGATCCTGCGCAAGGACCGTTGAGGAAACCCGCCATGTCCAAGCCCCACGTACGCGTCTACCTCGACGACGATCTGCAGCCGGTGGTGGATCACGAACTGCCGACCGCGCTGACCCTCGATACCCGCAAGCTGGCCGACGGCCCGCACCGGCTGATCATCCGCGCCGAGGATCACAGCGGCGCCGAAGGTGTGGAGGAAATTCCGTTCCACGTGCAGAACGGCCCCGGCATCATCGTGTCGGGCTTGCGCCCGGGCTCGACCCGGCGCGGCGAGCTGCACCTGACCGTGGACGCCTTCAGCACTGACGATCCCTTCGACCCACGGCGCGCCGAGGCGCGTTCGTCGATCCCGGTGTGGGTCTGGGTGATGTGCCTGTTCGTGGTGGCCTGGGCGGTTTTCTATGCGGGACGCATGTGGGATGTGCCGGCGCAATACCGCGACACGCCCACTTATGGCACGCCGCCGACACAGGCCGCGCCGGCGACGGCGCCACGCTGACGCGACGGAGCGGCACGCTTCCACGACGGCGCCAAGTACGCGAGACTCCGAGGTTGCACACCGCAATCCGACGAGGAGTCCCATGGGTTTGGCGCGACAGGGAGTCAGCTTCTTGCTGGTCGGACTCGGTCTGGTCACCGCCGATTGGGCGGTGTTCGTGGTGTTGACGGCGCTCGGCATGCCGGCGTCCGTCGCCAATATCCTGGGCCGCGTGACAGGTGCCTTGCTGGGATTCTGGGCCAACGGCCGCTTCACCTTCGGTGCACCCGGCGCAGCGCGGCTCGGCCCGCACCGGTTTTTGCGCTTTCTGGTTTCGTGGCTGCCGATGACCGCGTTGAGCACCCTCCTGGTGACGGTGGTGGCGGCCAGGCTTGGCCTGCAGATGGCGTGGCTGGCAAAGCCACTGGTCGAGGCGTGTCTTGCCGTCGTCAGCTTCCTCGTTTCACGCCATTGGGTGTATCGCTGAACGAGGCTGCTCACCTGTCCGCCGTCGACGCGTCGACATCGTCATCGCCAAAGGGCAGGCAAGCTGCATGTACCCCAAGCAACGGAACACGTGCCAATGACAGAAGAACACGGTCCGAACGATCTGGACTACCTCACCTGGGTCGCCGAGGGCAGGGCAGCCATGGTGCCCGCCGACGTCAGCGCGCGCCTGCTGGCCGCCGGACTCGTCGTGCAAACCGGCCGCGGTGCCGTTGATCGCCAACGGTTCGAACTGAGCCCGGCCGGGCTATGCCACATCCGCTCCAGCGATCAATAGCCGACCGGGCCTCTGCCTGCTTTTCCCGTGCCGTTAAAGGTGAAACCCACCCGCAACCGTTTGTGCTGCCCCGGCAATGCCATGCTTTGCGCCGCGAATCGGCGGCCGCTTCAGCCACCATTGGCGCCTTCGTCACTGCGCTGAAAGGTCATCCATGAATCGTCGCAATCTGCTGAAAGGCGCCCTGACTGGCGCGTTTGCATTGTCCCTTCGCCCCGGCTTTGCGTGGGCGGCGTCCGTCGACCAGGCGGCCGCACGGCTTGTCGCGCTCGAACGCAAACATGGCGGGCGGCTGGGCGTTTCCATTCTCGATACGCAAACGGGCCGGCGCATCCAGCATCGCGCAGGCGAGCGTTTCCTGATGTGCAGCACCTTCAAGTGGCTTGCCGTCGCCGCCGTGCTGGCACGGGTCGATCGCGGCACCGAGCGGCTGGATCGCCGCGTGGTCTACGGCAAGGACGTGTTGCTGGATTACGCACCGGTCACCGGCAAACACGTGGGCGAGCCGGGCCTGAGCGTGGCCGACCTCTGCGCGGCCGCGGTGACCTTGAGCGACAACACCGCCGCGAATCTCCTGCTCGCCAGCCTGGGCGGCCCGACTGCGGTGACCGCGTTCGCGCGCAGCCTGGGCGACGAAACCACCCGGCTCGACCGCATGGAACCCGAGCTCAACCTGGGCAGTCCCGGCGACATCCGCGACACCACGACGCCGGACGCGATGCTGGCGGACCTGCATCGCGTTCTGTTGAGCGACCGGCTTTCCGCCGGCTCGCGCGACCTGCTGCTCAAGTGGCTGCGCGGATGCACCACCGGCCTCGACGCCATTCGCGCCGGCTTGCCCGCGGACTGGACCGCTGGCGACAAGACCGGCAGCGGCAGCCAGGGCGAAACCAACGACGTGGCCATCCTCTGGCCACCGCGGCGCAAGCCGCTGCTGGTCACCGCGTACTACGCCGGCTCCCATGCAGAGCGGGCGGAACGCAAGGCGGTGCTGGCGGCGGTGGGGCATATCGCGGCGTCGATGTAGCCGTCACGTGGTGTTCCGGAAGTGTGGCGGCGATCGTCGATTGCGGCTTGCGCTTGGCGGACGCGGCACGTCTGGCCGGATATGTCCGCTCACGGTCCGGCGCGGTGCTCGTTGGCTATCGTCCTGCTGCCTAGAGTGACGACTCCCTCAACGATGGAGTCGCCCCATGTCCGATACCCCTGCCTTGCTGGTCATCGATGTGCAGCAATCGTTCCTGCATGCGCCGTACTGGCGCGAGGACGATGTGCCGGTGTTCCGCGCGAACCTGTTGAAGCTGATCGATGCGGCAGCCGCGCGCGGTTGGCCGGTGGTGCGCATCCTGCACGAGGATGGCGATGCGCATTTTTCCGCGGCGTCAGGCCTGGTCACGCCGATGGCATGGGTGCCGCAGGCGCACGACGTGGTGTTCCGCAAGCAGGTGCACAACGCGTTCACCGGCACGCAGCTGGAAGCCTGGCTACGTGAGCGTGGCATTGGGCGGCTGATCGTCAGCGGCATCCGTACCGAGCAGTGTTGCGAAACCACCACACGGGTCGCCTCCGATCTGGGCTTCGCCGTGGACTACGTCACCGAAGCCACGCTGACCTTCCCGATGGTCCACGCCGGCAGCGGCACTCGCTACGATGTGCAGGACATCAAGCAACGCACGGAACTGGTTCTGGATGGCCGCTTCGCCCGCATCCGCACCGTCGATGACATCCTCGCCGATCACTGAGGTGTGCTTCGTGCTGCCGCCGGACCTGATCCTGCTGGATCTGGCCGGCGCAGCCGACGCCTTTCGCATTGCCGCGGCGATGGGTCTGCCTGTGCGCGTGCGGCTGATGGCGCCGGTGGCGGCGGGCGCGGCGGCGCCGACCGCGCTCGGTGTGGGTCTTGCCGGCGTCGAACCGCTGCCGGATGAACTGGGCGAGCACGTGCTGATCGTGGTGTGCGGCGCCGCCGGCAGCGCCGCGCGGCTGTTGTCATCGGCGCCCGGCAAGGCCGCGGTGGCTTGGTTGCGGCAACATGCCGTC
>JBIQMK010000057.1:0-15336 GCA_044463365.1 Rhodanobacter sp. | reverse complement strand
ACGCCCGCCGTCACCGTGGAGCCGTTCACCCAGGCGCGGGCGCGCCCCGCGGCCAGCCACGTGGCGACGTAATCCGTCGACACCACGTCGCAGAAGCGGCGCGCCGCGGCCAGGGTGGCGTTGCCGTTGCCGGCGGCGACGTCGAGCACGCGGCTGCCCGCGCGCAGGTCCATCGCCTCGCAGAGGTTTTCGCCCACGATCTGCAGCGTGGTGCCGATGGCGGCGTAGTCGCCGCTCGACCACACCGCCTGCTGGCGGGCCTTGATGGCGGCACGGTCGGGCGTGGACACGGAAGAGGGAACGGCGGACATGGCGATGCTCCTGTTGGCGGAAAACACGGGAGTAGTATTTGCCGCACCCGCGCCGTCGCGCTTTGCCGATCCGCCGGCTTTCTTGATGGACGCTCTTTCCGACCTGCTGCAGGTGGTCAAGCTCAACGGGGCGCTGTTCCTGGATTCGCGCTTCACAGCGCCCTGGTGCGTGGAGTCGCGCCCGGCGCGCGAATCCGGCGGTATCTTCGCCGGCCTCGGGCACATCGTGTTCTTCCACGCGATCACCCGCGGGCAATGCCGCGTGCGGCTGCGCAGCGGAGGCGACGCCTTGCAGGTACAGGCCGGCGACCTGTTGCTGTTGCCGCACGACGACGCCCACTACCTGGGTAGCGACCTGCAGCTTGCCGCGGTGACCTCCGACACCCTGGTGCAGCCGGCACCGCCCGGCGGCCTGATGCGCATCGACCACGGCGGCGGCGGCGAGGAGACGCGTTTCATCTGCGGCTTCCTGGCCTGCGAGCCCCGCCTGTGCCAGCCGCTGCTCGATGCCTTGCCGCACATCCTGCGCGTGCCGCTCGCCGGCGGTGCGGGCGGCGACTGGCTGCTGGACCTGCTGTACCACGCGGCGCACGCGGACAGCGCGCCTGGGCCGGGCGCGGCGAGCGTCAAGGCGAAGCTCGCCGAGCTGCTGTTCCTGGAGGCCATCCGCCGCCACATTGATGCCTTGCCGGCGCATGAGACCGGTTGGCTGGCCGGCTTGCGCGACCCCTACGTCGGCCGTGCCCTCAATGCCTTGCACGAGCGCCCGATGCACGCCTGGAGCGTGGAGGAGCTGGGCGCGCACGCCGGCCTGTCGCGCTCGGCGCTGGCGCAGCGGTTCAACGAATTGATCGGCATGCCGCCCATGCACTACCTCACCCGCTGGCGCCTGCGCCGCGCGGCTGCCGCGCTGCAGGACAGCCGCCGCCCGATCGCCGCACTGGCCGGCGACTACGGCTACGAATCCGAGGCCGCCTTCAACCGCGCCTTCAAGCGCGAGTTCGGCATGCCGCCGGCGGCGTGGCGGCGCAAGGGGCGGCGTGCCGAGGTGGCGGTGTAGCGCCGGGCTACGATAAAGCAACGGAGCCGCTACTCCGTTAGTTCTGCCAAGTCTTCGACTGCATCGAACAGGTGGGCCGGTTGGAGCTGTTCCAGCGAAGCGCGCGTGGCGTAGCCCCACGCGACGGCGCCGAAGGCCACGCCGGCCGCGTGGGCAGCCTCGGCATCGGTGATCTGGTCACCGACGTAGATGGCGCGGGTCGGCTCGACGCCGGTGGCGCGCAGGACGCGCGCGATGCGCCGGCGCTTGCCGAGGATCGACGCCCCGCACTCGACGTGCACCAGCCGCTGCCAGTGGGCATCGCCGAGGATGCGTCGGCAGTTGTCCGCGGCGTTGGATGACACCAGCGCCAGCGCGGTTCCGCTCCGCTGCAGGTGTTGCAACATCGGCCCGACGCCCGCGAACAGCGGGATCTCCGCCGCGCGCATCAGGCGCGCAAAGCTGCGGGCGACCCACGGCAGTTTCCAGCGCGGCAGCCCCACGTGACGCATGACCTCGCGAGCCGAACAGCCGCGCAGCGCGTCGATTTCAGCCGGTGCGATGCGGCGGAAGCCATGACGGTCGGCAAGCTGGTTGTGCACGCTGATGAAGAACGCAAAGGAATCGGCAAGCGTGCCGTCCAGGTCGAAGATGATCAGGTCGTATGACATGGGAAAGGTCCCGGCGGCGCGCGTGAGGCGCGCCGCCCTTGGGCAAGGCGCTCAGGCGCCCGTCTCGCCGCAATGGCACGCCTGGCCGGTGCCGCAGCCACAGCCGCAACCGGACTGGCTGGCGGGTGCGGCCTGGCAGCCGCAGGTGCAGGCGGCGCCGACGCAGTCGGAGCAACGGCAGGCGAAGGTGTCGATGGTGTTCATGGTCGTGTTCTCGTCAAGTTGGGAAAGGGATACGGAGGCTCGCTCCGTGGGGACATTGTCGGCATCGCCACTTTCGGCTGCTTGAACCAAGGGGCTAACCTTCGCACGTCCTGCCTCGACGCGAAGAACCGTGATGTCGCGATCCATGCCTGCCGCAGAACCCCGCCGCGCCGTCATCGGCATCGGCCGCGTGGCGATGTGGAAAGGCGGCAGCGTGTGGATCGGACGCGATACGGGCCAGGCGCAGCCGCACAGTCACCACGCCATCCAGATCACGCTGGCCGCGGCACAGCCGTTCCGCATCCGTGGCGCGGCGGCGGACGCCTGGCACGAGACCTCGGCCGCCATCGTCATGCCGGACCGGCCGCATTTGTTCGACGGTTGCGGCCACACGGTGGCGCTGGTGTTCGTGGAGCCGGAGACGCTGGCCGGTCGCGAGCTGGTCGCGCGCCATCGGCAGCACGACGTGGACCTGCTGCGCGATGAAGCGCTGGCGGCCCGCACGGCGGCGCTGCATGCCGTGTTCGGAGCGCGTGGGACGGACGCCGCGCTGGTGCAGGCCGCGCTACGCATCGTCGAGCATCTGTCAGGCCTATCCACGGGTCCGCAAGCCGTCGATCCGCGTGTCGCACGGGTGCTGGATCACATCCGCGAGCGCCCCGACGCCGAACTCGGCTTGCCCCAGGCAGCCGCCATGGCGCACCTCTCGCCGAGCCGCTTCCGGCATCTGTTCGTGGCGCAGACGGGCATCTCGTTTCGCGCCTACCTGCTGTGGGCGCGCGTGGGGCTGGCGGTGGCGCGTGGCATGGCGGGCGGTTCGTGGACGGACGCGGCGCAGCAAGCGGGCTTTGCCGACTCGGCGCACCTCAGCCGCACCTGCCGCCGCATGTTCGGCATCGCTCCCACGATGCTGGTGCGCGAGGACGGGATGTGAAGCGGTATGACATCGCAGGGCAACGCCTGTGTTGATCTTCTTCGCGCCGGGTCCATGCAGCCGGGGCGGTTACTCGCGTCGCTTCGCCGACGCGCTTTCCTCCACCCGCAATCCCAGCTCCCCGTCCGCCAGCCGGGCCCGCAGAGCACTGCCTGGCGGGGCGGATTGGACCGAGCGCAGCACCTTGCCGTCGCTGTCGAACAGGATGGCGTAGCCGCGTTCCAGCGTGGCCAGCGGACTGATGGCGTGCAGGGCGCGGCCGGCATGGCGCAGGGCGGTTCGCCGGCGTTCGAGGGCTTGCGCGATGGCTCGGCGCAGGCGTTGGTCCTGCTCGGCCAGTTGCCGGGTGAGCAGGGGCAGGCGTGCGCGTGGGTGCTGGGCCAGCAAGCCGCTGTGCAGGCGCTGGAGCTGGGCCTTGCGCAGGTGCTGTTGTTCGCGCAGCAGGGTGGCGAGGCGCAGGCGCAGGTGTTGCAGGCGGTCGCGGTCGCGTTGCAGCCGCGCCTGGGGGCGCTGGGCCTGCAACCGCACCAGCGTGTGGTCCAGCCGCTGCGAACGCGCCTGCAGTTGGCGTTGCTGCAGGGTGACCAGGCGCTGTTGCAATTGCCGCAGGTGGCGACCGATCGCCACGGCGTCGGGCACCAGCAGTTCGGCCGCGGCCGAGGGCGTGGGTGCGCGCAGGTCGGCCACGAAGTCGGCGATGCTGAAATCGATCTCATGCCCCACGGCCGAAATCACCGGAACCGCGCTGGCATGGATGGCCCGCGCCACGATCTCCTCGTTGAACGCCCACAGGTCTTCCAGCGAACCACCGCCGCGGGTCAGCAGCAGCACGTCGTAGCGGGCACAGGCCGAGGCCTTGCGCAGCATCGCCACGATCGCCGGCGGCGCCTCGCGGCCTTGCACCGGTACCGGCAAGACTTCCACGTGCGCCAATGGCCAGCGTCGTGCCAGCACGCTCAGCACGTCGCGCACCGCCGCGCCGGTGGCCGAGGTGATCACGCCGATGCGCCGCGCGTAATGTGGCAACGGGCGCTTGCGCGAGGCCTCGAACAGGCCTTCGGCGTTGAGCCGCGCCTTCAGCTGCTCGAACTCGCGTTGCAGCGCGCCTTCGCCCGAGGGCTCCATGTATTCGGCCACCAGCTGGAATTCGCCGCGCGGTTCGTACAGCCCCACCTTGCCGCGCACCACCACCTGCATGCCGTCGACCGGGCGGAAGCGCAGCGTGGAGGCCTTCATCCTGAACATGGCGCAGCGCACCTGCGCGCCGCTGTCTTTCAGCGTGAAATACACATGGCCGGAGGCGGGACGGGCCACGTTGGAAAGCTCGCCCTCGATCCACACCTGCGGCAGCGCGTCGCCCAGCAGATCGCGCACCAGCCGGTTGAGCGAGCTGGGCGTCAGGACCTGGCGGGACGGGCTGTCGTCGAAGGCGGGCATGGGACGGCGAGCCTATCACGCGCCGCCGCACCTAGTCCTGCAGAAACATCCGCTTGGCGCCATATGCTCAGAGATTGCATTGACCGAAGCGACGGGCGATTCAGTCGTCCCGCGCCGCCTTGCTGCGCTTGCGGCGCAGACGCCAGGCGGCGATGCCCAGGTTCAACGCGAACCACGCGGCCAGCACGCCCAGCGGCCAGCCGACCCAGGCGGGCCACAACAGCGACACCGCGGCCAGCGCGGTCAGCGCGGCGGTGCCGGCGAACAGCGGGCCGCTGGGCGTGTCGCCCAGGACGCGGCGGTTGCTCAACACGGCGCCCACGGTGTTGGCGATGCGCAACGCGCCCACCGCGGCGCGGCTGGAGCTGCCGCCGACGTGGCGCATTCGGCGCGGCCGGTCCTGGCTGCTGCGCACGCGCTCACTGCCAGGGCGGTGGCGACGCGGCGCCAGCACGATCTCGGTGGCGTCTTCCAGATCGCGCTCATACTGCGCCGCCAACTGGCCGGCGAAGCCGGCATCCTCCACCGAGACATCGATCTCGCGGTTGCTCAGCCAGCTGGCGATGTTGAGGTTGGACGAGCCCACGCGTGCCCACTGGCCGTCGGCCACCGCGGTCTTGGCGTGCAGCATCGAGCCGTTCCACTCGAACACGCGGATGCCGGCCTTCAGCAACGGCCGGTAGCCCGAACGCGACATGCTGGCGACCACGGGGATGTCGCTGTTGCCCGGCACCAGCAGGCGTACGTCCACGCCGTCGCGCGAGGCCGCCACCAGCGCCTGCACGTAAGGCGCCAGGCCCACGAAATACGCGTCGGTGAGCCACAGCGTCTTGCGCGCCATCGAGGCGATCAACTGGTCGAGCCGGTACATGCCGGCCGTGGCCGGCTGGGTGGCGATCACCCGCAGCGCGACCGAGCCGGCGGGCTCGTCCGGTTCGGGTGGCGGCGCAAACGGAGGCAGCGGCGTGCCGATGCCGCACCAGCTCTGTGCGAACGCCGCTTCCAGCTCCGCCACCGCCGGCCCGCGCAACGCCACGCCGGTGTCGCGCCACGGTGGCACGTCGCGTGCCGGGTCACCCAGCCACTTGGCGCTGATGCACACGCCGGAAAGAAAGCCCAACACGCCATCGACCACCAGCACCTTGCGATGGTCGCGGCTGAGCCAGCCGAACGATTGCCCCAGTTGCGGTGGGTTGAACACGCGCACCTCGCCGCCGGCCGCGCGCAACGGCGCCCAGAAGCCGCTGCGCGACTGGCCCAGGCAGCCCATCCAGTCCACCACCACGTTCACCAACACGCCGGCCCGCGCCCGCTCGACCAGGGCATCGCGGAAAGCGCAGCCCACCTCGTCGTCGCGGATGATGTAGTTCTCCAGCAGCACGCGGTCCTGCGCGCCGCGGATCGCCGCCAGCCAGGCTTCGTAGTGGGCGGCGGCATCGATCAGCAGCTCCACCGCGTTGCCGCCGAGCAGCGGTGCGCCGGCGGCACGGCTCAACGCCTGCTCGGCGAGCAGGCGGCTCGGCGTGGTGGGGATGAGCGGTAGCGATGACATGGGCCGAGTGTAAGCGATGCCCTGTTCACGCCGCGCCGTCGCCTCGCGACGCTTCTGGCATGATCGCAAGCATGCCGATCCGTCGCCTTTACGCCGATACCGCTACCTGCGCGCAGCAGGTCGCCGATGCGCTTGGCCCGGACCTGCGCGTGGCCGCGCCATTGGGACTGGGCAAGCCGCATGGACTGCTCAACGCGCTGTACGCGTTGACCGCCGCGGACACCACCCGGTCGATGCGTTTGTACACGGCGTTGTCGCTGACGCGTCCGCGGCCCAGGCCGGGGCTGGAGGCGCGGTTCCTGGAACCGTTCCTGCAGCGGCATTTCGGTGCCGATCAGGTCGACCCGCAGTACGCGATCGACCAGGCGCGCGATGCGCTGCCGCCCAATGTGGAGGTGCACGAGTTCTACCTGCAGTCGGGCGCGCTGCTGCATTCAGGCAGTGCCCAGCGCAGCTACATCAGCCAGAACTACACCCACGTGGCGCGCGACCTGGTGCTGCAGGAGATCAACCTGCTGGTGCAGCTGGTGGCGCGACGCGAAGGCCCCGACGGCGTGCACTACAGTCTGTCGAGCAACCCCGACCTGACCCTGGATTTCCTGCGCCAGACGCACGTCGCCGGCAAGGCGCGGCCATTGTGCGTGGCCGTGGTGCATCCGGACCTGCCGTACATGAGCGGCGCGGCCGAGGTACCCGAAAGTTTCTTCGACATCGAATTGCGGCCGGAAACCTCGCCACCGCTGTTCGCATTGCCGCGCCTGCCGCTGGACGTGGCCGAATATGCGCTGGGCCTGCACGCCAGCGCGCTGGTCAAGGATGGCGGCTGCCTGCAGATCGGCATCGGCGCGTTGTCCGACGCGCTGGTCAAGGCGCTGCTGTTGCGCCAGCAGTCCAACAGCGCGTGGCGCGGCGCGCTGGCGTCACTGGATACGGGCGGCAACACGCGCACGCTGGCCGGCTACCTGGGTGGCACGGCGCCGCTGGCCGCCGGCCTGTACGGCGCCAGCGAGATGGTGATGGACGGCTTCATGCACCTGCAGCGCGGCGGCATCCTGAAACGCCGCAGCTGGGACAACCTGGCGCTGGAACGCGCCTCCGTGGCGGGCCGCCTGAATCCGGCCACGCCGGGCGGGCACTACCTGCGCGGCGCGTTCTTCCTGGGTTCGCGTGAGCTGTACACGTGGCTCGCCGACACCGAAGCGGCCGACCCCGATGCGATCGACATGTGCCCGGTGTCCCACGTCAACCAGTTGTATGGCGACCACCAGGCACTGGCCGCCTTGCAGCGGCGCGGCGCGCGCTTCTTCAATACCTGCATGATGGCCACGCTGCTGGGTGCGGCGGTGTCGGACACGCTGGAGGAGGGCGCCGTGGTGAGCGGCGTGGGCGGCCAGTACAACTTCGTGGCCATGGCGCACGAGCTGGCCGACGGACGCTCGGTGTTGCTGTTGCGCGCCACCCGCGTGGGCCGCCACGGCCTGGAAAGCAATATCCGCTGGAACTACGGCCAGACCACCATCCCCCGGCATCTGCGCGACATCGTCGTCACCGAATACGGCGTGGCCGACCTGCGCGGCAAGAGCGACAGCGAGTGCGTGGAGGCGATGCTGTCGATCAGCGACGCCTGCTTTCTCGATGCCCTGTGTGCGGAAGCCAAGGCGCACGGCAAGCTGGCGCCGGATTTCGCGATACCTGCCGCTTGGCGCCGCAACCGCCCCGACTGCCTGCGCCAGTCGCTGGCGCCGCTGCAACGCAAGGGCCTGCTGCCGAAGTTCCCGTTCGGCAGCGATTTCGACGACGTGGAACAGCGGCTGCTGCCCGCATTGAACTGGTTGAAGGACTGCGCCATCAGCTGGCGCGGGAAATGGCGGCTGCTGAAGGCCGCGGCCCGTCCCGGCGACGCGGTGACGGGCGAAGCCGGGGCGTTGAAGCGGATGGGGCTGGCGGCGCCGGCGACGTGGAAGGAGCGGCTGCAGCAGCGGTTGTTGCTGGCAGCGCTGCGACGAAATCCCCTGTAGGAGCGACTTCAGTCGCGATGCTTCTTCTCTGGATCCCGACAAAGAGCATCGCGACTGAAGTCGCTCCTACAGGTCGTCTCCTCGTCTTCTTCCGTAGCAGGCGGCAGGTCATCCATCAACGGCAGTTCGGCGGGGCTGTCGAGATCATCGAACTGCTGGTGGTTCACTGCCCAGAAGAACAGCGCCACGGCCACGCCGATGACGATCAGGGTGACGGGGATCAGGATCAGCAGGATGTTCATACGGACGTCGCCCCCGCGGGTGTGGTCGTGCCTACCCGTTGCGCGTTGAGTACGACCACCAGCGAGCTCAAGGTCATGCCGATGCCGGCCAGCCACGGCGGCACCAGGCCGAACGCGGCGAACGGCACGGCGCAGACGTTGTAGGCCAGCGACCAGCGCCGGCTCTGGGCTACCACGTGGCGTACCTGACGCGCGATCACGCGGGCGCTGGCCAGGCCATCCAGACGTCCATCCAGCAGCAACAGGTCAGCATGTGCCTGGGCCAGGCCGGTGCCGCTGTCGAGCGCGGCGGAGACGTCGGCGCCAGCCAGGATGGGGGCATCGTTGGTGCCGTCGCCCACGGCCAGGGTGACATGGCCTTGCGTCCGCGCGGCCTGCAGCACGGCGAGTTTGTCCGCCGGGGCTTGCCGCGCATGCCAGTCGTCGATACCCAGCGCGCTGGCCAGCGGTGCCACGCGTTCGGCCACGTCGCCGCTGGCGATGGCGCAGGCGATGTTGTCGGCGCGAAGAAATTCCACGGTGCCCGCAGCGTCGGATCGGGCTCGTTCGTCCAGATGGAACGCGGCGATGGCACCCTGCGCATCGGCCAGTACCAGGGTACCCGCTGCCAGCGCCGACGCGTTTTCGCCGCTGTGTTCCAGCGCAAAATCCGCGCGGCCCAGGCGCAGTGCGCGGCCATCGAGTTCGCCACGAATGCCCGCGCCGGCGATGACCTGTACGGCGGTGGCGCGTATCGGGGAACCATGCGCGGCGGCTTCCGCGGCCAGTGCGCGGGCCAGCGGATGCGAGCTTTCGCGCGCCAGCGCGGCAGCCCATTGCAGGACGCGGGCGGGATCGTCGCCACGCAACGGTTCCACCGTGGCCAGCGACAATTGCGGCGTGGCCAGCGTGCCGGTCTTGTCGAACAGCGCGAAGTCGACCCGCGCCAGCGGTTCCAGCGCCGCGCTGTCGGTCACCAGCACGCCGCGCTGCGCCAACACGCCCAGTGCGCGGGTGAGGGTGGCGGGCACGGTCAACGCGAAAGCGCAGGGGCAGGCCACCACCAGCACCGCTACCGCGGCTTCGAACGCGCGCGTGGGATCGACCAGCAGCCAGCCCAGCGCGGTCAACGCGGTCAACGCCAGGACACGGCCCACGAAGCGGCTGGCGTCGCGTTCGCTGTCTTGCATCGAGGGCGAGCGCGCCTGCCGCGCCCGCGCCGCCAGTGCACCCAGCCGCGCGGCCGCGGTATGCGAACCACTGGCTTCCACCCGCAGTTGCGCCGGCCCCGCCAGCACCACGCTGCCGGCCACCAGCCGTTCGCCGGCATGCCGGGTCACGGGCCGCGATTCGCCGGAAAGCAACGCTTCGTCGACGCGCACCGTGGCACCTTCCAGCATGCCATCGGCAGGCACCGTGCCGCCTTCGCTGATGTGTACGAGGTCGCCGGGTGCCAGTTCGATCGCGGCCACGGTTTCCAGTTGGCCGTCGCGGCGGCGTCGTTCGGCCAGCAGCGGCGTGGCATCGATCACCGCATCGCCCAGCGCGCCGCTGCGATGGCGCGCGCGCAGTTCCAGGTAGCGGCCGCCCAACAGCAGGAACACGAACATGCTGACCGAGTCGAAATAGATCTCGCCGTCGCCGCGCAGCGTGTTGAGGGCGCTGGCCAGGAACACCAGCGCCACCGCCAGCGCCACCGGCAGGTTGATTCCCAGCCGCCGCTGGCGTAGTTCGGCCTGCGCGCCGGCGAAGAACGGTTGTGCCGAGTAGAACACCACCGGAATCGTGGACAGCAGGCTCAGCCAGCGAAACAGTCCGCGGGTGGTGAAGTCCACGAAATCGACCGCGCCGATGTACATCACGAACGCGTAGGTCATCACCTGCATCGCGAACATGCCGCCGACCAGCAGGCGTTTCAGCGCCGCATGCATCTCGCTGGCGCGGGCATCGTCGATGCTGTCGTGGCGCAACGGTTGCGCGGTGCAGTGTGCGTTGGCGAAGACGGCCAGCAAGCTCGGCAACGATGTGCGCCGGGCATCCCACACCACCCGCACGCGCCCGGCCGGGGCATCGATGGCCACGCGTTGCACGCCGGGCAGGGCACGGATCAGTTGCTCAAGCGTCAGGATCTGGCGACCGCCATGCAAGCCTTCGACGCGCAGGGCGATTTCGCTGCGCCCGTCGCGGCGCGGTCGCATGACCTGCGCGGCGAGTTGCGGATGCGCCCAGGCCGCGTGCGCGTTCATTGCGGTTTGGCGGGCGGCGGTCCGTGGCTGCTGTGCGCAGCGGACGGCACGCCGAACAGGCCGCTGCCGGCGTGTTCCACCGGCGTATCGGGATGGTGCGCGGCCACCACGATGATCCACACGCAACCGGCCAGCGAAGCCACGAACAGCGTCACGCCCAACCACACGATCGGCTGGCGATACCACGTCGTCCTGGCGGGCGCCCGCGGCAGGTCAGCGCTTGGCATGGCCTTGCCCCGCGGCGGCATCGCCCTGGTGCGAGAGGTGGTAGACGTAGGCCGCAAGCACGCGGATCTGGTCGCTGGTCAGGCGCTTGCTCCACGCCGGCATGGCGCCCTGGCGGCCACCGCCGATGGTGTGTTCGATATCCTCCACGGTGCCGCCATGTAGCCAGATGTGATCGGTGAGATTGGGTGCGCCCAGCGCCGGATTGCCCTTGCCATCGGCGCCATGGCAGGCGGCGCAGGTGGTGAACAGCGGCTTGCCGGCGGCGGCCTTGGCGGCGTCGTGCGGCGAGTCGGACAGGCTCAATACGTACTGGGTCAGGTTCTTCACGTTGTCCTCGCCGAGACTGGCCCACGGCGGCATCAAGCCGCTGCGGCCATCGTGGATGCTGGCCAGGATGTCCGCGCCGGTGCCGCCGTACAGCCAGTCATCATCGATCAGGCTGGGTGCGCCCACCTTCACGTTGCCGTAGCCGCCGCGACCGTGGCAGGCGGCGCAGTTGTCCACGAACAGCCGCCCGCCCATCTGCAGGGCGGCGGGGTCATTGGCCAGTTGCTCCACCGGATACTGGCGGAAGCGCTCCAGCAACTCGTCCAGCTTCGCGTCATTGGCCGCTTCCGCCTTGGCCAGTTCGCCATGCGAGGTCCAGCCCAGAATGCCCTTGTGGCTGCCGAAGCCCGGATAAAGCACCAGGTAGACGAAGCCGGCCAGGAACATGGCGCCGGAAAACAGCAGCCACCACAGCGGCAGGTTGCGCACGCCTTCGCGCACGGTGCCATGCGCCCAGACGTGGCCGCTGGTCTGGTCGGGCAGGGTGGGGATCTTGGCCCGCGGCGCCCACAGGAAAAGGAAGAAGGTGATGCCCAGGTTGAGCGTCACCAGGAACATCACCCACAGCGACAATCCAGTGGTCACGGCTGCTCGCTCCCCTTGTTGTCGGCCATGTCCTTCCTGGCGATCTCGGCTGGGTCGGGCAGCGGGCCCTCGGGCTTGTCTTCCATCGGAATCTCCGACATCCGCTTGAAGGTGGAGCGGTGGCGCTTGCGCCAGGCCCAGATCCAGATGCCGATGAAGATCAGCATCAGCACCACGGTCACCACGCCGGTGATATGGCCCCAGATCGGATTCATCATGGCTTGTCTCCGTGGCCGACCGGCACCGGTACGGTGGAGGCCGGCTCGTTCCTGATACCCAGGCCCTGCAGATAGGCGATCAGCGCATCCATCTCGGTCTTGCCCGCCAGCGACTCGGTGGCCTGCGCGATGTCGTCGTCGGTGTACGGGTCACCCAACCGCCGCAACGTACGCATGCGTGCCTGCACGTCGGCGATGTCCAGCTTGTTGTCATTCAGCCAGGGATACGCCGGCATGTTCGACTCGGGCTCCACCTGGCGCGGGTCCTCCAGGTGCAGGCGCTGCCAATGGTCGGAATACTTGCCGCCCACGCGTGCCAGGTCCGGCCCGGTGCGTTTGGAACCCCACTGGAACGGACGGTCGTAGACCGACTCCTCCGCCGTGGAGAAGTGGCCGTAACGCTGCGTCTCCGCCCGCAGTGCGCGGATCATCTGCGAATGGCACAGGTAGCAGCCTTCGCGCACGTACACGTCGCGGCCGGCCAGGCGCAGCGCGTCGTAGGGTTTCACCCCCGGCGGCGCCTTCACCGAATGGGCTTGCACGAACAACGGTGTGATCTCGGCCAGGCCGCCGATGGACACCATGATCGCGATCAGCACGCCAAGCAGGCCGGCGTGCTTCTCGATCACTTCGAAATGTTTGTAGGCCATGATGTGAGCTCTACTTGAAGAGTGCGGCCACGGATGGCCGCCTTTGGATTTGCAGGGCCGGGTCGCACCCTTGAAATGGCAGGTCGACCGCAACGGCGCCCATCGACGAGCGCATCAACCGGCGCTCGCTGGCAGGGGCACCGGTACCTGGTGCGGATAGGGTTCCGGAATCGGCACGGGGATCGGCTTGATCAGTCGCGCGCGCGCGTCGGCCGCGGTGTGCCACAGGTTCCAGGCCATGATCACCATGCCGCTGAGCACGAACACGCCACCCAGCCAGCGGATCCAGTACATCGGCTTGATCGCGATCAGGCTGTCGATGAACGCATACGCCAGCGAACCGTCGGGCAGGGTCTTGCGCCACATCAGGCCTTCGGTGACGCCGGCCGTCCACATCGAACCCACGTACAGCAGCAGGCCCATGGTGTGGATCCAGAAGTGCCACTCCATGCCCTTGCGCGAATACATCTTCTCCTGGCCCAGCGCGCGTGGCGCCATCGCGTACAGCGAGCCGATGGTGATCATCGCCACCCAGCCCAGCGAACCCGAATGCACGTGCGCGATGGTCCAGTCGGTGTAGTGCGACAGCGAGTTCACCGTCTTGATCGCCATCATCGAGCCTTCGAAGGTCGAGGCGGCGTAGAACACCAGCGACAGCACCATGAACTTGGCCGCCGGGTCCATCTTCAGCCTGTGCCACGAGCCGTTGAAGGTGAGCAGGCCGTTCGCCGCCGAACCCAGGCTGGGCATCAGCAGCACCAGCGAGAACGCCATGCCCACCGACTGCACCCAGTCGGGCAGGGCGGTGTACATCAGATGGTGCGCGCCGGCCCACATGTACACCGAGATCAGCGCCCAGAAATTGACGATCGAGAAGCGATAGCTCCACAGCGGCTGCTGCGCCTGCCGCGGCACGAAGTAATACATCATGCCCAGGAAGCCGGCGGTGAGGAAAAACGCCACCGCGTTGTGGCCGTACCACCACTGCACCATCGCATCGACCACGCCGGCGTAGACCGGGTACGACTTGAACAGCGACGCCGGCAAGGCGAGATTGTTGACGATGTGCAGCAGGCCCACCGCGATGATGAAGGCGCCGTAGTACCAGTTCGCCACGTAGATGTGCTTGATCCGCCGCCGCGTGAGGCTGGCGAAGAACACCACGCCGAAGCTCACCCACACGATCGCGATCAGGATGTCGATGAACCACTCCGGCTCGGCGTATTCCTTGCTCTGGGTGATGCCCAGCGGCATCGTCACCATTGCCAGCACGCAGACCAGTTGCCAGCCCCAGAAGGTGAAGGCGGCCAGGTTCTTGAACGCCAGCCGCGCATGGCCCGTGCGCTGCACCACGTAATAGCAGGTGCCCATCAGCGCCGAGCCGCCGAAGGCGAAGATCACGCCGAAGGTGTGATCAGGCCGGATGCGGCTGAAGGTCAGCCACGAGGTGTCGAAGTTCAGCGCGGGCCAGGCCAGTTCGGCGGCGGCGTACACGCCCACCGACATGCCGATGATCCCCCATACGGCCGCGGCCAGCAGAAACTGGCGCACCACTTTGTCGTTGTAGTACTCGGTGTTCGGCATGCGGATCCCCGACGGTTAACTGCGCCATTTTGCGTAAAGCGTGACCTCTTGCCATGACGCCAATCAAGCGGCTGCGACAATGCGTACCGAACTGCCCGGCGCGCTCCGAGTCTGGCAGCGGCGGCTTGCAGCTTCCGTGAAAGATATCCCGTGCCGCTCGATGGTGTGCGCCGGCCGCCTTCGCCCCATGGCGCCATCGGGCCGGCCCATCGGAGGCATACCGGTGATCGGTTATCCTTGGCACTGTTTTCCCGAACAAGAAGCATGAGCGAAATGGTTACCCAGGTGCCTCTCACGGCAGGTCCGGCGCCGCGCCGACACAGTGTCGCCGTGCGGGTCGGCAAGGTCCGCGTCGGTGGCGATGCGCCCATCGTGGTGCAGTCGATGACCAATACCGACACCGAGGATGCCGCCAGCACCGCCAAACAGGTGGCCGAACTGGCCCGCGCCGGCTCCGAGCTGGTACGCATCACGGTCAACACGCCGGCCGCCGCCGCCGCGGTGCCGCGCATCGCCGAGCGGCTGGCGATGATGGGCGTGGACGTGCCGCTGGTGGGCGACTTCCATTACAACGGCCACCAGTTGCTGGAGCGCGAACCGGCCTGCGCCGAGGCGCTGGCCAAGTACCGCATCAACCCCGGCAACGTGGGTTTCGGCGCCAAGCGCGACACCCAGTTCGCCTCGATCATCGAGATGGCCCTGCGCTATGCCAAGCCGGTGCGCATCGGCGTCAACTGGGGTTCGCTGGACCAGAGCATGCTGGCGGCGCTGATGGACGAGAACGCGCAGCGCGCCGACCCATGGGATGCGTCGCGGGTGGCGCGCGAGGCGCTGATCCGCTCGGCGCTGGAATCGGCCGCCAAGGCCGAGGAGCTCGGCCTGGGCCGCGACCGCATCATCCTGTCGTGCAAGGTCTCCGGCGTGCAGGAGTTGATCGCGGTGTACCGCGACCTGGCCGCGCGCTGCGATTACGCCTTGCACCTGGGCCTGACCGAGGCGGGCATGGGCTCCAAGGGCATCACCGCCTCCAGCGCGGCGCTGGCCGTGCTGCTGCAGGAAGGCATCGGCGACACCATCCGCATCTCGCTGACGCCCGAACCCGGCGCGCCCC
>JBIQMK010000056.1:2210-15339 GCA_044463365.1 Rhodanobacter sp. | reverse complement strand
GCCCACCGTCGGCAGCGTGTTCAGATCCTGCGAGAAGCCCCGGATCGCGAAGCTGGCCTTGTTGACGTGGTCGTTGATCGGGCTGCGGGTGGCGGTGATGGTGAGGCAGAACACGCAGTCCTGCTCCAGCACGAGCCGTTCCAGGAACAGGTCTTCGATCTGGCGCACCGAGCAGGGCTCGGTTTGCGCCGAATGGCTGCGGCTGCCCAGCTGGCGATCCAGGAAGCGCTGGATCTCGGCCGGGTTGCGGTCATCCAGGAACGTCTCGTCGTCCACCTTCACCGCGATCGGCATCACCACGATGTTGTGCTGCTGCAGGAAAGCCTGCGGCAGGTCGCAGGACGCATCGACAGCCAGACCCATGCGCATCACGTTGTTCCCGGGGCTACGTAACGGTTTCGAACATAGCATGCGGTCGTGAACCGCCGACGCCCCGCGGCCGGTGCCGGTTCGCGCATTAAGATGCGGGTCATCCGTTACGCGCGAGGGCGCCGATGAAAGACAAGCAGGAGATTGTTTCCAACTGGTTGCCGCGCTACACCGGTACCGCGCTGGGCGAGTTTGGCGAGCACGTGCTGCTGACCAATTTCGGCAATTACGTGGAGCTGTTCGCGCAGTGGCACGGGGTGGAAGTGCAAGGTCGCGACCGGCCGATGCCCAACGCCACCGCCGACGGCATCACCCTGATCAACTTCGGCATGGGCAGCCCCAACGCGGCCACCGTGATGGACCTGCTCAGCGCGATCTGCCCGAAGGCGGCGCTGTTCCTGGGCAAATGCGGCGGGGTGAAGAAAAAGAACCGGCTGGGAGACATGGTATTGCCGATCGCCGCGATCCGCGGCGAAGGCACCAGCAACGATTACCTGCTGCCGGAAGTGCCCGCGCTGCCGGCGTTCCAACTGCAGCGCGCGGTGTCCACCATGATCCGCGACCTCGGCCACGACTACTGGACCGGCACGGTCTACACCACCAACCGCCGCGTTTGGGAACACGACGAGGTGTTCAAGGATTACCTGCGTCGCACCCGCTGCATGGCGGTGGACATGGAAACGGCCACCATCTTCGCGGCCGGCTTCGCCAACAAGATTCCCTGCGGCGCGCTGCTGCTGGTGTCGGACCAGCCGATGATTCCGGAAGGCGTGAAAACCGAGGCCAGCGACCGCGGTGTCACCTCGCAATTCGTGGAGGCGCACATCCGCATCGGCATCGAGGCCTTGAAGCTGGTGCGCCGCAACGGCCGCAGCGTGAAGCACCTGCGCTTCGAGGAGGACAGCGACGGCGACTGATCCGCCGTCGCTGTCCCGATCGCTCAGTAGCGCGGCACGCTGCTGTCGATTTCGCGCGACCAGGCGTCCATGCCGCCCTCGACGTTGTGCACGTTGCTGAAACCGTGCGCCGCGAAGCGCTCGGCCATGGCGCGGCTGGACATGCCGAAGTGGCAGATGAAGGCCAGCGCCGTGTCCTTGGGCAGCGCGGCGAGCTGCTCGAAACCTTCCTCTTCCAGCACCCGCGCCTGGGCCAGCGGTGCGGCCATGGCACGTCCGTCGGCGGGACGCACGTCGACCAGGGTGATGTCGTTGGCGGCGAGCCGGTCCTTGAGCTGCTGCACGGTGAGCTGGCCGATTTCCTGGGCGCCGGGGAATTTCAGGCTGAGGCCCTCGCCCTGCACGGTGGACACCCAGTCGATCACGATGCCGCGGGCGCGCTGGGCGCTGGCCGGGTCGAAATGCACTTCCAGCCCGTTGGCGTGCGCCACGATGTCGTGGTCGCCGGCCGGCGCCAGCTGGAACCCGGCGCTGTGGTCGGGGCCGATCTCCAGATGCAGCGCCACGCCCTGCGCATTGGCCGTGCCCTGGCGGATCGCCTCGGCGGCGGCGTCGGTGATGGTGATTTCGGGCGGCGTGCGGTCGGGTGGAGCCGCGCCGAACAGCGCATGCAATTCACCGCTGCCGTACATCTGGCGGATGATGTCCGCGCCGCCGACCAGCTCGCCCTCCACATACAGCTGCGGGATCGTGGGCCATTCGCCGTAGAGCTTGATGCCCTCGCGGATTTCCGGGTCCTCCAGCACGTTGACCGTGTGGTAATCGGGCAACAGCTCGTTGAGCGTGTTGGTGGCGGCGGCGGAAAAGCCGCACATCGGCTGCTGGCGGTCGCCCTTCATGAACAGCACCACGCGGTGGTCCTTGAGCACGGCTTCGATACGTTCGCGGGTGGCGCTGTCGAGGGACATGGGGAGGCTCCGAAAAGGGACAATGATACGCCGGCTGATATGTGGGGGCCTTGTCGCCGATCAAGGCGCCGTGGGCGCGAACTGGCGCAGGGCGGCCCGCGCGGCGGGCGCGATCGCCTCGACCCAGGCCGCGTATTGCGCACCGGACGGGTGCAGGCCGTCGCCGGCGACCGCGTCCGCGTGCTGGCGCGAGAGCGCGGTGACGTCGACCCAGCGCGCACCGCCATGCACGGTCTCGGCGCGGGCGAGGGCGTTGTAGGCATCCAGTTCGGCGGCGATGGTGGCGCCATCGCGCCCCTGCTCGCGGGCGAAGCGGGTGACGCCCCAGTCCGGGATCGAAACGGCCACCACCCGCGCGGGCCGGTCGCCGGCAAGTGCAATGGCCCGCCGCAACAGTTGCGCGAACTCCTCGCGATACGAGGCGGCGGGGCGGCCGCGGTACTGGTTGTTCACCCCGATCTGCAAGCTGACCAGGTCCCATGCAGGCGTAAGCGCCGCCGCCTCCATGCCGGCGGCCAGTTCGTCGGTGGTCCAGCCGGTGACGGCCACGATACGCGGCGGCGCCATGACGATGCTGTCGCGATGCAGTTGGCGCTGCAGCTGGGCCGGCCAGCTGGCGTCGGCGGCAACGCCTTCGCCCACCGTGTAGGAATCGCCCAGGGCAAGATGGCGCAGCGGCGCGGCAGCCGGTGCGCCGGGCATCAGGCGGCGCTGGCGACTTTGCGCCGGGGTTGCTCGGTGGCCATGCGTTCCAGCACCCGGTCGATGCGCACGAACACTTCGACCAGTTGCGCCGGCGGTGGCAACAGGGTGAGCCGGAAATGATGGCTGTTGGGCACGTTGAAGCTCGTGCCGGGCACCACCAGCACCGCTTCCTCTTCCAGCAGGCGCAGCGCGAACGCGTTGTCGTCGAAGTCGGCAAAGCTTTCGGCGCGCACGCGCGGGAACGCGTACAGGGCGCCGGCCGGGGCCACCAGATCCAGGTGGCGGCTGGCGGCTACGCCCTCCACCACCAGGCGGCGCGCCTCGTGCAACCGTCCGCCAGCCGTCGTCAGCGCGCCGATGGTGGGCGCGGTGTGCAGCGCCGGCGGCACCGCCCATTGCACCGCCATGTTGGCGCACAGCCGCAACGCGGCCAGCAGTTGCAGGGCGTCCCGATATTCGGCGGTAAGCGCATGGCTGCCGGACAGGCTCATCCAGCCCACGCGGTAGCCGCAGGCGCGATGCACTTTGCTGAGGCCGCCGAAGCTGACGCAGGGCAGGTCGCCCGCCACCTCGGCCAGCGGCTGGAACACCGCGCCGTCGTACAGGATTTCGTCATAGATTTCGTCGCACAGCAGCAGCAGCTTGTGCCGCGCGGCGACCGCCACCAGGCGCTCCAGCAACTCGCGCGGGTAGACAGCGCCGGTGGGGTTGTTGGGGTTGATCAGCACCAGCGCCCGCGTACGCGGGGTGACCAATGCCTCGAGCTCGTCCGGATCGGGCAGGTGGGCGTTTTCGGCGAGGCAGCGGTAGTAGCGCGGCGTGCCGTCGTTGAGGATGGTGGCGGCGCTCCACAGCGGGTAGTCCGGGCTGGGCAGCAGCACTTCGTCGCCCGGCTGCAGCAGAGCGCGCAGAGACAGGTCGATCAGCTCGCTGACGCCATTGCCCACGAAGATGTGCTCGATGTCAACGCCGCGGGCGCCACGGGCGCGCTGCTGTTCGGCAATCGCCTCACGGGCCAGTTCCAGGCCTTGTTCATGGCCGTAGGCCTCGCTCTGGTGCAGGTGGCTGGCGATCGCCTCGCGCAGGTGCGCCGGCGCCTCGAAACCGTAGCGGCCGGGGTTGCCGATGTTCAGCTTGATGATGTCGAGGCCGCTGGCCTCCATGTCGCGTGCGCGCCGGTTGAGCGCGCCGCGGATCTCGTAGCGCACTTCCGCCAGGTGCGCACTGGGTTTGATCGAAGCCACCACCGGCATCCTCATGGGTCGAACCGACGCCACCGCCGGTAGCTGAATGCTACCAGCGTGATGCAGTGCAGCGCGAGTTCCCATGGGGCGCAATCAGGGGCTATCGTGCGGCAAACTCCGGGCAGCATAATCGCGCCATGTCGCCGGCACGGCGGCTTTGCCGCTCCGGACAAGTCACGCCAACCCTTCCGGCGCCGCCGGACAACGCATGCAGACTGCCACCATGAGTGACGCCGAAACGATGGAACGCCTGCGCCGTATCGGCTGGCGCGGCGATACGTTGCCGGGAGCCGGACGCCGCCTCGCCCGTGTTGTGGCGCAGCATCGTGCGGGCTACGAGTTGCACGACGGCGCGACCCTGTTCGGCGCACAACCGGACGGCCGTTTCCTGAAACGCGGCATCGACCCGGCCGAGCGGCCCGTGGTCGGCGATTTCGTGGAGGTGGAAAACGGCGCACCGCCACACATCGTGCTGGTGCGGCCGCGGCGCAGCGTGCTGTCACGGGCGGCCGCAGGCGAGCGCTACGAGCGTCAGCTGATCGCCACCAACATCGACTACGTGCTGGTGCTGACCGGCCTGGACGGCGATTTCAACCCGTCCCGGATCGAGCGCTACCTGTCGCTGATCGAGGACTCCGGCGCGCAGCCGGTGGTGCTGCTGAGCAAGCTCGACACGCGCGACGATGCCGACGAGTTGATCGCCGACCTGAGCGAACGACTGCCCCAGGGCACGCCGATCCATCCGCTGAACGGCAAGGACCCGGCCAGCGTGGCGGTGCTGGCGCCCTACCTGAAACCGGGCGACAGCGCGGTGCTGGTGGGGTCCTCCGGCGCCGGCAAGTCCACCCTCACCAACACCTTGCTGGGTACGGCGAAGATGGCTACCGCCGCCGTGCGCAGCCGCGACAGCCGGGGCCGCCACACCACCACGCACCGGGCGCTGTTGTCGCTGCCCAGCGGCGGCTGCCTGATCGACACGCCGGGCATGCGCGAGCTGAAACTCACCGGCGAGGAAAACCTCGACCTGTTCGCCGACATCGAGGCGCTGGCCGACCAGTGCCGCTTCGCCGACTGCGGCCACGGCAGCGAACCGGGCTGCGCAGTGCAGATCGCGCTGGACAATGGCGAGCTCACCTCCGAACGCTGGCGCAACTACCTGAAGCTGCACGACGAACGCGAGGAGCAGGCCGCCACGCTGGAAGCACGCCTGCGCCGCCAGCGCGGCGGCCGACCGATCGACCGTCCGCACAGCCCGCGCGGGCAGCGCGAACGCGACTAGCCTGTTTCGCACCGACCACCACCAGCCATGAGAGCCCGGAGTCGATCGATGTGCACCGCCCGAACCAGCCGCGCTCCCTGCATCGCGCCCTCGGATCGGCAGCGCGCGGGATGAGCGCGCCGCTCGCCAGCGAGGCGCAACTACGGCGCTGCGCCGCGTTGGACCAGCGCCTGCTGGCTGCCGTGCGGGAGATCCGCATCCTGCCCACCGTGGCGTGGCCCGCGTCGCTGGAGAGCCGGATGATCCGCGCCTACGGCAGCGGCCGCTTCACGCTGCCGCCGATCACCTATGCGCGGCCGAAGCTGGCCGCTGCCCGGGCCGAACTGGCCGCCATCGAGGCGGCGGCCGGCGGCAACGACCCGGAGGATATCGATCCGCTGGACGACTACCTGCGCCGCACCGCCGAGTCATGGCGCATCGCCGCCGACATGCTGGAATCGGTGGGCACCGCGGCGGTCACCGCGCCGTCGATCGCGCTGTACGGCCGCCCCGACGATCCGATTCCCGGCAGCCAGCGCAGCAACCTGGACGCGGCCCGCTATTTCGTGGAGCTGGCCAACGAACTCGGCGCGGACCTGCTCGCCGACGAAAGCGGCATGTCGGTACCGGCGGACACCTTGCGCAGCGACGTGGCCGCCACGCTGGATACGTTTTTCGGCGAGGGCGTGATCCGCGTCGAAGTCGACCCCGAACTCACCGCCAAGGCCGCCGCCGGCGCCACCCGCATCCGCCTGCGCGGCGGCACCTGCTTCAGCGAATACGACCGCCACCAGCTGCTGGCGCACGAGGCCTTCGTCCATTCGCTGACCGCGTTGAACGGTCGCCGCCAGCCATTGCTGGCCTCGCTGGCACGCACCTCGCCGCGGGTGACGGCCACGCAGGAAGGGCTGGCGGTGTTCGCCGAGCTGATGTCCGGCGCGATCGACATCGCCCGCCTGAAGCGCATCAGCCTGCGCATCGTGGCCATCGACATGGCGCTCAACGGCGCCAACTTCGTCGAGGTCTACCAGTATTTCAGCGCCTGCGGCCAAAGCGTGGCCGACAGTTTCCGCTCGGCCCAGCGCGTGTTCCGCGGCGTGCCGCTGGAGGGCGGCGCGGCGTTCGCCAAGGACAACGTCTACCTGTCAGGCCTGCTCACCGTGCACACGTTTTTCCGCTGGGCGTTGAAGCAGCGGCGGATGGATCTGCTGCGCCACCTGTTCGCGGGCAAGCTGGCGCTGCACGACGTGATCTCGCTGCAACCCTATTTCGACTCCGGCGCCATTTTGCCCCCGCGCTGGCTGCCGCCGTGGATGCAACACATGCACGGGCTGGCGGGCAAGCTCGCGTTCTCGCTGTTCATCAACGGCATCCAGATGGAAAACGTGCAGGCGGACGAGTTGTCGATAGGCATGTAGTAACCGCCCATCGCCTCGCCGGGGGCAAACATAACAAGCGCACCTGTGCGCGATGCTCTTGCCCTTGAATGTGGGTATGGAGCAAGAGCTTTCGATCGCCTGCGGCGCTCGAGTCACTTTTCTCTTGCGTGGCCAAGAGAAAAGTAACCAAAAGAGAAGGCCACCCCGCTTACGCGCCTTGCGGACATCGGGCAATTGCTCCTTGCATTGCCTCAACTCCGGCATCCATGCCGTCGCCTGTCCGCAAGGTTCGCGGACGGGCTGCGGGGTTTGTCGACAGCACATCCTGTGCTGACGCCAAACTGGCTTGCATCCATGCAAGCCACCCTTCGGGCTTTTCCTCCGCCCGCCCGCCGCTTCAGAGGGGCCCCCGGGTAGAGCAGCGCGCCATCGTGGCGCGCACTCGGTACGCAGCGGCTGCGCCGCTGCGAGAGCGTCGCGGCATGAAGCCCCTGCTTTTTTCATCACCTTTTCCCTCACCGTCCGATCGCCCTGAGCGTAGCCGCGTCGCGGCGAAGTCGAAGGGTGAAGCCGTGCGGCCCTTCGACTTCGGCCTTCGGCCTACGCTCAGGGAGAACGGCTGAGGTTGGCGGCTTTGCCTTTGCTTTTGCCTTTGCTTTCGCTTTTTGTCCTGGCTCCATCCCGAGTACGGGCCAAGATGGCCCGACGCTCTCCCCGGGGCCCCTGTGCGGCTGAGGCGGGGTCGACAGGCCGCGAAGCGGGCGAGTCCATGGATGGACTCGCCTTTTCGCGCGGGCAGGCGACGGCATGGATGCCGGAGTTGAGGCAACGCAGGAGCGGTTGCCCGAGCCCGCTCGAAAAGCCCGGCCCCACCTCACGGATTTGCCGGGCATCCTGCCCTCCACCCTTCGGGCCAGCTTCGCTGTTCGCACGCGCTTCCTGCGCGTGCGTGGCCACGCAAAGAGAAAGTGACTCGAGCGCCGCAGGCGATCGAAAGCTCTTGCTTTTGCATCGGCTCTAGCTCTACCAGAAAGCATCGCGACTGAAGTCACTCCCACAACCCGCCCGCACGGTACTTTTGTAACGGGTCGCCGGTTTAACCTGGTGCTAACATCGAACGAAGCCTCCGCCGCGCGGAATTCTTCCTTTTCCCCCACAAAGCGCACCGATGACTCTTCCCGAAGAACTGCGTCTTGCCGCCCTCGAATATCATCGCCTGCCGCGCCCCGGCAAGATCAAGGTCACGCCTACCACGTCGCTGCTGACCCAGCGCGATCTGTCGTTGGCGTATTCGCCCGGCGTGGCCGCGGCCTGCGATGCGATCGTGGAGGATCCCACCTCGGCGGCCGAATACACCGCCCGCTCCAACCTGGTGGCGGTGATCACCAACGGCACGGCGGTGCTGGGGCTGGGTAACATCGGGCCGCTGGCGGCCAAGCCGGTGATGGAAGGCAAGGGCGTGCTGTTCCAGAAGTTCGCCGGCATCGACGTGTTCGACATCGAGATCGACGAGAACGATCCGGACAAGCTGGTCGACATCATCGCCAGCCTGGAACCGAGCTTCGGCGGCATCAACCTGGAAGACATCAAGGCGCCAGAGTGTTTCATCGTCGAGCGCAAGCTGCGCGAGCGGATGAAGATCCCCGTCTTCCACGACGACCAGCACGGCACCTCGATCATCGTGGGCGCCGCGGTGCTGAACGCGCTGGTGGTGGTGGGCAAGCGGATCGAGGACGTGCGCATCGCCACCACCGGCGTGGGTGCGGCGGGCATTTCCTGCCTGGACATGCTGGTGGCGCTGGGCGTGAGGCGCGAGAACATCCTGGCCTGCGACGTGCACGGCGTGCTGCACAGCGAGCGCGCCGACCTGGACCCGGACAAGCAGCGCTATGCGCGCGACACGCCGATGCGCACGCTGGAGGAAATCGTCGACGGCGCCGACATTTTCCTGGGCCTGTCCGCCGGCGGCATCCTGAAACCGGCGATGGTCGCCACCATGGCCGAGCGGCCGATCATCTTCGCGCTGGCGAACCCGAACCCGGAGATCACCCCGGAAGACGCCAAGGCGGTACGGCCGGACTGCATCATGGCCACCGGCCGCTCGGACTATCCGAACCAGGTCAACAACGCGCTGTGCTTCCCGTACCTGTTTCGTGGCGCGCTGGACGTGGGCGCCACGGTGATCAACGAGGCGATGAAGATTGCCTGCGTCAAGGCCATCGCGGCGCTGGCGCGGCGCGAGTCGTCCGACGTCAGTGCGCGTGCCTACGGCGGCAAGCCGCCCAGCTTCGGGCCGAATTACCTGATCCCGCAGCCGTTCGATCCGCGCCTGTTGATCCAACTGCCGCCGGCGGTGGCGAAGGCGGCGATGGAGTCGGGCGTGGCGACGCGGCCGATGCAGGATTTCGTGGCCTACAACGACAAGCTCACCAGTTTCGTCTTCCGCACCGGATTGTTGATGAAGCCGGTGTTCGAGCGCGCCAAGGCCGCGCCGGCGCGGGTGGTGTACGCCGAGGGCGAGGAGGAAACGGTGCTGCGCGCGGTGCAGACCGTAGTCGACCAGGGTCTGGCGATGCCGATCCTGATCGGCCGGCCGGAAGTGATCGAGAAACGCATCAAGCGTGCCGGCCTGCGGCTGAAACCGGGCGTGGACGTGGAGATCTGCAACATCAACTCCGACCCGCGTTTCGACGCCTACTGGCAGCACTACCACCAGCTGATGGAGCGCCGCGGCGTGACGCCGTCGATGGCCAAGGCGGTGGTGCGCTCGCGCCCCACCGCGATCGCCTCGCTGATGGTGGAGCGGGGCGAGGCCGATGCGCTGCTGTGCGGCATGGTCGGTCAGTTTCCCAGCAAGCTGAAATACATTCGCGACATCATCGGTATGGACGAGGGCGTCAGCTCGGCCTCGGCGATGGCGGCGGTGGCCACCGAGAAAGGCACGTTCTTCTACCTCGACACCCACGTGCGGGACGACCCCACGCCCGAGCAGATCGCCGAGGCCACGTTGCAGGCGTCGATCCGGCTGAAGCTGTTCGGCATCGTGCCGAAGATCGCGCTGCTCTCGGCCGGCAATTTCGGCAGCCGCGATTGCTGCGGCGCGCACAAGATGCGCAAGGCGCTGGAGCTGATCCGCGCCAAGGCGCCGCGGCTGGAGGTGGAGGGCGAGATGCAGGCCGATACCGCGCTCACCCCCGCCCTGCGCGAGAAGCTGTTTCCGCATTCGCGGCTGGAAGGCAAGGCCAACGTGTTCGTGTTTCCCAACCTGGACGCGGCCAACATCGCCTACAACATGAGCCGCATGCTCACCGACGGCGTGGTCATCGGGCCGATCCTGATGGGCGTGGCCAAGCCGGCGCACATCCTGATGCCGCAGTCGACGGTACGCCGGATCGTCAACATGACCGCGGTGGCCTCGGTGGAGGCGCAGATCCGCATCGGCGCCAAGGTTCAGGCGACGCCCTGAGGCGGGTCGCGACCGCCTGGCCGCGATACCGGAGCGCCACCGTGCGGTGGCGCACGGGTGGGCCGACCGCTAAACTTGATGGGCTCGCTGCATCCCCGGCTGCGGGTTCCCACATCAAGTCAGGCACCGCACGGCGCCGCGGAGAATCTTCATGGATCAGCTCGACGATATCCTCAACCAGGACATCGACCCTACCGAAACCAGCGAATGGATCGATTCGCTTGATGCGGTGATCCATCACGATGGCACCGAGCGCGCGCATTTCCTGCTGGAAAAAATGGTCGATACCACCCGCCGTTCGGGTGGCTACCTGCCGTTCAACCCCACCACCGAGTACGTCAACACGATTCCGCCCAGCCGCGAGGCCAAGAGCCCCGGCGACGCGGCGATGGAATGGCGCATCCGCTCGCTGATCCGCTGGAACGCGATGGCGATGGTGGTGCGGGCCAACCGCAAGCCGGGCGAACTGGGCGGCCATATCGCCAGCTTCGCCTCCAGCGCCACGCTGTACGACGTGGGCTTCAACCATTTCTGGCGCGCGCCCAGCGCCGAGCATCCGGGCGACCTGGTTTTCCATCAGGGCCATTCCAGCCCGGGCATCTACGCGCGCTCGTTCCTGGAAGGCCGCTTCGACGCGGACCAGCTCGACCTGTTCCGCTCCGACGTGATCGGCCACGGCCGTTCGCTGACCTCGTACCCGCATCCGTGGCTCATGCCCGACTACTGGCAGGTGCCCACGGTGTCGATGGGCCTGGGCCCGATCCAGGCGATCTACCAGGCGCAGTTCTTCAAGTACCTCGAGAATCGCGGCCTGGTGCCCAAGAGCGATCGCAAGATCTGGTGCTTCATGGGCGACGGCGAATGCGACGAGCCGGAGTCGCTCGGCGCCATCTCGCTGGCTGGCCGCGAGGGCCTGGACAACCTGATCTTCGTGATCAACTGCAACCTGCAGCGGCTCGACGGCCCGGTGCGCGGCAACGGCAAGATCATCCAGGAGCTGGAGGGCGTGTTCCGCGGTGCCGGCTGGAACGCCATCAAGCTGATCTGGGGCAGCTACTGGGATCCGCTCCTGGCGCGCGACAGCAAGGGCACGCTGCGCAAGCTGATGATGGAAACCGTCGACGGCGAGTACCAGGCGTGCAAGGCCTTCGGCGGGGCGTACACGCGCGAGCATTTCTTCGGCAAGTATCCGGAGACGCGCGAGATGGTGGCCAACCTCAGCGACGACGACATCTGGCGCCTGAACCGCGGCGGCCATGATCCGCACAAAGTGTACGCGGCCTACCACGCGGCATCGGCCACCAAGGGCATGCCCACGGTGATCCTGGCCAAGACGGTCAAGGGTTACGGCATGGGCCTGGGCTCGGGCGAGGCGGAGAACCCCACCCATCAGCAGAAGAAGATGACCAGCGACGCGGTGCGCCATTTCCGCGACCGCTTCAACATCCCGGTGCCGGACGACAAGCTCGACGAGGTGCCGTATTACCACCCGGGCAAGGACTCCCCGGAAGTGCAGTACATGCTGGAGCGCCGCAAGGCGCTGGGCGGCGCGCTGCCGCAGCGCCGGCGCACCACCGACGTGAAGCTCACGGCGCCGGACCTGTCCGCGTTCGAGCAGATCACCAAGGGCACCGGCGAGCGCGAGATCAGCACCACCATGGCGCTGGTGCGTGGCATGAACCTGCTGCTGCGCGACAAGGCCATCGGCCCGCGCGTGGTGCCGATCGTGGCCGACGAGGCGCGTACCTTCGGCATGGAAGGCATGTTCCGGCAGATCGGCATCTACGCGCCGTTCGGCCAGAAGTACCGCCCGCAGGATTCCGACCAGCTGCTGTACTACCGCGAGGACCAGAAGGGCCAGGTGCTGCAGCAGGGCATCAGCGAAGCCGGCGGCATGGCCTCGTGGGTGGCCGCGGCCACCAGCTACAGCATCAGCAACCAGCCGATGCTGCCGTTCTTCATCTACTACTCGATGTTCGGCTTCCAGCGTATCGGCGACCTTTGCTGGGCCGCGGGCGACATGCGTTCGCGTGGCTTCCTGGTGGGCGGCACGTCGGGCCGCACCACGCTGAACGGCGAAGGCCTGCAGCACGAGGATGGCCATTCGCACCTGCTGGCCGGCGCCATCCCCAACGTGAAGGCGTACGACCCCACGTTCTCGTACGAAGTGGCGGTGATCCTGCAGGACGGCGTGCGCAGCATGCTGCAGGAGCAGGAGGATCATTACTACTACATCACCGTGATGAACGAGAACTACACGCATCCGGACATGCCCAAGGGCTGCGAGGAAGGCGTCATCAAGGGGATGTACCTGCTCAAGGACGGCGGCAAGGGCAAGAAGGGCGAGGCGCGCGTACAGCTGCTGGGCTCGGGCACGATCCTGCGCGAGGTGATTGCGGCGGCCGAGCTGCTGGAGAAGGATTTCGGGGTGAAGGCCGACATCTGGTCCTGCCCCAGCTTCGTCGAGCTGCGCCGCGACGGTTTCGATGCCGAGCGCTGGAACCGCCTGCATCCGGAAGCCGAGCAGCGCGTGCCGTATGTCACCGGCCTGTTGAACGGGCGCTCCGGTCCGGCGATCGCCGCCACCGACTACGTGCGCGAGTTCGCCGACCAGATCCGCGCGTTCATGCCCGAGGGCATGCACTACACCGTGCTGGGTACCGAAGGTTACGGCCGCTCGGACACGCGCGAACACCTGCGCGAGTTCTTCGAGGTCGATCGCCACTGGATCGCCCACGCGGCGCTGGCTGCGCTGGCAAAGGAAGGCAAGGTCAGCGCCAAGGACGTCAGCCGCGCCATCAAGGAGTACAAGCTGGATCCGGAAAAGCCGAATCCGCTGAGCGT
>JBIQMK010000056.1:0-2200 GCA_044463365.1 Rhodanobacter sp. | reverse complement strand
GAGCGTCTGATCGCTCCTGCAGCAACAAAAAAACCGCCCTTTCCGGGCGGTTTTTTTTTATCTTCTCTGTTTCAGCGCTGCGTGCCGCCGCTCAATCGTCATCGCTGCTGAAGGCGCGACGCAGCAACAGGAAGGCGCCGATGGTGCCGGCCACGATCGCCACCGTGGCGACCGGATGGCGATTCACCTGCCGCCGCATGCGGCGGTAGTGGTAGTTGGTCTCGTCGGCCAGATCCTCCGCGGCGCGGGTCAGTTGGCGGCGATAGCGGCCCTCGCCCGCGCCGAAGCGCTCCCGGATCCGGCGGCGGCCGCGGTCGATGAGGCTTTGCGCGCTGTCTACCGCACCGTTGGCGGACTGGCGAACGCGCTGGCCCGCCTGCTCGCTGGCATCACGAATCTGCCGTTCGATATCACGTCTGTGCATGGCGTTCTCCTAGGCTCTTCTGACGTCACAGGCTGCCAGCGCGCTCGTGAGTGAGGCGTAAACCCGCGCCGTCCGGCACGGGCGCCGTTCAGCCCAGCAGGTATTCGCCGCCGCGCTGCAGTGCGCGCTGGTATGCCGGTCGCGAATGGATGCGCTGCAGGAAGGCGCACAGCCGGGGGTGGGAGTCGTCAAGCCCGCCGCGCGCCACAAAAGCCTCCAGCGGAAAACTCAGCTGGATGTCCGCCACGCTGAACGCCGTGCCGGCGAACCAGTCGCTGTTTCGCAGCTGGGATTCGAGGTAATCCAGGTGCAGGGCCAGTTGCGGGTCGACGAAATCGCGCTGCACCTTGCGGGCGATGCCCTTGCCGATCGGCTTGGCGAAAAACGGCATCGGCGCGTTTTCCACCCGTTGGAACACCAGCTTCAGCAGCAACGGCGGCATCGCCGAACCCTCGGCGTAGTGCAGCCAGTAGTTGCAGCGCAGGCGCTCGGGCGTCCCGTGCGCGGGAATCAGCGCACCGGCACCGTAGCGATCGGCCAGGTACTCGACGATGGCGCCCGATTCGGCCAGGGTCAGCGCGCCATCGGTGATCACCGGCGATTTGCCCAGCGGGTGCACCGCGCGCAGTTCGGGCGGCGCCAGCAAGGTTTTGGGATCGCGCTGGTAGCGCTTGATCTCGTACGGCACGCCCAGTTCTTCCAGCAGCCACAGGCTGCGCTGCGAGCGCGAGTTGTTCAGATGGTGGACAGTGATCATGGTCGGGAATCGGGAATCGGCTAAAGGGCAAGCGCTGCGGCGCCGCGGTTTCAGAGTAGCGGGTTCCGGTTCGCCGGGCATCGGCGCTTCGATGTACAGCCGCTGCGCTTTCGCGGCTGGGGAACCGCGGCCGTCCAGACGCCTGCCCGTGGGCGTCTGGACGGCCACCCGGTGGACATCCGAACAGGGCTCCGACTACTGTAGGACGGCTTCTGAAGGGGCGATGAACCCGCCGGCATCCACGGCCGAGAACAGCCATCTGTTTTCGGCCCCCGGCAGTGCACCGGAGCCCCATCCCCCCATTGGCGCTTCAGACTGGCTGCAGACACGATCCATGGCATTCCGGCAGAGCGCCACCCAACACGCAACCCGAGGACGAAAGATGACGTTACCTAGGAAAGTGGGTCTGATCGCCGCGTGCGCCTTCGGCGGGCTGCTGGCGTCGCCGGCGTTCGCCCAGGAGCCGGCGCCCGCGCCGACGCGCCAGGAACTCGCCGGCAAGCCCTGGATGAACACCCGCCTGAGCGCCGCCGAACGCACCCGGCTGGTCCTCAAGGAAATGACCCAGGAGGAAAAACTGCGCCTGGTGATGGGGTATTTCGGCACCGACCTGGATGGCAAGCATTACAAGCGGCCGAAGG
Source organism: Rhodanobacter sp. (assembly GCA_044463365.1). GTDB lineage: Bacteria > Pseudomonadota > Gammaproteobacteria > Xanthomonadales > Rhodanobacteraceae > Rhodanobacter. Next base: position 378 of record JBIQMK010000056.1, on the reverse strand, counting down.
AGTCGCTGCACCAGTCCGCGGGTTTCGTCTACGGCATTCCGCGCCTCGGCATTCCCAACCAGTGGCAGACCGATGCCGGTGTGGGCGTGGCGTCGCAGCGTGGCCCCAACGTGCGCGAGCGCACCTCGCTGCCCTCGGGCATGAATACCGCGGCCACGTGGAATCCCGAGGTCGGCTTTGCCGGCGGCGCGATGATCGGCGCCGAGGCGCGTTCGTCCGGCTTCAACGAGATGCTGGCCGGTGGCGTCAACCTGGTGCGCGAACCGCGCAACGGGCGCAACTTCGAATACGGCGGTGAAGACCCGCTGCTTGCCGGCACCATGGTCGGTGCGCAGATCAAGGGCATCCAGTCGAACCACATCATCTCGACGCTGAAGC
>JBIQMK010000055.1:0-15348 GCA_044463365.1 Rhodanobacter sp. | reverse complement strand
AGCTTGTCACTGTCGCGCTCTTTGGGAAGCACGCATTTGGACGGCTGAATGGCCAAACATTAATTCGGCCTTAATTTTTGATCAGCACATATCGGCGCGCTTCAGGCTCGGGCCTGTTCAATGCACCCGCCCTCGAATTCCGGGGGCCGCCGCCGGGCTTTCCCCGACCCGGCGATGCATTGGTTATACGCAGGAGTTCCCTCATGAAAAAAACACTACTGGCCCTGGCGATCACCTCCGCGTCTCTTTGCGCCCTGCCCGCACTTGCGCAGGACGACACCGTTTCCAGCAGCGCGCCGGCCTCGGCGAGCGGCAACTACCAGCCGAACCAGGCTGTCGGCAGCGGCAACTGGTTCATCGGCGCCAACGTCGGCCAGGCGCATGTGGCGCAAGGTCCGTACAACGATCATCCGACCACCTACGCATTGACCGGCGGCTATCGCTGGAAGGTCGGCCCGGACGTCGGCCTGGGCGTCGACATCGGCTACAACGACCTGGGCAATTTCCGGTTGAAGAACGCCTTCAACAGCGACAACGTCAACCTCACCGGTCGGCGCAATGCGCTGCGCGGCTGGACTGCCGGCGTGAACGGTCGCATCAACCTGTGGCAGGGCCTGTACGTCAGCGGCCGCACCGGCGTGTACGGCTGGAAGGGTCACGGTTACAACAACCAGGACGTCAACCGTCACTCCCTCGACAAGGTCGACTACTACGCCGGCGCCGGCGTGGGCTACGACTTCAACGACAACTTCAGCCTGGGCCTGGCGTACGACTACTACCACGCCAAGAAGCACGACATCAGTTTCAGCTCGGATACCGCCACGGTATCGGCCGAATACCGGTTCTGATCAGCGATGACATGAAAAGGCGCGGCGTGAACCGCCGTGTCTCTTTCGCCGCGGCTTAACCCGGACTTAATACTGAACTAGTCGGTATTGAATCTTCGGATCGCAGCGCCATCTAACTGCCCAGGTGTCGTCGCCCCGCCCCCGGGGCACGCACCCGCAGCGACCATCTCCCCAAAGGTCGCCTGCCACAAAAAAACTGGAGATATCCATGAAGAACAAGAGTCTGCTTGCCCTCGCCCTCGCCACTGCCAGCCTGGTTGCCGTCCCCGCGGCATTCGCGCAGAGCGCGCCTACCCAGAACGGTGGCTGGTTCGTCAACGGCAACGTCGGCCGCACGTCGATCAACCACGGTCCCTACGACGACAACGACACGGGCTACGCCATCAATGGCGGTTATCGCTGGGCCCTGAACCCGTCGGTCGCGCTGGGCGCCGAGGTCGGCTACAACGACCTGGGCAACATCCACGCCAAGAACGTCTTCAATGACGATCCGGTGGTGGAAAACGGCAAGTCGCAGTTGCACGGCTGGACGGCTGGCGTGAACGGTCACTTCAACGTCACCCCGAACTGGTACGTCAGTGCCCGCACCGGCATCTACGGCTGGAAGGGCCACGGCCTGAGCAACAACGAGAACCCGATCCGCAAGGGTCTGGACGACACCAGCTGGTATGCCGGCGCCGGCGTGGGCTACGACTTCAGCAACAACGTCAGCCTGGGTCTGAACTACGACTACTACGACGCCAAGAAGGACCGCGTCGACCTGAGCACGGACATGGTGTCGGTCAGCGCGGAATTCCGCTTCTGATTCGATTCACCCTGTTGCACGAACGACAGGAAGAAGGGCGCCGCAAGGCGCCTTTCTTTTTGCCCCCGTTTTTCTCCGGACCCAGCCAGCCGTTACAATCGCGTCGCCGCAGAAGCGGCTCATCGGATTGATCGGACCATCAGGAGGGTCCATATCCCCATGCGTAAACACCTGCTCCCCCTCGCCATCGCCGCCAGCGGCATGGCCTTCGTCGCGACCGCCCATGCCGAACAGCCCAACGGGTGGTTCGTCAACGGCAATGTCGGCAGCTCGCACTACAGTGCAGAGGTCGACGACTTCGGTTCGGGTACCGAAACCGACACCGCGTTCATCGTCAACGGCGGCTACCGCGACCAGCGCATCCTCGGCTTCGAGGTCGGCTACACCAACCTCGGCAGCATCAGCGAGAGCGACGACTTCGGCGACCGTGTGAAACTGTCCGGCGACGGCTGGACGCTGGGCCTCAACGGCCATTTCAACCCGACCAGCCACTGGTACATTTCCGCGCGCGGCGGCGCCTTCCTGTGGAAGCTGCACGCCAAGGCGCGCATCGCCTATGACGACGGCAGCTCGGACACGTTCCGCGCCAGCGAGCAGTCACTGGGCTGGTACGCCGGCGTGGGCACGGGTTACGACATCAACCGCCACTGGAGCGTGGGCGGCAACTTCGATTACTACAAGATCGACAAGGACGTGTACGAGCTTGGCACGCGGATTTTCTCGGTCAGCGCCGAGTACCGCTTCTAAGTCCGGCGCCCTGACGCCACCGCGTCATCGCAACGAAAGAGGGCACCTTGCGGTGCCCTCTTTCGTTCATGTCCTGGTGGCGATCCGCTTGCGTCAGCCGTTCCAGCGGCCCAGTGCCGCCAGGCCGTTGTCGCGGGCGCGGGCATGGACGATCTTCTGCGCGCCGGCCGTGTTCGCCTTCGGGTCTTTCGCCCATAGCGTCAGTGCAGCCTGCTGCATGGCGCGGCCGTACGAGAACGACAGCGGCCACGGATGCGGGCCGATGTGATTGATCGCGTTGAGGTGGCTGGTGGCTTGCGCATCGGTCTGGCCGCCGGAAAGGAACACGATGCCCGGCAACGACGCCGGCACGCAGGATTTCAGCACCCGCACGGTGGCATCGGCCACTTCCTCGGCGTCGACCTGCTCGTCGCTGTCCTTGCCCGGAATGACCATGCTGATCTTCAGGATGGTGCCTTCCAGCATCACGTTCTGCTCGTACAACGCGTTGAACAGGCTGCGCAGTACGGCTTCGTGCACCTCGTAACTGACGTCGATCGAGTGATCGCCGTCCATCAGCACCTCGGGCTCCACCATCGGCACCAAACCCGCCTCCTGGCACAGCGCGGCATAGCGCGCCAGCGCGTGGCAGTTCGCCTCGATGGCGGTGGAACTGGGGGTGTCCTCGGTAATCCTGATCACCGCCCGCCACTTGGCAAACTGCGCGCCCAGCTTGGCGTATTCCTGCAACCGCTCGCGCAGGCCGTCGAGCCCTTCGGTGACCACGTCGCCCGGAAATCCGGCCAGCGGCACCGTTCCCTTGTCGACCTTGATGCCGGGAATGATGCCGGCCTTCTTCATCACCGTGGTGAACGGCACGCCATCCTTCGTCGACTGGCGGATCGTCTCGTCGTACAGGATGGCGCCGGAAATATGTTCGCCGAGACCGGGCGTGGTCAGCAGCATTTCGCGATAGGCGCGCCGGGTTTCCTCGGTGCTCTCGACGCCGACGGCGGCCAACCGTTTGCCGATCGTCTTGGTCGATTCATCGATGGCGATGATGCCCTTGCCGGGCGCGACCATGGCCAGGGCGATGCTTTCGAGATCTTCAATACTCATGGCGACTCCGTGGAACGCGGCGGCGAAAAACCGCACGGGGGACGAGGCCGCACCAACATGCGCGCCGGTACGGTTCAGAGCTCGCCATTATAGGCCAGATGCGCGTCGCGGGCCTCCGGGGGCATACCCGCGACGGCTCGCGTTCAGTGCAGGCTGTCGTAGCCCGGCAGCTTGCAGGCGTCGATTACCCGCTGTCGCGCCGCTTTGTCCTCGGGCGCGTTGAACGGCACGATGTAATACGTGGACACCGGCTCGGCATTGCGGTTGGTCAACGACGGTCCGTAGCGGAAATTGGATACCGCGTTGACCGCCATCGGGCCCAGGTCGCTCTTGGGCACCAGCTTGACCAGTTCCACGTCCATGGGCACCCCGTCGGAGCCGACCATGTACGTCACCGCGGCGCATCCGGGCTTGTCGAGGTTCAGCCCGCTGTTGGGAGCATCCAGCTTGATCTGGGTATTGAGCAGGATCCAGTAGCGGTAAAGATTCTGCGGATCGAGCTTGCGCACCTGCGCCTGCGCCAGCAACGGCAGGGCGACCAGCGCCATCAGCACGGACAGCACGATGGTTGACGAGGGACGGAATGACGGTTTCATGACAGCCTCCAGGGGATGCAAGCGCATGCCCGCAGTGTAGCGGGAGGCAGGTGTAGAAATCGCCCTGACCGTGAAGGATTCCACGGTCCATTCAGCGCATGTGGCATGGCGTCCGGACGGTCGCAGGCGCTGGCCGGCGGGCGTTCCGGACGTACCCCGCGCTGGAATGGACAGGGATCGCTCAAAGGTCGCGCAGGCTTTCCACCATGCCGCCGGTGCCGACGGCCAGCAGCTTCAGCGTATTGGTGCCGCCGCCACGACCGACGTGGTCGCCGTGGGTGACCACCACGCGATCGCCCTCGCTGAGCTTGCCCTGGTCGAACAGCAATTGCACGGCGGCGCGGGCGGAGGCCGCCAGGCTCTGGTCGGCATGGCTGAATTCCACCGGCTTCACGTCGCGCAACACCAGCATGCGCCGACGCGCGTCGGCGAACGGGGACAAGGCATAGATCGGCACCGAGGTGCGGTAGCGCGACAGCCACTGCGCGGTGGCACCCGATTCGGTCAGCGCGATGATCGCGCGCACGCCCAGCTCCTTGGCCACCAGCATCGCCGCCAGCGCAATCGCCTGGTCGGTGCGATCGAGCCGGTGACCGGCCGTGGTGAGGTCGTCCTTGGGTTCGAACTGGCGCTCGGCGCCCAGGCAGATGCGCACCATCGCCGCCACCGCCTTGTCCGGATGCGCGCCGGCGGCGGTTTCCTGCGACAGCATCACCGCATCGGTGCCGTCGATCACGGCGTTGGCCACGTCCAGCACTTCGGCACGGGTGGGAATCGGCGCATAGACCATCGACTGCAGCATCTGCGTGGCGGTGATCACCGAGCGATTGCGCTGCACCGACTCGCGGATGATCTTCTTCTGCAGGCCGGGCAACTCGGCGTCGCCGATTTCCACGCCCAGGTCGCCGCGCGCCACCATCACCACGTCGGAGGCGTCGATGATCTCGCCCAGCACCGGGATCGCATCGGCGCGCTCGATCTTGGCCACCAGCGAGGCGTTGCCGCCCGCTTCGTGCAGCAGGCGACGCGCCTGGTGCATGTCGTCGGCGGAGCGCACGAACGAGACAGCCAGGAAATCGGCGCCGATTTCGGCCGCCAGCTTGATGTCGGCCTTGTCCTTGTCCGACAGCGCTGTCACGGAAAGCCCGCCGCCCTGGCGGTTGAGGCCCTTGCGATCGGACAGACGGCCGCCGATCAGCACGCGGCAGCGCACTTCGGCACCGACCACTTCCAGCACCGTCAGGGCCAGCAGGCCGTCGTCCAGCAACAGGACGTCGCCGCCGTGCACATCGTTGGGAAGGCCGTAATAGCTGACACCGACGCGCTGGTCGTTGCCTGCCGGTGCATCGGGGCGGCAGTCCAGCACGAAGGACGCGCCGTTGACCAGTTCGATCGGGCCGTTGGCGAATTTCTCGATGCGGATCTTGGGGCCCTGCAGATCGGCCAGGATGCCGACCTCGCGACCGGCGGTCGTGGCGGCGGCGCGAACCGCGGCGGCGCGGGCGCGATGGTCGTCGGGCTGGCCATGGGAAAGGTTGAGTCGAACCACGTCCACGCCATCGGCGATGATCTGTTCGAGCATGCCGGGGGCATCGGTGGCGGGGCCGAGCGTGGCGACGATTCGGGTGCGGCGGGATTGGGGTTCGGTAGTCATCAATTCAGATTACCAGAACTCTCCGCCCCCTTATCAATGCTTGCGCGCATGTTGCGTGACGACCTCACCCAACTGGCTGTTCAAGACCTCGGCCAGGCGCCTTCCCGCCTCGCGCAGACGCCGTTCGGCAAGCGGCAGGTTCCTCGACACATAGGCCGGACCGATCCGCCGTCTGGATGGATAGAAGTCCATCATGGCGGTGAGCCGGCACGACTCCTCGGCCCATTGCGCGTAGGGGTTGTCCAGCGGTGCGATCGGCGGCGGCAAGGCCACCGGCGCTCTCGCGTCGAGCAGGTTGGCGTATTCCTGCCAGCGCAGGTGGCGCGTGCCCAACAGGCCCGAATCCCACACCTTGTGCAGGTTGCTGCCCTTGCCCTCGAACTGCACCTGGTACCGGTTGCCGCCACGGTCCGGCCGGTAACCGGCATGCAGCGGCTGGTGCACGTCGCCCACCAGATGCACCACGAACTTCAGCGCCTCGCGACGCACTGCATCGGGCTGCGAACGATCGCCCAGCACTCGCACCTCACGCGCCAGCGCAGCGACCACGCATTGGTCCCTGGGGCAATCGCGCGGCGCCACGTACTCGCAGCGATCGCTGGAGAAATTGATGTAGTGCCAGCGGCTGGTGCGTTTCCAAAGCGCCTGCTGCGCGGGATCGTTGCGGATCTGGTCGGGCCAGTTGGCCACCTCGGCGAGGCGCGTGGCGTGCTCCGGCACCAGCAGCCGCTCCACCTCCCTTTCGGCCGCGGGATTCAGCTGGCGTTGCGCCAGTTCGGCCACCACGCTGTGGCCCAACGGCCCCCATGCCCGGGCGGACGGCGCGGCCAGAAACGTGGCCGACGCCAGCAGGAGGGAGAGGATAGGTCGCGACATCACGGGCACTCGCGCAAACGCGGAAGTCTGCCACAAGGCGAATCTCCCCCCGCAGGAACAGTGCTTTCATTGTAAGATTCGAGGGCTGAAACACCGGCGCCGTACCTCGCGGCAGCCATCCATCTTCGCAACGGAGGACGCTCTCTCATGACCATCAGGGTCGGCATCAACGGCTTCGGCCGCATCGGTCGCAACGTGCTGCGCGCAGCCGTGCAGAACTTCGGCAACGACATCGAGATCGTGGCAATCAACGACCTGCTCGAGCCGAATTACCTCGCCTACATGTTGAGCTACGACTCCGTGCACGGCCGTTTCAAGGGCGAAGCGAAGATCGAGGACGGCCATCTGGTGGTCAACGGCAAGACCATCCGCCTGAGCCAGGAACGCGATCCGGCAAACCTGAAATGGAACGAGGTGAACGCCGACGTGGTGCTCGAATCCACCGGCCTGTTCCTGACCAAGGAAACCGCGCAGAAGCATCTCGATGCGGGCGCGAAGAAGGTGATCCTGTCCGCGCCGTCCAAGGACGACACGCCGATGTTCGTCTACGGCGTCAACGACAAGACCTACAAGGGCGAGGCGATCATCTCCAACGCCAGCTGCACCACCAACTGCCTGGCGCCCATCGCCAAGGTGATCAACGACAAGTGGGGCATCAAGCGCGGCCTGATGACCACCGTGCACGCCGCCACCGCCACCCAGAAGACGGTCGACGGACCCAGCAACAAGGACTGGCGCGGCGGCCGCAGCATCCTGGAGAACATCATCCCGTCCTCCACCGGCGCGGCCAAGGCCGTGGGTGTGGTGATCCCCGAGCTCAACAAGAAGCTCACCGGCATGAGCTTCCGCGTGCCTACCGCCGACGTGTCGGTGGTCGACCTCACCTGCGAGCTGGAAAAGCCCGCCACCTACGCCGAGATCTGCGCCGAGATGAAGGCGCAGAGCGAGGGCGCGCTGAAGGGCGTGCTGGGCTACACCGAGGACAAGGTGGTGGCCACCGATTTCCGCGGCGAGACCTGCACCTCGGTGTTCGACGCCGACGCCGGCATCGCGCTGGACAGCACCTTCGTGAAGCTGGTCAGCTGGTACGACAACGAGTGGGGCTACTCGAACAAGTGCCTGGAAATGGTGCGGGTCGTTGCGGGCTGACACCTGCGCGCTCCACAAAAAAGCCGGGCATTGCCCGGCTTTTTTTATGGAGCCGCGAAGTGAGTGAAGAGGAAGGCGTGAGAAAAGAGCCGGCGCTCGTCGCCGCTCTACTCACTTCTCACTCCTCTTCACTCACTCCCGTCAAGGCTCCGCTTCAACAGCGGCAACTTGTCCGGCACGCCGTCCCACTTGGCGGCATCCTCCATCGCGGGGATCTTGCTGGTCAGTACCGGCCACTCGCGCGCCAGTTCCGCATTGATGGCGAGAAAGCCTTCCTGCCCGGCCGGCACGTCCAGTTCGGGGAAGATCGCGCCCACCGGGCACTCCTCCACGCACAGGGTGCAGTCGATGCACTCGTCGGGGTCGATCACCAGAAAATTCGGCCCGGCATGGAAACAATCGACCGGACACACCTCCACGCAATCGGTGTGCTTGCAGTTGATGCAATTTTCGGTGACCACATGCGTCATCAGGTTTACCTCGTCTGGCATCCACAGTGTCGCGTACGGCTTGCCGCACGGCGATGATCCAAATCAGTGCCGACGCCCGCGCGGGGTGGGCACAATGCACTTGCAGTTTATCCATGTCCCCACTGCCGGAGTATTTCCCCATGCGCAAATTGATCGCGATCGCCCTGCTCGGCCTGCTGTCCACCCCGCTGATGGCCGCCGAATGCGCCACCACCGTCGAAGCCAACGACGCCATGCAGTACAACGTCAAAACCATTACCGTGCCGAAGACCTGCAAGACGTTTGCGGTGACGCTCAAGCACACCGGCAAGCTGCCCGTCACGGCGATGGGCCACAACTGGGTGCTGTCGCACAGCGCCGACGAGGCAGGCGTGATCGCTGACGGCATGAAGGCCGGCGCTGCCAACAGCTACGAGAAGCCGGGCGATACCCGCATCGTGGCCCACACCAAGCTGATCGGTGGCGGCCAGTCCGACACGGCCACCATCAACGTGGCCAAGCTCAAGGCCGGTGAGCAGTACGCCTATTTCTGCACCTTCCCCGGCCATGCCGCGTTGATGAAGGGCACGCTGAGCCTGGGCAAGTAAGCTGGGCACAAGCAGCAAGCCTTCCATCCGGGCGCGCGGCTCTGCCGTGCGCCCTTCATTTCAAGTCACGAACCGCATGAATCCACCTGCCGCACTGGACGAATCCCTCCTGGCCACGCTGGTCGACCATTTCTATGAAAAGGTCAGGCGCGACCCGGACATCGGCCCGATATTCAATGCCGCCGTGGAGGATTGGGACGAGCACAAGCGCCTGCTGACCTCGTTCTGGGCCTCGGTGGCGCTGCGCGCGGGCAGCTACCGCGGCAACCCGATGGCCGCGCACCGGCCGCACCCGATCCAGGCGCGGCACTTCGACCGCTGGCTCGAGTTGTGGCAGGAAACCTGCGGCGAGGAACTCGACGAGGCGAACGCCGCGCAGATGCTCGACTACGCGCAGCGCATCGGCCGCAGCCTGAAGTTCGGCCTGGGCCTGCATCCGGAAGGGCGGGCTTTCGGCGTGCCGGTGGTGGGCGCCAGCCGCTGAGGGCAACTCGCCCCGAAGCGCTGTTCGCGGCACCTGTATTTGTAGGAGCGACTTCAGTCGCGATGCTCTTGCTTGTGGCTCCCTAAAGAACGAGCCTCGAAAAGCATCACGACTGAAGTCGCTCCTACACAGTCACGTCCGCAATCAGCGCTCGATCAGGCCAATGCGGCGAGTGCGGCGTCGTAATTCGGCTCGTCGCCGATCTCGCCGACCAGTTCGGCGTGCAGCACCTTGTCGTGCTCGTCGAGCACCACCACGGCACGCGCCGCCAAGCCGGCCAGCGGGCCTTCGGCGATCGCCACGCCGTAGTCGTTGAGGAACTGGCGGCCGCGCATCAGCGACAGGTTGACCACCTTGTCCAAACCTTCGGCGCCGCAGAAGCGCGCCTGCGCGAACGGCAGGTCGGCCGAGATGCAAAGCACCACCGCGTTGTCGAGCTTGCTGGCCGATGCGTTGAAGTGACGCACCGAGGCCGCGCAGGTCGGCGTGTCGACGCTGGGAAAGATGTTGAGCACCTTGCGCTTGCCGGCAAAGCTCGCCAGCGTGGCATCGGCAAGGTCGCCCGCGACCAGGGTGAACGCCGGCGCGGCGGATCCCACCGCGGGAAACTGGCCATTGACGCTGACCGGCTTGCCATGGAACGTGACGTTGGACATGTTGAAACTCCTTGGGGAATGGACCGTTACAGGTAGAACATGGTCTTGGCGAGAAACACGATGCCGACCATCAAGGCCAGCACCATGCGATGCGTGTGCTTGAAGCGGCATACGTCCATCTTCCCATGGCGCATCGCCCACATGGCATTGACGAACACGCCCAGCACCGTAAACGCCAGCACCACCTTCAGCAGCAGCCAGTTGCCGAAGCGCGAGCCCACGCAGGCAAAGCCGTCGCAGCGGATGTCGAACAGCACGCCGCCGCTGACGAAAAGCACGATCACCACCACCGGCATGAAGCGCCGCACCCGCGCCATCACCGCCTGCTCGATGCGTTGCATGGTGGCCGTGTCGAACCGCTTGTGCAGCGACTCGACCACCAGCACTTCGAACGCCACCGCACCCACGAAGACGATGGCGCAGGCGAGGTGAAGCAGGACGATCCAGGGATACCAGGTGGACATGGGCGCACCACGATGCGTGACGAGGCCGCCACTATCGGCCGCCTGGCCGTCGGCGGCCATGACTTGCATCAACCCACGCCGCGCCGCCGCGCAACCCTCAGGGCTGGTCGTGCTCCTGCGGCATCACCGGCGCATCCCAGCCGGGGTCGTCGAAATACTGCGGATAGCGGGCAAGCGCCTCACGCATGGCGGCCACCGCCGCCACGTTCGCGGCGTCGGCCTTCAGCGACTGTGCCGCGCCGAGCAATGGCACCAGGATGCCGTGCAAGGCAGCGTCAGGCTCGGCGCTCAGCTTGCAGTGGGCAAACATGAACGTCACCGCCTGCTCCACCTGGACGGCGCGATCGACCGCCATCGGTGCGCTCATGTGGCCCATTTCGTGATGACGCAGCTGATCCACTGCCGCATGGGCGCGGCGGATACCCTGGCGCAACGCGGCATCGGGCACCCAGCGCCGGGCCGGTACCGATGCCGCGACTGCGGCTTCGTGTCCGGCGTGCTCGTGGGCATGCTGCGAGGTGGCCTGGACCGGGACTGCTGCAGCAAGGCTGCAGACCAGCGCGAGAACGGCGTAGATGGGCTTCATGCGGAGCGATTCCGGCAGGCGGCAGGCAGGCCGCGGATACGACGATGCTAGCGCGACGTCGTGCGCCGCCAGGTGACCCATGTCAGCTCACGGCATTCGGGTTGACGGCGCTGATGTCGAGGTTCAGCCCGGCGGGGAGGATGCGTGGCGAGTGTCGATGCCGTTGCGGGTGACTGACAGGACAACGGTGGCGCTGGCGTTCGGGCAAGAGCGCCTGCCATGACCACTGGTAGATGACAGCCGTCGTGTGACTCTGCAACCATCGGGCTCTTTTTTTGGCGTCAGCGCCCGCACAGGAGCTTCCATGTCCCAAGCCAGCCAGATTCGCCGCGATGTGGGGCCTTTCGCCCTGATGCTCACCGGCCTGGGTTCGATCATCGGCTCGGGCTGGTTGTTCGGCGCGTGGCGGGCGGCGCAGATTGCCGGGCCGGGCGCCATCTGGGCCTGGGTGATCGGCGCGGCGATCATCATGACCGTGGCGCTGACCTATGCCGAGCTGGGCGCGATGTTCCCCGAGTCCGGCGGCATGGTGCGTTACGGCCATTACTCGCATGGCTCGCTGGTGGGTTTCATCGCGGCGTGGGCTAACTGGATCGCGATCGTGTCGGTGATCTCGGTGGAGGCCGAGGCCTCGGCGCAGTACATGTCCTCCTGGAAGTGGCAGTGGGCGAAAGATCTGTACCGCCAGATGCCGGGCGGTCATGGCGAGTTGAGCACCAATGGCCTGCTGATCGCGGCGGCGCTGGTGGTGATGTATTTCCTGTTCAACTTCTGGAGCGTGAAACTGTTTGCGCGCTCCAACACCGCGATCACGCTGTTCAAGCTGGTGATCCCCGCGCTCACCGCGGTGCTGTTGATCGCCAGCGGCTTCCACGCCGAAAACTTTGCGGTCGGCATCCACGGCGAACTGCACCAGACGGACTTCCCCTCGATCCTCACCGCGGTGGCGATCGCCGGCATCGTGTTCAGCTTCAACGGCTTCCAGAGCCCGGTGAACCTGGCCGGCGAAGCGCGCAACCCGGGCCGCAGCATCCCGTTCGCGATCGTCTGCTCGATCCTGCTGGCCACGGCGGTCTACGTGTTGCTGCAGGTGGCGTTCATCGGCGCCGTGCCGCGCGAGATGCTGGCCAACGTGGGCTGGCACGGGATCAACTTCAGCTCGCCGTTCGCCGACCTGGCGATCATCCTGGGCATGCAGTGGCTGGCCACGCTGCTGTTCATCGATGCGGTGGTCAGCCCCAGCGGCACCGGCATGACGTACACCGCCACCACCGCGCGCATGCTCTACGGCATGGAGCGCAACGGTACCCTGCCGAAGATCCTGGGCCGCGTGCATCCGAAGTGGGGCGTGCCGCGGCCGGCCATGTGGGTAAACCTGGCGGTGTCGTTCCTGTTCCTGTTCTTCTTCCGCGGCTGGGGCTCGCTGGCGGCGGTGATCTCGGTGGCGACGATCATTTCCTACCTCACCGGCCCGGTCAGCGTGATGACGCTGCGCCGCACCGCGCCCGAGCTGAGCCGTCCCCTGCGCTTGAGCGGCCTGCCGCTGCTGGCCGGCGTCGCCTTCATCATGTCCACCGAGCTTTTGTATTGGGCCAAGTGGCCGCTGACCGGTCAGATCATCCTGCTGATGGTGGTCGCGCTGCCGGTGTATTTCTATTACCAGGCCAAGGCCGGCTGGCACGATTTCGGGCGGCAGATGAAAGGCGCCTGGTGGCTGGTGTTCTACCTGCCCACGCTGGCCGTGGTTTCCTGGGCCGGCAGCACCACGTTCGGTGGCAAGGGCTACCTGCCCTACGGCTGGGACCTCGTCGTGGTGGCGGCGATCGGACTGGTCTTTTACCTGTGGGGCGTGAAGAGCGGTTGGCGCACCCCTTCGGTGGAGGCGGCCCGGCTGGAAGCACGCGTCGACCCGGATGCACCGCTGGTACCGCCGGACGAGGAAACCGCGGAACGCATCACCGGGCACTGAGCCCCCCATCAACGAAAACGCGCGGCCACAAGCCGCGCGTTTTCGTTTCAGCGTGCCGCGCCGGTACCGCGCCCCGCTCAGCGACAGCAGCGCCAGCACCACGGCCAGCACCAGGCGGTCACCGGCAAACGGCCACACCATGCCCTGCAACGGCGCATCCAGCCGCCACGGCAGGTGGATACCGCAAGGGCACACCCTGTGCGCGATGCCTTCCGCCACGAGCCCGGGGAAAGGATTTTCCACGGGGCATGGGGCAAGGGACATCGCGCGCAGGGCGCGCACCGCAAATCGATCGCTGGGCTGGGCTGGGCTCAGCCCAGCGCCAGCACGTCCCCCAGCAACGCCTGCGCCGTCACTTCCGGCCCGGCGCCCGGCCCTTGGATCACCAATGGCGTGGTGTTGTAGCGGATGGTGGTGATGGCGAACTGGTTGTCGGTGCCGTTGAGACGCGCGGCGGGGTGACTGGAGGGCACTTCCACCAGACCGACCCGGGCGCGGCCGCGCTGGTTGAGGCGGGCCAGGTAGCGCAGCACGTTGCCGCGCGACTGGGCGTCGGCGTGGCGGGCGGCCAGCGGCGCGTCGAGCTCTTCCAGCCGGGTGAGGAATTGCTCGGTGTCCAGCTCGCGCAGGGATTCGGGCACCAGGCTTTCCACGTCCACTTCCTCGCTGCCCAGGGCGAAGCCGGCGTTGCGGGCCAGGATGAGCAGCTTGCGCGCCACGTCTTCGCCGGAAAGGTCGGCGCGCGGATCGGGCTCCGTATAACCGAGCTTGCGCGCGTCGCGCAGCAGCGCGGAGAACGGCTGGCTGCCGTCGTACTGGTTGAACAGGTAGGACAGCGAGCCGGAGAACACGCCTTCCAGCGTGAGCAGGCTGTCGCCGCAACCGAGCAGGCGGCGCAGCGTGGAGATCACCGGCAGGCCGGCGCCCACGGTGGCCGCGTCGCCGTAGCTGCCGCCGTGGGCACGGGCTGCCTGCAGCGCGCGCCAGCCGGAAAGGTGTCCACCGGCCAGCGATTTGTTCGCCGTGACCACGTGATAGCCGCGCGCCAGCCAGTCGGCGTGGCGCGAAGCCAGCACCGTGCAGGCGGTGGCATCGACCACGACTTTCAACCGGTTGCCGCTGGCGTCCAGCGCCGCCAGCAGCGCGTCGTCGTCCCGCGGCTGGCCGTGCTGCTGCCAGGAGCCGCGCAACTCGCGCGAAGCGATGCCGTCGGCGTCGATCTGCTGCTGGCGCGAGTTGGCCACGCCGATCAGGCGCACGTGTTTGGCCACCGGCGTTTTCAACAGCTCCAGCAGGGCGCCGCCCACCACGCCGGTGCCCAACAGCACCAGGGCGATGTCCGACGTCTCGCGATGGGCGAAAGGCGATGCGTTACTGGCCGGCACACTCATGCGCTGACCCGACGTTTGGAGAGCACCGCCTGCGCGCGTTCCAGCGCGCCATCCAGATCCCGCAACAGGTCGTCGCCGTCCTCGATGCCCACCGAGAGGCGCAGCAGGCTGTCGGCGATGCCGGCCGCTCGGCGTGCCTCCGCCGCCATCGAGGCATGCGTCATCGACGCCGGATGGGCCACCAGGCTTTCCACCCCGCCCAGCGACTCGGCCAGCGAGAAGTACTCCAGGCCGTTGACGAAGGCCTCGACCTGCTGCAGATCGCCATCCAGCTCGAAACTCAGCATCGCGCCGAAACCCTTCTGTTGCCGCGATGCCAGCGCGTGGCCGGCATGGCTGGCCAGACCCGGGTAGTAGACCTGGCGCACGGCACCGTGGGACTCCAGCCGCGCGGCGATGCGCTCGGCGTTTTCCTGATGCTGGCGCAGCCGCACCGACAGCGTGCGCAGGCCACGCAGGGTGAGGTAGCTGTCGAAGGGCGCGCCGGTCAGCCCGTTGCAATTGGCCCACCACTTCAGCTGGTCAAAGACCGCCGCATCGCGCGCCACCACCGCCCCGCCGACCACGTCGCTGTGGCCGTTGATGTACTTGGTGGTGGAATGCAGCACCACGTCCGCGCCCAGCGCCAGCGGTTGCTGCAGCGCCGGCGACAGGAAGGTGTTGTCCACCACCACCAGCGCGCCAACCGCATGCGCCGCCTGGGTCACGTGGCGCACGTCGGTGATCCGCAACAGCGGGTTGGACGGGGTTTCCACCCAGACCAGCGCCGGCTTGGTGGCCAGGCCGCGGGCCAGCGCCGCCGGGTCGGTGAGGTCGGCGAATTCCAGCGTGAAACGACCCTTCTTCGCCCAGGCGTCCAGCAGGCGCCAGGTACCGCCGTAGCAGTCGTGCGCCGCCAGCACCTTCGCCCCGGCCGGCACCAGCTCAAGCGCCAACGCCACCGCCGACATGCCGCTGGAGGTGATCAC
>JBIQMK010000054.1:0-15379 GCA_044463365.1 Rhodanobacter sp. | reverse complement strand
TACGAATCCCTGAAGCTATACGCCGGCGCTTGACTTGGAACAGAGTGTCTACAGGCAGTGTCCCTTGTGGGCAGGGTGTGTTCCTGCGGTTTGCATGGGACCGCTCAAGTTCCCGGTTCCAGCGTCAGCTCGTGTTCCGTCGGACCGGGCAAGAGCGCGGTGGGGCGGCCGTTGGCCCAGTCGCCGTGGCCAGCGCCGTAGTAGGGCGACAGTGGATGGTCGCTTTGGCCGCCGGGCATTTGCAGGATGCCGTGGGCTTCGTGGCCGGGGGCTACGTCCAGCCGTTCGGAGGCGCCGAACGCGGGTGCGGCCACGCGCGGCATGTTGCTGTCGCCGGGTTGCGGTTGCGATGGCATGTTGAGATAGCGGCCCAGCCACGCGGGCAACGCGGCCGATAGCGGGTGGTCGATCCGGCTGCGGTTGTGTTCGCCCCAGGTGCGGGCGGCGAGGCCGCCGGGTTGCTTGCCCAGTTCGGTCGCCACGCGTTTGGCGCTGGCCACCAGCAGCGCGTGCCAGTCGGGGTAGACAGGGTCCAGCAGGTAGGGCGGTTGCGCGTGCACCAGTGCCCAGACGGCGGCTTCCGCGCTGTTTTCGCCGGGCCATTTGAAATCGCCGTGCAGCTGCGTCACGCGGCGGGCGAACGGCTTCAGCACGGCCGTGGTCACCTCGCTGCGGAACGCACGCACCAGCCGGTAATCCACGCTGCTGGCGGCGGCGCGGCCCTGCCAACGGGCGGTGAGTTCGCGCAGCCGTTGCAGGTCGGGATCGTCGCTGTCGGCGAGCGTGCCCTGCAGCAACCCTTGCCAGCGGCTGAGGAAGATCGCGCGGTCATCGAGCTGGATGTCCAGCAGGCTGCCGGGCGTGAAACCGGTGCGTGCATGCAGGTCGTCGCGGATCTGCTGCGCGCGGGCGCCGAGGTCGTGACCGCCGTTGCCGAGCAGGTCCAGCGCGTCGCCGTCGACGGTGCGGTTGTTGGCGGTCCACAGCCGTCCGCCGGCGGGATCCTCGATGCGCGGGTATTGCGCGGGCGCGGCCCAGCCATGCCAGCCGCTGCCGGGCTGTGCGCCGTCCTCGGGCATCGCCGGATCGCCTTCGCCGCGCAGGGGGACGCCGTTGCCGGCGATGGTCCAGCCGATGTGGCCGGCGCTGTCGGCCACCAGCAGGTTCTGCACGGGGATGCCGAACTGCGGCGCCAGATCCAGCGCCGCATGGGTGTCCGGCGCGTGTTCCATCTGCATCAGCGCCAGGTTGTAGTTGCGCGGCACGGCACCGGTCCATTGCAGCGCAAGCGGCGTGCCGTCGGCGTCGCGGCCCATGATCGGTCCCCAGCGCGTGTCCTCGACGGTGAGCAGCGTATCGGGCTGGCCCTTCACCTGGATGTGTTCGACGTGGCGCTCGATGTCGGCCCAGCCGCCGAGCACCTTGTAGCGATCGGTGTCGTGCGGGTCGCGCTGCACGCGTACCCAGTCCAGCCAGTCGCCGTAGCTGTTGGTGAAGCCCCAGGCGACCTGGCCGTTCGAGCCGACCACCATCGCCGGGGTGCCCGGCAGGCTTACGCCGTTGACGTCGCGCTGGCCGCCCGGCGCGGTGGGATCGGGATAACGCAGGCGGGCGCGAAACCAGATGTTGGGCACGCGCAGGCCAAGGTGCATGTCATTGGCGAGCAGCGCCGCGCCGTTGTTGGTGAGCGCGCCGGCCACGACGAAACTGTTGCTGCCGGGGCGCGACGCATCCAATGTTGGCGCCAGTGCGGCGGTGAGGTCAGCTGGCTTGGCGGGCGCCAGTTGGCGCAGGTCGAACACGCTGGCGTCGGGAATGACCGGCGAACGCGACAACCGTCCGCGCAGCGGTGCCTCCCAGTCCGGATCGGGCGACAACAGAAAATCCACCAGGGCGCCGGGCAGCACCGCGCGCATCTGCGCGATATGCAGTTCGCGTGCGTTGACGCCATCGCCGTTGAGGTCCAGGTACATGGCGGCGATCAGCAGCAGGCTGTCCGGCGAGCGCCACGGTTGCGGCTTGCTGCCCAGCAGCAGGTACTCCCACGGCTTGGTACGCAGGTCGGCCAGGCCCGCATTGACGCCGTCGCGGTAGTGGTCGAGTTGCTGTTTCTGGTCCTGCGGCAACTGTGCATAAGCGGCATTGGCCACCGCGCGCAGGCGATGGCGCCGGTGGTTGAGATCGGCCTGCAGTGCCGCCGGCCCGACCAGTGCCGACAATTCGCCGGCCGGCATGCGACGCATCAGGTCCATCTCGAAGAAGCGCTCCTGCGCATGCACGTAGCCCAGTGCGTAGCTGAGGTCGGCGCGGCTCTTGCCGCTGAGCGTCACGGTGCCCAGCGCGTCGCGCTGCACGGTTACCGCTGCCTGCAGCCCGCTCAGTTGCAACGAACCATCGAGCCGCGCGCGACTGCCGGCGAGCAGCCACCACAACGCGATGGCGGCGATCAGCAATAGCGCCAGCGCTGCCAGCGCCAGCCCGCGCCACCACTTGCGCTGTCGCGCCATCACGGCGTGGCGAACACGGCAAAGATGCCTGCGTACGGCTTGACCATGAAGGCCGGTGCGCCGGCGTAGCCTTCGTCGTCGACGTAGAGCTGCGAGATGCTGCCGTCGAGGTAGAGGGCGTCGCGGCAGCCCAGCTTGTCGCGAAACAGCCGTCCAAACGTGTGGAAGTTGACCGGCGCTTCGCTGACCGCAAACACCACCTCGTGCGGGCTGCGGGTGCAGACGCCGCTGCGCCATTTCAGGCTGGCCGAGTCGCCCACGAACTGCGGGTTGAGCTTGCCGTCGATCAACAGCATCGGGCCGGACTGGCTGGCCCACTGCACGGGTTTGCCGTCGGCCTTGAAATCGGCGCTGGTGCGCACGGCGGCGTGGCCATCGGGGTACACCGCGAACACGCCGTTGGGCAGCAGCGAGAAATTGCCCGAGGCCGGGTTGCCATGGATCAGGTTCAGTGGCACCAGCGTCTTGCCGTTTTCCACATACAGGCCCAGTGGCGCGAACTGCTTGTCGTAGATGCCGGCGTTGGCGGCAAACAGCAGCCGCTGGCCACGGGCCTCACCCCAGCGGCGCAGCGCGTCGATGCTGCCGAACGGCTGGCCGCTGCCCGGTTCGCGCCAATGCAGGGTGAGGGCGTGGCGGCGCAGGTCCAGCCGCACCACGCGATAGTTCTGGCCCTCGAACGCCAGCTCGTCGCTGGCCACCGCTCGCGCCCGCGCGGTGCAGCCGGCGAGCATGGCCAGGACGAGAAACAGGATGGACACGACGGGCGCGCGACGCGGACCGCACGTGCGTGGATGGGGCGGGAAATGGAAAGACGGCATCCCCCGATGGTCGCCGGCCCGGCTGTCTCCATGCAAGCCCGCCCTTGCATCGTGCGGCGCGGCGGCGGGCGTGTCCGCGGTGCAGCGGCTAAACTTGCGGTTTTCCGCCAGCGGTTTGCGCATGTCCGCCTTGTCTCCCTATGCACCCATCGTCGCCACGCTCGGCTACGTGCTGTCGCCGGACAAGCGCGAGGTGCTGATGATCCATCGCAACACGCGTCCGGACGACCACCACCTAGGCAAGTACAACGGCCTCGGCGGCAAGATGGAGCCGGGTGAGGACATCGCCAGCTGCATGCGGCGCGAGATCATGGAGGAGGCCGGCATCGCCTGCGAGTCGATGCAGCTGCGCGGCACGCTGAACTGGCCCGGCTTCGGCAAGCACGGCGAGGACTGGCTGGGTTTCATTTTCGTGATCGACCGCTACAGCGGCACCCCGCTCACCGCCAACCACGAAGGCACGCTGCGCTGGGTGGCCCGCGAGAGGCTGATGGAGCTGCCGATGTGGGAGGGCGACCGCCACTTCCTGCCGCTGGTGTTCGACGGCGATCCGCGCCCGTTCCATGGTGTGATGCCGTACAAGGACGGGCGCATGCAGTCGTGGTCGTACACGCGGCTGTAGCGTAGAGGCGCCCTGCGCGCGATGCTCTCCCGGCAGCATCGCGCACAGGGTGCGCTCGGACATTTCAAGCGATCAGGGCTTGAATACGGTGAAGTCCCCGTACGGCTTCAGCTGCGCGTCGATCGCCTTGGGATCGCCGACGATCACGATGCTCTGGTCTTTCGCGGCGAAGTATTTGCGCCCCATCGCCTGCACCTGATCGGCGGTCACTTTGTTCGCCTCGGCCACGTAACTGCCCAGGAACGTCGGCGGCAGGCCATCGACCCAGTAGTTCGCCAAGGTGGCGGTCAGCGAACCCTGGATCTGGTTGCGCAGCAGGTAGATGCCGCCGACCAGGCGCTTGGCGCCGGTAAGCTCCTCCGCACTGGCCGGCTGGCTGGCCATGCTGTCGTACAACTTGGCCAGTTCGGCCAGGGTGGCGCCGGTGACCTCGTTGCGCACGTCGACGGTGGCGACCGTGCTGCCGCCGGCGCGGTTGGCGCTGAAGCGCGACCACGGACTGTACGAGTAGCCCTTGTCCTCGCGAATGTCCTGGGTGATGCGGCTGGTGAAGCCGCCGCCCAGGATGGTGTTGGCCACGGTCAGCGGGATGTAGTCCGGATCGCTGGCGGGCACGGCGGGACGGCCGTAGCGGATGTTGCTTTGCACGGCGCCTTCGCGCGGCACGATCAGCCGCTGCGGCGCCGCCGTGCGCGGTGCCGGCGGGGTATCGGCCAGCGCTTTGCCGCTGGCTTTCCAGCCGCCGAACTGCTGTTCGGCCAGCTTGAACGCCTCGTCCGCGCCGATCCGCCCCACGATCACCAGCAGGGCGCGATCCGGCCGGAAACGCGTGTCATGCAACGCCTTCAGCCGCTCGGGCGAGGCGGCCGCGACGCTGGCCTCGTTGAGCGAGTCGCGCGCATACGGGTGCTCGCCGTAGGCGGCATGGCCGAAGGCGCGCTGTGCCTGCCAGTCGGGATCGGCCTCCTGTACCTTCAGGCTCTGCAGCGCGTTGGCCTTTGCCAGGGTGACTTCCTTGGCGGGAAAGCTGGGGTGCAACGCGGTATCGGCGACCAGCTCCAGCAACCGCGATGCGTGCGAGGACAGCGCGCTGGCGCGGATGTTGACCGCGTCGTCGTCGGCGCTGGCGCGGTAGTCGCCGCCGATCGCCTGCAGCGCTTCGGCGATGCTGCGCGAATCGCGGCTGGCGGTGCCTTCGTCGAGCAGGCCGGCCATCAGCTGCGACAGTGCCGGCGTGGCCGCGTCGTCGGCCGCGGTGCCGCCGAGCACGGCCAGCGCCACGTCGATCTTGGGCAGGCCATCGCGCGGCACCACCCACACGGTCAGTCCGTTGGGCAGGGTGCGCTGGGCGATCTGCGGGATTGGCAGCGGCTTTTCGGGGCCGTAGGCGGGCAGGTCCTTCGGCAGCGTCGTGGTGGACGCCTGGGCCATGCTGGCGAGGGTCAGGCCGAGCGCGATAGCGAGCGTCTTGAATGTCGTCTTCGTCTTCATGGCGGTCCTCACTTGGCGGATGTCTTGGCGGCGGCCACGGCCGCGGGGCGGCGCACGATCACGCTGCGGTTGGCGTCGGTGAGATAGGTGCGGGCCACGCGCTTGATGTCGTCGGATGTCACGTCGTCGATCCAGCCAGGCATCCGGTTGGCTACGTTCGCATCGCCCCACAGCGTCTGCAGTTTGGCCAGGGTGTCGGCGCGATCCATGAAGAACTCCAACCCGCCGTACCAGTCGGACAGCATCTTGGTTTTCACGCGGGCCAGGGTGGCGTCGTCGACGCCGTCGCTGGCAACCTTGCCGATCTCCTGGTCGATCGCGGCCAGTACCTGATCCGGCGTGGCGTTGGGCTTGTACAGCGCAAACAGGCCCAGCAGGGTGGGGCCGGCGTAGTCGCTGCCGTCGCCCAGCGGGAAATTCACGCCGCCCTCGATGTTGAGCAGCAGTTCGCGGCCCTTGACCAGGCCCTGGTAGAAACGCGAGGCATCGTCGCCGACCAGCAGCTGCGACAGCACCATCATCGGCACTTGGTCCTTGCTGCCGCGCGCGGGCATCTTCCAGCCGATCGCCAGCGCCGGCACCTTCGCCAGCGCGTCGGTCTGTTCGGCATGGCGCGGCTTGGTGTTCAGCGGCTCGGAGACGTCGGGGCGCGGCGGCAGCGTGCGCGCGGGCAGGCTGCCGAAGTACTTCTGCGCCAGCGCGAACGCCTGTTGCGGCGTGACGTCGCCGGCGATGCCGAGCACCGCGTTGGCCGGCTGGTAGAAGGTGTCGTGGAAGGTCTTCACGTCGGCGATGGTGGCGTGGTCCAGATCCTTGAACGAGCCGTAGCCGTCGTGGTTGTTGGCCCACTTGTCG
The DNA here is from genome assembly GCA_044463365.1 of Rhodanobacter sp. Lineage (GTDB taxonomy): Bacteria > Pseudomonadota > Gammaproteobacteria > Xanthomonadales > Rhodanobacteraceae > Rhodanobacter. The sequence goes on along the minus strand of JBIQMK010000054.1, from coordinate 9,083 downwards.
AAAGCCAGCTTGTTGAGATCGGTCCAGAAGAACAGGCCGTACGGCTGGTTCTTCACGTTGACGCGGATCTCCTCCTTCACCACGCTCTGCTGGTTGGCGAGGTTCTTCGCGCTGAAGTCCAGCGACTTCATGCGGTCCGCCTCCATCCACAGGATCGGCGCCAGCGCGGACGACGGCGCGGACGCGATGTAGTTGGTGTAGTCGGCGCGGGTGGAACCGTTGAACACGCCGCCGCCACCCTGGATCACCCGCTCGAACGTGCCCTTGGGCGCGTCGGGCGTGCCCTCGAACATCAGGTGCTCGAACAGGTGGGCGAAGCCGGTGCGGTTCTGCGGCTCCAGCCGCATGCCGACGTGGTAGACCATGCTGATGCCGACGGTGGGCGAGCTGTGGTCCTCGGAGACCACCACGGTGAGGCCGTTGTCGAGTTTCTTCACCGCGACCGGGAGCTTCCAGGTGTCGGCGTCGGTGTCGGCGGCGTGGGCGGCGAAGGCCAGGCAGAGCCCGGCGACCAGGACGGATAGTCGTGAAGCACGCATCTACTTCTCCTTGTCAGCGCGAACGGAAGCCCGATCCTCTGCCTCGCCAACGGCGGCTGGCAAGTGACGAATGGCAGGTATGGCCCAGCTGCTCAGGCCACGTCGGCCGTCCATTCGCGGCTGCCGAACCTGGACCGCGCCAGGGTCTCGGCCCGGGTCAGTTCATCCATCCGCAGCGTGCCGTCGCCGAGGCCGTGCAGGCGGCGGAAGGTGGCGATCATGCGCTCGATCACCGCCTCGCGCGGCAGGCCGGTCTGGCTGCGCAGCGGGTCGACCCGTTTGGCGGCGCTGGTGGTGCCCTTGTCGGACAGCTTCTCGCGGCCGATGCGCAGCACCTCCAGCATCTTGGCCGCGTCGATGTCGTAGGCCATGGTGACGTGGTGCAGCACGGCGCCACCGCGATGCGCCTGCGCCGCACCGGCGATCTTGCCGCCCTCGGAGGTGATGTCGTTCAGCGGCTGGTACCAGGCCTTGATGCCCAGCTCGCCCAGCGCCTCGATCACCCACGCATCCATGAACGCGTACGCCTGCTGGAACGACAAGTCCTTGATCAGCGACAACGGCGCGTAGATCGAATAGGTGATGGTGTTGCCCGGCTCGATGAACATCGCGCCGCCGCCGGAGATGCGCCGCACCACCTCGATGCCGTGGCGTTGCGCGGCATCCATGTCCACTTCGTTGCGCAGCGACTGGAAGCGGCCGATCACCACCGCGGGCGTGGCCCATTCCCAGATCCGTAGCGTGGGCGGCCGGTGACCGGCGCCGACCTCGCGGGTGAGCACCTCGTCCAGCGCCATGTGCAGGGTGGGCGATTGCGGTGCGGTGTGGATCAGCTGCCAGTCGTGGTCGTGCCAAGCGGTGCGCTTCATGCCGCGTGCCCTGCCTGCAGCGCACGACATACGGCCACCGCGACCGCCTCGGGCGAGATGCCGTACATCATGACGTCCGGCCCGAGGGCGTCGCGGACGGCGCGGGCGAGACAGGCTTCGCCTGCCGCGGCGGGCTGACCTTCAAGCGCCGCGTCGATGGTGCGCAACGCGCTGTCCGGTTCCAGGAAAAAATCACCGCTCAGCTGCACCTGGGCCAATCGCCCGTCGCGGACATCGAGATCGACGACCACCAGCTTGCCGCCGGGCATCTTGTACTCGCCATGCATGGCAGCTTTCCTCGGTAGGGAGAACGGGATTATCGCGCGTGATGGGAAGCGGGCCCATGGCTTTCCTCTACGCCGCCGGCCACACCAGCGACCGATGGATCTGCGCGCCGGCCCATGCGCCATCCCCCACCGCAAGTGAAACCGAGTGGGGCATCCTGGCGGCGTCACCGCAGGCGAACACGCCCGGCACGGTGGTCTCCCTGGTTTCGCCAGTCGATATCTGCCGGCCCATCGGTGTCTCGACCAGTTCGCAACCGAGCTGTGCCGCGATCGGCGTCGAAGGCTCGTTCCGGGGCGCGGTGAACAGGCCGGCGAAACTCATGCGTCGTCCGTCGGCGAGCACGACATCGGCACCTGCGTCGATCCGCTCGATTCGCGTCGTTTCGACCGTCACGCCGCGGCGCGCCAGTTCGTCCGTGGCGGCCGGGTCAGGTTCGAACGTGCCGTTGAGGAAGAAGGTGGTGTCGCCCCATTCCGGCAGCAGTTGCGCCTGATGGACCGACATCGGGCCGGTGGCGATGACGCCGATGCGGCCGCGATCCAGTTCGTAGCCATGACAATACGGGCAGTGGAAGATGCTCTTGCCCCAGCGTTCGGACAGGCCCGGGATGCCGGGTAGCCGGTCCGACACGCCGATCGCCAGCAGCAGGCGCCTGGCCGCATGGGTCTCGCCGCCGCAGGTCACCCGGAACTCATCCCTCGCGCCCGATGCCCGCTCGACCTGGCCGTCCAGCCAGGTCAGCGTGGAGTAGGCCTGGAGCTGCGTGCGGGCGACACGAGCCAGATCGGCGGGATCGACGCCGTCCTGGCCCAGGAATCCGTGGGAGTGGCTGGCGCTGCGATTGCGCCGCTTGCCGCCGTCGATGATGAGCACGCTGCGGCGCGCCCGCAGCAGTTGCAGGGCCGCGGCCATGCCCGAATAGCTGCCGCCGACAACGATCACGTCATGTTTCATGGCGATGCCTCGATCGATGCGCGCCGTGGCGGCGCGCGAAATCCGCGGCCAGCGCGGCCAGCGTGACCGACTCGAAACGTTGCAGCAGCAGCGCCTCGGCATCGGCGAAGGCGGTGTCCAGCGCCGCATTGATCGCCTGCTCGACGAGGCACTCCGGATGCTCGTTACGATTGCCCACGGCGAACAGCGCGGGTTCACCGAGCGCTTCGTGCAACTGGCGCAGGGTGACCTTTTCAAGATCGGCCGAGATCCGCCAGCCGCCGGCGTGGCCGCGATCGGCCGTGACCAGGCCGGCTTCGCGCAGCAGGCCCATGGTGCGGCGGACCACTACCGGATGCGTGCCCAGACACTGCGCCAGCGCATCGGATGTCATCGGCGTGTCGCGCTCGGCCATGTGCAGCAAGGCGTGGAGCACGGCGGAAAGTCGGCTGTCTCGTTTCATGTAACAAACGATGTTACGTTAGTGCCTCCATGTCAAGCGTCGAGGGCGCATGTCTTCATTCAACGATCCCCAGGCGGTGGCGCGATACACGGACGGGCCGCTGCGACAGGTGCCCGGATTGCATGCGCTCCACCGGATGGCCGGCCTGCTCCTGCACGAGCACGTCCCGGCCGACGGGCGCGTGCTGGTGCTGGGCGCCGGCGGAGGCCTGGAACTCAGGGCCCTGGCCGAGGCTTACCCGCGCTGGCGTCTGCTCGGCGTCGATCCGTCGGCAGCGATGCTGGAATTGGCCGTCCAGACGCTGGGCCCGCTGGCGCCGAGAGTGAAGTTGCTGGAAGGCTACGTCGATGCGGTGTCGGCCACCGGATTCGATGGCGCGGTCTGCCTGCTCACCATGCACTTCCTGTCCGTCCAGGAACGACTGCATACGCTGCGCGAACTGCGATGCCGATTGAAACCCGGCGCCCCGCTGGTGATGGCGCACCACAGCGTTCCCGATGCCGCGGATGAAAAGATGCGCTGGTTGCAGCGGCACGTGGCCTTCACGACGTCAAACGGCGTGCCGGTGGCCAATCCGACCGCCACGATTGAAGCGATGGCCAGCCGTCTCCCGCTGCTTTCCCCGCAGGCTGAAGTCGACCTGCTCGAGCAGGCAGGCTTCGAACGGCACGAGCTGTTCTATGCCGCCTTCACCTTCAAGGGATGGGTGGCCTATGCGGGATCGTAGGCTCGACTGGCGTGCGCCTCAGCCGCGGAGGCCTCGGAGGCCGGCACGGATTTCGCCGACCAGGATTCCGGGTTGTTCGAGGGCGGCATAGTGGCCGCCCTTGTCGGCCTCGCCGTAGTGGATCAGGTTGGCGTAGGTGTCTTCGATCCAGCTTCGTGGCAGACGCGGGATGTCGCGGGGAAACACCGTCACCGCGACCGGCAGCGTCAGTTTGGGGCCGGCCATGCTGCCCGCCTTGTTTTCCCAATAGATGCGGGCGGACGAGGCGGCCGTGTTCGTGAACCAGTACAGCGAAATCGCGTCCAGGATCTCATCCCTGTCCAGGGCGTCCTCGGCGAGTCCATGGTTGTCGGTCTTGGACTGGAACTTGTCGTAGATCCAGGCCGCCTGGCCCGCCGGGGAATCCGCCAGGGCGAATCCGATGGTTGCCGGCTTGGTGTCCTGCAGGTGGTTCGCGCCACCCATGTCGCCGTTGTACAGGACGAGGGAATCCACGGCGTATTGTTCTTCGGGCGACAGCGTTTCGGGTATCTGCGCGGGAAACGCGTATTGGCTGTTCAAGTGGATGCCGAGCAGCCCCTCGGGCTGCATCACCCCGAGCACGGTGGTGACGACGGCACCCCAGTCACCGCCCTGCGCGGCCCACTTCGCATAGCCAAGGCGCTTCATGAGTTCCACCCACGCGGCGGCGATACGCGAAACGGTCCATCCTATTTCGGCGGGCTTCTGGGAGAACCCGAAGCCAGGCAGCGACGGGATCACGACGTCGAAGGCATCGTCGACGTTTCCCCCGAACGCTTCCGGGTCGGTCAGTGGGCCAATCACTTTCAGGAACTCGACGATCGAACCGGGCCATCCGTGCGTCAGCAGGAGCGGCATCGCCTTCGGCGCTTTCGACCTGACATGGATGAAGTGGATATCCAGCCCGTCGATCGTGGTCATGAATTGCGGGAAGCGGTTGAGCCGGGCTTCGAACCGGCGCCAGTCGTATTCCCGTGCCCAGTAATCGACGAGCGATTCTGCATGGTCCAGGCGCACACCCTGCGACCAGTCGGCGACGGTTTCCCGGGCGGGCCAGCGCGTTCGCGCCAGTCGCTGTTTCAAGTCCGCGATCTCGGCATCCGGAATCGCGACGGTGAATGGGCGGACGAGGGCTGAAGCTGCGGGCACCGGTGCGGTCATGGCATGGTTCTCCTGAACCTCTGCAGCGATCCGCTGCATGCAAATGGCTTTCCTTCCCAGGGAAGACTGGCTTCCATTTCCTCGGGGGCGTTCGAGACGGCGCCTGCGTGACATCAGCCCGGAACGAAATGGACGGCCAAACGGCCAAATAGTCCTGACAGGTCCGGCGCAGGTGGATCGGGAAGGTCCGAAACGCGAGGATCGCTCACCTTGCAGGCGACGACGCCCTCACCGCTTCACGAACCGGTAGGCGAAGCGATCGGTTTCGCCCTTGATCGAAGGGTCGAATACCTTGCTGGAATGCGGGTCGTCGTTGTTCGCCAGCGTCGTGCTTTCGGCGTCCAGCGTGAAGCCTGCCGCTTCCACCTCTTCGCGAACGGTCGCCGGCTCGATGCGATGCAGCGACCCGGCGCTGCCCGCTCCCGTGCCGCTCGCCGCGACGTGGTCGACGATGACGTAGAAGCCGCCGCGTTTCAGCCGTCCGTGGACGGCTCGATTGAAATCGGCCGGGCTGGCGCCCCTGGCCTGAACAAGTGCGGTATGCAGATCGTGGTAGAACAGGTGCAGCCACACGACATCCGCCGGTGGCGCACTTTCCGGCAGTGCCATGAGGTCTGCCGAGACGACCTGCACGTTCTCTCGCCCTGGTTGCTTCGCCATGGCCCGGGCGCGGCCGACCGGGTCGTCGTTGAGATGAGCGACCTCGGCCGGCACGAAACTGCAGACCCGTCCCTGGGGTCCGACGACGTCGGAAAAGAGGCCAGTCCATTCCCCGTCGCCCGGGTACACGTCGATCACGGTGGAACCAGCTTCGGCTCGCGTGAAACGCATCAACGCGGATTGTCTGGAAGGCGGGTACATGATGTCCTCCAACGTGACACGGCCCGTGAGAAGCCCGCATGAAAGCGCGGGCCGGATTTCAGGCTGACGTGGCGCCTCAGAGCTGCGCCAGGCCGCCGTCCACCGCAACCTCGCTGGCCGTCATGAAGCTGCTGTCCGACGACGCCAGGAAGGCGGCGACCGCACCGATCTCCGACGGATCGGCCATGCGCTGCAGCGGCGTCATCGCGGCGAAGACCTTCTGGCCTTCCTCGCCCAGCGCTTCCTTCGCCAGGTCGGTCGCCGTCGCGCCGGGCGACAGCACGTTGACGCGGATGCCGGTGCCTTTCAGGTCTTCCGCCCAGGTCCGTGCGAGGTTGCGCACGGCCGCCTTGCTGGCGCTGTAGGCGCTCATGGCGGGGGCGCCCGTGGTGCCGGCGCTCGATCCGGTGAGGATGATCGAGCCGCCCTTGCCCATCAGCGGCAGCGCCTTCTGCACCGTGAAGATCGCGCCCTTCACATTGGTGTCGAAGGTTTCGTCGATGTGCGCGGCGGTGATCTCGCCCAGTGGCAGCGCGCTACCGGCGCCGGCATTGGCGAACACGATGTCGAGCGTGTCGCGCTCAGCCTTCACCGCCGCGTAGAGCTGGTCGAGTTCGACCACGTTGGAGACCGAGCCCTTCACCGCGCGGGCGTTGGGGCCGAGTTTGGCCAGCGCGGCGTCGAGCGCTTCCTGCCGACGGCCGTAGATGAAGACGAAGGCGCCTTCCTCGACGAAGCGCTTTGCCGCCGCGAAGCCGATGCCGGTGGCGCCGCCGGTGATCACGGCGGTCTTTCCATTCAACTTGCTCATGTCATGAATCCTCAAGGTTGGGGGTGGTTGCTTTCGATAACAGTGATGGGTTGCGGGGCGATCGCGACCGCGTCGCAATCGCCATACGTGATTACGCCTGCTGCTTGAACAGGTCCTGGAAGATCAGCGGGCCCCAGACGCGGCCGCGTGCCTGTACCAGGGTGCCGCCCTCGTCGAACTTGCCGAGATAAACGGGGGCGAAGCCGAGCCGCTTGGCCACATCCGCGACTTGCGCCGCGGCCGCTTCGTCGTCGCTGGACAGGAACACCACGCGGTGGCCGCCCTCGACCTTCGGGTCGGTGGCCAGGGTGCGTGACAGCAGGTGATTGAAGCCCTTCACGAACTTGGCGCCGGGGAACGACTTGGCGGCGAAGGCGGAGGAGGGAAGGTTGTCGAGCGTTTCGATGGGGTCGTTCGAGTTCATCGCATCGATGATCGTCTTGCCCGTCCAATCCGGAAGCAGCTTGCCGATGTCCCGATGCCCCTCGAACAGCACCGCCAGGATGATGACGTCCGCCTTGACGGCTTCCTGCAGCGTCCTGGGGATGACCTTGGGCCCGATCGCCTGTGCCTGCGGCAACAGCGCTTCGGGCGGCCGCCGGCTGGCGACGGTGACTTCGATGTTGTTGCGGGCGAAGGCGCGGGCGAGCGCCTGGCCGATAGAGCCGAAACCGATGATGGCGTACGTCATGGTGATGATCCTTTTCAGTATGGAGATGGCCGGTCTGGCCGAATGGCGCTTGCCTTGTCGCCGTCATCCCCGCGAAGGCGGGGATCCAGTGACTTGAGCGTGCCGAGCGGTTCGAGCCGGTTGCCCAGCCAATCTGGGTCGCTTGACACATCAACCCAATTGACGAAACATAGCTAAATACGATCTATTTTCTGGATAACTGATGCTCGACAACGTCACCATCAACCAGCTGCGGGCGTTTGTGGCGGTGTGCGACCAGGGCAGTTTCTCGGGCGCGGCGCGCAAGTTCGCGCGGGCGCAGTCGGCCATCAGCCACGCGATCAAGGCGCTGGAAAGCGCGTTCGACGTCGAGTTGTTCGAGCGCAACACCCGCAAGGCGCAGCTCACCGCGGCAGGGCGCAGCCTTCTTCCCGACGCGCGCGCGGTGATCTCGCGCACGGAGGAAATGAAGAACCGCGCCGGCTCCATCGCCAAGGCCGGCGTGCCGCAGGTGTCGGTGGCGGTCGACGCCTACTTCGCGCGCGCCCATCTGATCGGCTGCCTGCGCACCCTGCAGCGGGAATTCCCCACTGCCGCGATCAACCTGCGCATCACCACCATGCAAGGCGGCGAGAAGCTGGTGCTCGAAAAAGTGTGCGCCCTGGCCGTCACCATCAACGACGTGCCGGAAGTGAACCCGCATGCCATCGAGCGCCACTGGCTGCGCGAGGAGGAGATGGTGACGGTCTGCGCGCCGACCTATCCGCTGGCCTCAACCCCCAAACCCGTTGCCGTGGACGAGTTCGGCCGCTACACCCAGATCATCGTCACCGACAACCAGCCCGGCGCGGACAAGACCCAGGAGGGCGTCGCCGGCAAGCGCCAGTGGCTGGTCAACGACCTCGGCGCGAAACGGGATCTGCTGAAAGCCGGGCTGGGGTGGGGGCATCTGCCGCGGCATCTTGTGGCCGAGGATCTGCCCGGCGGGCAGCTCGTCGAACTCGAGCGGCGTGCGTGGCACATCCGGTCGCTGACGTTCGTGGTTTCACAGCGGCGGGGGCATGATCTGTCGGCGTGTGAGGCGCGGTTGGTGGGGCTGCTGGGCGAAGCGTAACTTCGTGCGAAGCGCAGCGTTCGCGTGACCAACGTCCGCCGTCTGCAGGGGACCAATAGTTCCGTGGCCGAGGTGTTATAACGCTCGGTGAGCAACGCACAAGGGGAATCCGGGTGTCCGAAAAGGAAGCCACGGCGCGGGTAAAAATCAACAAGCTGCTGGAGCGAGCCGGTTGGCGGTTCTTCGCCGACCCACACGGCCCGGCAAACATCCGGCTGGAATCCAACGTCACCCTCACCCAGACGGAGCTCGATGCCTTCGGCATCAATTTCGAGAAAACCGGCAAGGGCTTCGTCGATTTTCTGCTGCTCGATGCCAGGGGTTTCCCGCTACTGGTGCTTGAGGCGAAATCGGAGGGCAAGAGCCCATTGGTCGGCAAGGAACAGGCGCGTCGCTACGCGCGGGGCAAGAACTGCCGCTTCGTCATTCTCTCCAATGGCAATCTGCACTACTTCTGGGATCTCGAACGTGGTAACCCCTACGTCATCACCTCGTTTCCCACGCCGGAGTCCGTAGTCGGCTACCAGAAGGTCAAGCCCGACCCGCAACGGCTGATCGACGAGCTCGTCGGCGACGATTACATCGCACTGACCCAGCGTCCGAACTATCGCGCCGAGGCTGGCTGG
>JBIQMK010000053.1:0-15380 GCA_044463365.1 Rhodanobacter sp. | reverse complement strand
CAGGATGTTGTTGTCCCGCGCCGCGAGGTGGCCCGATACCGCCGCCACGAAGCCGGGGCGGTCCGGGCACGACAACGTCACCACGAACTGTGCATCCGCCATGTCAGATATTCCGGTGCAGGATCAGCTCCAGTACCGCCTTGCTGCCGAAGAACGCCAGCACCAGCACGGTCATGCCGATCAGGGTGAGATTGACCGCGCGGGTTCCCCGCCAGCCTTGGCGCCAGCGGCCCAGCAGCAAGGTGCCAAACACCAGCCAGGCGAATACCGACAGCACCGTGGTGTGGACGAGGTGCTGCGCACGGATGTTTTCGATGAACAGCGCGCCGCTCAGCAGGGCCACGGGCAGCAAGGCGAAACCGCCCGCGATCAAGCGGAACATCAGGGCCTCGGTCTGCGTCAGCGGCGGCAAGGCCCGCAGCCAGCTGCCGAAATGCCTTGCGCGCAGCGCACGTTCCTGTACCGCCAGCAGGATCGCCAGCACGGCCGAGATCGACAGCACGCTGAATGCCAGCAAGGCCAGCGTCACGTGCAGCTTGATCGGCCAGTCCATCTGCAGCGGCGCCGTGGGTGCGGCCACGAAGCTGTCCAAGACCAGGAACAGGGCCGCCAGCGGAAACACCACCACGCCCAGCGCCGCCACCGGACGCGAGAGATTCACCAGCAACGTCAGCGCCGCCACGACACAGGCCACCAGCGACAGCGCCGCGAAGAAGTGCAGGTCCAGCGCGCCACGATGCATGCCCAGAAGCATGCCCGCATGCAGCAGCACCGCGGCGCCCGCCAGGCACAGCGCAAGCCGGTTGAGTGGCTGTCCGCCACTCAACAAGGGACGCGCCAACCCACCCGCTGCGGCGAGGTAGAGCACGACGGCAAGCAGCGCGAGCGCATGGACGGACATAGCCGCGAAGTGTCGCACACGGCATCGACCGCTGCAGCTGAGCTCCGCGCCGCTGTTCCGGCCTGCCATGGGCGCGCCGCCGCCGCGACTGGGGCGGCAAACGGGTCTGGTATATTTGCGGGCTAGTCCCAGCTCGTGCCATCAACATGTTCGAATCGCTCAGCCAACGCCTCGCCACCACCGTCACCCGTCTGCGCGGCCGCGGCCGGCTGACCGAGGAAAACATCCGCGAATCGCTGCGCGAGGTACGCATCGCCCTGCTGGAAGCGGACGTGGCGCTGCCGGTGGTGCAGGCCCTGATCCAGCGGATCAAGGTGCGCGCGGTCGGCCAAGACGTGATGAAGAGCCTGTCGCCAGGCCAGGCGCTGATCAAGGTGGTCAGTGACGAACTGACCACGGTGATGGGCAGCGCCAACACGGATCTGAACCTGGCCCAGCAGCCGCCCGCGGTGGTGTTGCTGGCCGGCCTGCAGGGCGCGGGCAAGACCACCACGGTGGCCAAGCTGGCGCGCCTGCTGACCGAGCGCAAGAAGAAAAAGGTGATGGTGGTCAGCTGCGACGTCTACCGTCCCGCCGCCATCGAGCAGTTGCGCACCCTGGCCGGCCAGGTCGGGGTGAGCTTCTTCCCCTCCGACGCAGGCCAGGACCCGGTCGCCATCGCCAAGGCGGCGGTCGCCGCGGCCCGGCGCGAGGTGGTGGACGTGCTGATCGTCGACACCGCCGGCCGCCTGCACGTGGACGAGGCGATGATGGCCGAGATCAAGGCGCTGCACGCCGCGATCACCCCGGTCGAAACCCTGTTCGTGGTCGACTCCATGACCGGCCAGGACGCCGCCAACACCGCCAAGGCGTTCAGCGATGCCTTGCCGCTGACCGGCGTGATCCTCACCAAGACCGACGGCGACGCCCGCGGCGGCGCGGCGCTTTCGGTGCGCTACGTGACCGGCCGGCCGATCAAGTTCCTGGGCGCAGGCGAGAAGACCGACGCGCTGGAGCCGTTCCACCCCGATCGCCTGGCCCAGCGCATCCTGGGCATGGGCGATGTGCTGTCGCTGGTGGAGGAGGTCGAGCGCAAAGTCGACCAGGAAAAAGCGCAGAAACTGGCCCAGAAGGTGATGAAGGGCAAGCGCTTCGACCTCAACGACATGAAGGACCAGCTGGAGCAGATGGGCAACATGGGCGGCCTGGCCGGCCTGATGGACAAGCTGCCGGGCATGGGCAACCTGCCGGACAGCGTGAAATCCAAGGTCAACGACGGCGAGATGAATCGCATGATCGCCATCATCTGCTCGATGACCAAGAAGGAGCGTCGCCACCCCGACCTGCTGAACGGCTCGCGCCGCGCCCGCGTGGCGCGCGGTTCCGGCACCCAGCCGGCCGACGTCAACCGCCTGCTGAAGCAGTACATGCAGATGGAAAAGATGATGTCCAAGCTGTCCAAGGGCGGCAGCAAGGGCCTGATGCGGCAGATGCGCGGCGCGATGAAGGGCATGGGTGGCATGGGCGGCCTGCCGCCGATGCGGTGACGAGGTGCTAAGGGCGCCGCACGATTTCAACCGATCACCCTGAGCGTAGCCGCGTAGCGGCGAAGTCGAAGGGCAGGCTTCGCCGCGGGGCTTCGACTTCGCCGCTACGCGGCTACGCTCAGCCCGAACGGATACGGGAGGACGCATCTACAGCCCCCTCCTCGTTCCTTCCACCCCAACTCTTCCCTTTTGGCGAAAACCCGCTAAAATGCCCCGTTTCCCGCGCACGGTTCTCGTGCGGCTGCCGCTGTTACGGCACTTCTGGAGTTTTACCATGGTCAAGATTCGTCTTTCGCGCGGTGGCGCCAAGGGCCGTCCGTTCTACCACGTCGTGGTGACCGATCAGCGCAACAAGCGTGACGGTCGCAACATCGAGAGCGTGGGTTTCTACAACCCGGTTGCGTCGGGCAAGGACAAGCGCCTTGAGCTGAACGTCGATCGCGTCAACGAATGGGTGGGCAAGGGCGCCCAACTGTCCGACAAGGTCGCCGCGCTGGTCAAGGAAGCGGGCAAGCTGCAGCAGGCTGCCTGAGCGTGACCGCAGCCGGTCGGCGCGTCCTGATCGGGCGCATCGTCGGGCTGTACGGCGTGCAGGGCTGGCTCAAGATCGAATCCTGGGCCGAGCCGCGCATGCGGATCTTCGATTACCAGCCGTGGCTGCTCGGTGCAGCGCCCGGCGCGGAAACGCAGGTCAGCGGCGTCAAGGGTCGCGAACAGGGCAAGGGCATGGTGGCCCAGCTGCCCGGCGTGAACGACCGCGAGCAGGCAGCGGCATGGATCGGCAGCGACATCTACGTCAGCCGCGATCAGTTGCCGCCGCCAGCCGAAGGTGAGTATTACTGGGTCGACCTCGAAGGACTCGAGGTGGTCACCACGGAAGACGTGTCGCTGGGGCGGGTCAGTCACCTGTTCGCCACCGGCGCCAACGACGTGGTGGTGGTGAGGGATGGCGCGCGCGAGCGGCTGATTCCCTTCGTCCAGGGTTCGTATGTGCGATCGGTGGACTTGTCCGCGGGGCGCATGGTGGTGGACTGGGATCCCGAATTCTGACGTCGCCGGATCGGAAGCACGGATCAGGCGGCAGAGGGCAAGGATTCATGCGTATCGACGTCGTCAGCCTGTTTCCCGACTTCGTGCGCCAGTGTGCCGCGGTCGGAGTCGTGGGACGCGCGCAGCAGCGCCAGTTGCTGCAGGTGGAAACCTGGAACCCGCGCGACTACACCCATGACCGCCACCGTACCGTGGACGCCAGCTCGTACGGCGGCGGCCCCGGGATGGTGATGATGATCGAGCCGTTGCGCGCCACCCTGGCGGCTGTGCGCGGCGCCGCGCCGGAACCGGCGCATGTGATTTACCTCAGCCCGCAGGGACCGCGGCTGACCCAGGGCAGGGTGGAGGCGCTGGCGAAACTGCCGCGAATCGCACTGCTCTGTGGACGTTACGAAGGTGTGGACGAGCGGTTGCTGGCGCACGAGGTCGACGAGGAGCTTTCCATCGGGGACTATGTACTGTCCGGTGGCGAACTGGCGGCGGCGGTGGTCATCGACGCGGTGGGTCGCTTGCAGGAAGGCGCATTGAACGATGCGCAGTCGGCCGAGCAGGATTCATTCGCCAATGGCCTGCTCGACTGCCCGCACTATGCAAAACCGGTGCAGGACGCGCTGGGTACCGTACCGGAGGTGCTGCTGTCCGGCGACCATGCGGCGATTGCCCGCTGGCGCCTGAAGCAGTCGCTGGGACGAACCTGGTTGCGCCGTCCCGACTTGTTGTCACGCTGCGTACTGGACAAGACCTCCCGTGCGCTGCTGGATGAATTCCGCCGCGAACACGCCAGCCAGGCGTTGTCGCGACAAAACGAAACGGTCGATGATTGACCGCAGTTACCGAAAATACACAGGTGTTGCCATGAACAAGATCATTGAACAGTTCGAAGCCGAGCAGATTACCCGTCCCTTGCCGGAATTCGGCGCTGGCGACACCGTGGTGGTCAACGTCAAGGTGAAGGAAGGCAACCGCGAGCGCGTGCAGGCGTTCGAGGGCATCGTCATCGCCAAGCGCAGCCGCGGCCTGCATTCGGCCTTCACCGTGCGCAAGATCTCGCACGGCACCGGCGTGGAGCGCGTGTTTCAGGCGCACAGCCCGTCGATCGAGTCGGTCACGGTGAAGCGCAAGGGCAAGGTTCGCGGCGCCAAGCTGTACTACCTGCGCGGGCTGGAAGGCAAGGCCGCACGCATCAAGGAAGACGTGGCCGCCGCCGCCGCGATCAAGGCCGCCCACAAGGCCGCTGCCGCCGCTGCCGCCGAGTAATCGGCGCCTACAGCCTCTCCGGCTGGCGATAAAAAAAGCCCGCGCACATGCGCGGGCTTTTTCGTGTGCGGGATCAGCGATCGTCGCTCGCTTGCGCGTGGGACGGCCGGGTGCATCCATCTGCGGAGACGGCGTGGAGGTTCGCCTTACAACCGCTGCGGCGGCTGCAGGAAGTTGCCCTGCACGAAGTCCACGCCGCAGGCGAACAGCAACGAGGTGCTGGTGGCATCCTCGACCCATTCGGCAATCGTCTGGCGCTTCAGTTCGCGCGCCTGCTGGCAGATCTCGGTGATCTTTTTCTGGTTTTCCGGGTGCCGCGGCAGTTCGGCCATGTAGCTGCGGTCGATCTTCACGTAGTCGGCGTCGACGTGGTTGAGCAGCTGGAACGAATTCAGGCCCGAGCCGAACTGCTCAAGCGCGAACTTGCCGCCCAGTTTCTTCCAGCCGTTGACGAATTCCTGCGTGGGACGCAGCAAGGTCATGACCTTGCTCTCGGTCATTTCCAGCACGATGCGGCCGTACTTCAGGCCGGCGGCCGCCAGTTGCTCGCCCAGCCAGGGCAGCAGGTGTTCGTCCTGCAGCGAGGCCGCGGTGAGCTTGACGAAGAAGGTGGTCGGCTGGCCCTGGTTGTCGCGCGCGCGCAGGGTCTGGATCGTCTGCTTCAGCACCCAGCGGTCGATGTCGCTGTTCAGGCCGTGCTTTTCGGCGATCGGCATGAAGAAGCCGGGCAGGACCTCGCCCTGCGGGCCGTTCATGCGCAGCAGGATCTCCGAGAAATCGCCTTCGGCGTCCTGCAGGCTGATCGCCTGCTGGTGATAAAGCATCAGGCCATCGTTGGCCAGCGCATCCTTCAGCAGGCCCAGCCAGTACTGCTCGCGTTCCTCGTCGGCTTTCTCGCGTGCGGCCGGATCGTGCAGCTCCACCTTGCTGCCGCCCTGGCTCTGCGCATTGCGCAGCGCCTGGCTGGCCTGGTTGAGCAGCAGGTCGGTATTGGCGTTCTTCTCGCCCAGCAGGCTGCCGCCGATGCTGGTGTTGACCGTGATGGAGCGACTGCCGGCGTCGAAGATCTCGTTGCTGACGCTGTGTTGGAGCTTGCTGATCCACTCCCGGATGGCCTCGTCCTGGCGCGAGTCCAGCACCACGCCGAAGGTGTGCTCGGCCAGCATGCCGGCCACGTCGGTAGTGCCCAGCAGGATGCGGATGCGGTCGGCAAAACCGGCCAGCAGTTCATCGGCCTTGCCCAGGCCGATGCCGGCCACGATCGACGACCAGTTGTCCGGCTCGATCAGCAGCAGTGCCTGGCCTTTCTTGCCGTTGGCGGCGGCGGCGACGGCGGTGTCGATCCGCTCCAGCGTGTGGGCACGGTTGAACAGGCCGGTCACCGGGTCCCGCTGCAGCTGCGCCAACGTGGCAGGGTCGACCAGCTGGCGCCGGAACACGATCTGCAGGCAGGGCTCGCCCTCGAACGTGGCCGGGGCGAATTCCACCGTGGCGTCGAAGTGGCTGGCGTCGGCACGGCGCGCGCGCAGGGACAACTGGCTGGGCAGTTTCTCCTGCCCCTGCGGTCCGCGCAGGATCGCCTTGAACTCCTCGGCGTGGGACGAATCGATCATGTCCAGTACCGGCATGCCCAGCAGGTCCTCGAACTCGTCGTAGCCGAAGGTCTCCAGGTAGGCCCGGTTGGCGCGCACGTGCATGCCTTCGTGCACGTAGGCGATGGCGTCGGTGGAGGAGTCGAGCAGCGCGTCGCAGCGGCGTTCCGATTCACGCAGCGAGGCTTCCAGTTTGCGCAGTTGCCGGCGTGCCTGCAGCGAATCGAACTCACGCTGCAGCACCGCCGTCAGTTGCTTCGGGTGCGTGCGCGCCGCGACGCCGCGGGCGCCACCCACGAACAGGTCGGCCACCAACTGGTTGTCCATCGTGTCGACCAGACCCAGCAGCGCGTAATCGCGGCCGTAGGCATCCATCAGCTTCACCACCTCGCGCAGCTTCAGCGTGGTGATGGCCGGATCGAACATCACGATGTCGGGCTCGAGCTCATGCAGGGCGGCCTGCACCTGCTCGGCATTGATGCCGCGTGCGGGTCGTACGGCGATGCCCGAATTGCGCAGCAGGCTGATGATCTGCTCGGCCTCCTCCAGCGAGTTTTCGATGAAGAGGATCTTGATGACGAGGTCTTTTTTCATGGATGGCCGAGAAGAAGGTGGTCGTCACGAGTCGTGTCGCGGGCGCCGCAGGATGTCCCGTGGCCCTTGTTTGTAGCGGATAACGCCAACGGCTGCCAGCAAAAAGCGCGCCTTCACGCTCGGACGGGGCGTTTGGACGTATCGCCACCTATTTCGCGTACCAGCCGCGGTACCAGGTAGCCCGGCAGGCGTGCGCGCAGCGCTTCCAGCAGCCCCGTCGCCTCGGTGTCGCCCACCTCGAAGTGCGCGGTGCCGTGCACGCGATCGAGCTGATGCAGGTAATACGGCAGCACGCCGGCGGCAAACATCCGCTCGGACAGGTCGGTCAGCGTGTCGGGGTGATTGTTGATCCCTCGCAGCAGTACGGATTGGTTGAGCAACGTGGCACCGGCGTCGCGCAGCCGCGCGCAGGCGGCATCGACGCCGGCGTCGAACTCGTTGGCGTGGTTGGCATGCAGCACCACCACCTTCTGCAACGGCAGCGAAGCCAGCCACTTGAGGAAGGGGGCGTCGATCCGCTCCGGCAGCACCACCGGCAGGCGCGTATGGATGCGGATGCGCCTGACGTGCGCAATGGTGGCCAGGCCGCGGCTCAGGTCCTCCAGCTTGCTGGTGGCCAGCGCCAACGGGTCGCCGCCGGAGAGGATCAGCTCGCTGATCGACAGATCGGCCTGGAGTTGCGCCAGCGCGTCGCGCCACTGCGCGGCGGCGGCAATCTCCTCGCCGTAGGGAAAGTGGCGACGGAAACAGTAGCGGCAGTTCACCGCGCAGCTGCCGCTGGCGATCAGCAGGGCCCGGCCGTGGTATTTGTGCAGGAAGCCCTGGCCGCTGCGCGACGCCATGTCGCCCACCGCGTCCATCGTGAAGCCGTCGACCTGGTCGTGTTCGGCCCCTTGCGGCAGCACCTGCAGCAGCAGCGGATCGGTGGGGTCGTTGCGGCGCATCCGCGCCACGAAGCCGCGCGGTACGCGCAGGGCGAAGCCGGCGTCGTCGGGCGGGATCAGCTCGGTGCGGTCGCCGAGGCCTACCGCGCGCAACAGCTCCATCGGGTCGGTGATCGCATCCCGCCACAGCGCGCGCCAGTCGGGCGCGGCGGACGATAGGCGGGACTGGGGGCTTGCGGTTATCATATCGGGCCTTGGATCGGGCGGTGACGCCCGTGACATCCATCCATTTTAGCCGCCCCTCGGGCGAAAACGACTCCGGAGCAGACAGCGCATGGCGACCCTCGGCCTCAACGACGTCAAGACGGGCAAGAAGATCCTTCACAACGGCGATCCCTGGATCATCACCGAGGCGGACTTCATCAAGCCCGGCAAGGGGCAGGCGTTCACCCGCATCCGCATCCGCAACCTGAAGGATGGCCGCACCACCGAGCAGACGCTGAAGTCCAGCGACTCGTTCGAGGAAGCCGATGCCACCGATACCGACATGCAGCTGTCCTTCATCGACGGTATCGGCAAGGACCGCGTCTGGCACTTCATGAACATGGAGACGTTCGAGATGGTGCCCGCCTCGCTGACCGCCATGGGCGACGCCTGGAAGTGGCTGAAGGGCGAGGAGGAGTGCGTGGTCACCTTGTTCAACGGCAACATCGTGGCCGTGCAGGCGCCGAAGTTCGTGGAACTGAAGATCGTCGAGACCGATCCGGGCGTACGCGGCGACACCTCGGGCGGCGGCGGCAAGCCGGCCACGCTGGAAACCGGCGCCGTGGTGCGCGTGCCGCTGTTCGTCAACCAGGACGAAGTGATCAAGGTCGATACCCGCACCGGCGAGTACGACAGCCGCGTGAAGTGACGTATCGGCCCGCGCGCCTGCGCGCGGCTTTGCCGATACGTCATCCCTGCGTAAGCAGGGATCCAGTGAAAGCACTCGTGCGCAGCACACAAAACCGCTTGCACGCTGAAGCAAGCCGCTGGATTCCAGCTTTCGCTGGAACGACGGGCATGGGGCGGCGCCGCAAGGTAGGCCGCCCTTCGCTTATCCGCCTACGGAGTTTTCCATGAGCGACATCCGAGCCCAATCCGTCGACCTGCTGATCGAAGCCCGTTGGGTGGTGCCGGTGGAGCCGCACGCCGTGGTGCTGGAGGATCACGCCGTGGTGGTCGATGGCGGCCGGATCGTCGCCCTGCTGCCCATCGTCGACGCCCGCGGCGCGTATGCGCCACGCGAACGGGTCACGCTGACCGAGCACGCGCTGATCCCCGGCCTGGTCAACAGCCACACGCACAATCCGATGACCTTGCTGCGCGGTCTGGCCGACGACCTGCCGCTGATGGTGTGGCTGCAGCAGCACATCTGGCCGGCCGAGGCCAAGGTGATCGGGCCGGAGTTCGTGCGTGACGGCGTCGAGCTTGCCGTGGCCGAGATGCTGCGCGGCGGCACCACCTGCGCCAGCGAGAACTACTTCTTTCCCGACGTGATCGGCGCCACCTACCGACGCATGGGTTTCCGCGCCGTGGTCGGGCTGCCGGTGATCGAATTCCCCACCGCCTGGGCCACCACCCAGGACGACTATTTCGCGCGCGCCGTCGCGGTGCACGACAGTTTCCTCAGCGACGATCTCATCAGCACCGCGTTCGCCCCGCACGCGCCGTACACGGTGTCCGACGAGAGCTTCGAACGCATCCGCCTGCTGTCCGACCAACTCGACATCCCGGTCCATCTGCACCTGCACGAAACCGCGCACGAGGTGGACGAGGCGAAGGCCAAGAGCGGCCTGCGCCCGTTCCAGCGGCTGGAGAAGCTGGGGCTCGTCAACGATCGCCTGATCGCCGTGCACATGACCCAGGCGACCGACGGCGAGATCACCGCCTGTGCCGCCGCCGGCGTGTCGGTGGTGCATTGCCCGGAGTCCAACCTGAAGCTGGCATCGGGTTTCTGCCCCGCGGAAAAACTGCGCCAGGCCGGCGTCAACCTGGCGCTGGGCACGGATGGCTGCGCCTCCAACAACGATCTCGACATGTTCGGCGAAATGCGTACCGCGGCCTTGCTGGCCAAGGCCGTGGCCGGCGATGCGGCGGCGTTCGATGCGGCCTATGCGCTGCGGGCCGCCACCTTGCATGGTGCGCAGGCGATCGGACTGGGAGCGTGCATCGGTTCGATCGAGGTGGGCAAGCAGGCCGATCTCGCCGCCGTGCGACTCAGCGAGCTGGAAACGCAGCCGCTGTTCAACGTCGTCTCGCAACTGGTGTACGCCAGCGGCCGCCATCAGGTCACCGACGTGTGGATCGCCGGCCAGCGAAAACTGGCCGCGCGCGAACTGGTCGATATCGACACCGCCGCCATCCTGGCCAAGACCCGCGCCTGGCGCGAGCGCATCGCAGCCGCCTGATCACCGCATCCCAAGGACCCATCCATGAACCGTTACCTGGTCTACCTGCTGCGCCGCCCCGACGTCGATCCGGCGGTGGTGCCGTTGCACATCGCTTTCCTCGACGACTTGCGTGCGCAGGGCATGATCGAACTTTCCGGCGGCTTCAGCGACAAGTCCGGTGGCGCCTACCTGCTGCGTGCGGATGACCTTGCCGCAGCACAGGCCATCGTGCAGCGCGACCCCGCGCACGCCAGCGGCGGCTGGACCATCACCGTGCACGAATGGCAGGCGCGTTAAACTGCGCAGCTCTCTCCAGAGGTTTTGTGATGTCGACCGCATCCCCCGAAAGCGCCGCCGATGAGCGTCGCGGCGGCAACGTCAGCGCCGCCGAGATCGCCCGTTTCGATACGCTGGCCGCGCGCTGGTGGGATCCCGATGGCGAGTCGCGCCCGCTGCACGATCTCAACCCGGTGCGCTTCGCGTACATCGCCGAACGCATCGAGCTGGCGCAGGCGAAGGTGGCCGACGTGGGTTGCGGCGGCGGCCTGCTGAGCGAGGCGCTGGCCCGCGCCGGCGCCCGCGTCACCGGCATCGACCTGGGCGAGAAGGTGATCGAGATCGCGCGGTTGCACCTGCACGAATCGGCGCTGTCGGTGGACTACCGCGTGCAGTCGTCCGCCGAGCTGGCCCTGGCCGAGCCCGCCTCGTTCGACGCCGTGTGCTGCATGGAACTGATCGAGCACGTGCCCGATCCGGCCGCGCTGGTGACCGACTTGGCCGCGATGCTGAAACCCGGCGGCCAGTTGTTCATGTCCACCCTCAATCGCACGCCGGCGGCATTCGGCGCCGCCATCGTGGGCGCCGAATACGTGATGCGCATGCTGCCGCGTGGCACCCATCACTACGCGCAGTTCCTGAAGCCGTCCGAGCTGGGGCGGCTGTTGCGGCACGCCGGCCTGGAGCTGGAGGACGTCAGCGGCCTGGGCTACAACCCGCTGGCGCGCAAGGCCTGGATCAGCCGCTTCACCGCGATCAACTACGTGCTCAGCGCACGCAAGCCGCTATGACGCCGTTGCCGGAAAACATCCAGGGCGTGCTGTTCGACCTGGACGGCACCTTGCTCGACAGCGCGGCCGACCTGTACGGCGCGCTGGTCGAACAGTGCGCCGAGGAAGGCGAGGCCGCGCCCGATTACGATGCCGTGCGCCAGGTGGTATCGCGCGGTTCGACGGCGATCCTGCAGCAGGGTTTTCCGCGGCGCGGCGACGCCGACCGCAAGGCGTTGCTGCCCCGCTATCTGGCGCTCTACCAGCGCATGCTGGCGCAGCAGACGCGGGCGTTCGACGGCGTGGATGCCCTGCTGCAGCAACTTGAACAACGCGGCTTGCGCTGGGGCATCGTCACCAACAAGCCGGGCTTTCTTACCGACGAGCTGGTGCAACGGATCGGCTGGACGGCGCGCGCCGCCGCGGTGGTTTCGGGCGACACCTTGCCGGTGAAAAAGCCCGATCCCGCACCCGTGCTGCTGGCCTGCGAGCGCGCCGGGCTGCAACCCGAACGCTGCGTCTTCGTGGGCGATGATCGCCGCGACGTGCTGGCCGGCGCGGCGGCGGGGCTGTACACGGTGGCGGTGAGCTGGGGTTATCTCGACGGCGGCGATCCACGCAGCTGGGGCGCCGACGCGGTGGTGGACGAACCGGCGCAACTGGCCGCGCTGCTGATGCCGTCATCGGTCGCCGCATGACCGACGGAGACACCAGCAACGCGGCGTGGCAGGGCTTCATCGACAAGTGGCTGGCGGCGCAACCCCAGCAGCGTGTGGCGCTGGTGTTCGTCGATGGCCATCGTCATCCCGGCCACATCGCGCTGGCCGCGCTGGAACAGGAGCTGCTCGACGCCGCCTACGGCATCCGAGAGCCGCAGGTGGCCGCTGCCAAGCTGGGCTGGTGGGCGGAGGAATTGTCCGGCGCGGCCAGCAGCGGCGGCCGCCATCCGCTGACCCAGGTGCTGTTCGATGACGAGCGCGCGCATGCGATTGCCGCCGAACAATGGGTGGCGCCGGTGCTGGCGGCGATGGCCCAGCTCGAACAGGGCACCGCTGCGGATTTCGCCGCCCAGCTGGATGCGGCCATGCCATTGCATGGCGCGCTGGCGGCGCTGGAGACGGCGTGGTGGTATGGCGTGGCCGCTCCGTGCGATCGCGCCGCAAGGCTGGCCACGCTCGATCATTTCCTGGATGCGCTGCTGCGCACCGAAGTCGACGCCGGCCGTGACCGCCTGCCGCTGTCGATGGCCAACCTGGCCCGCCACGGCCTGAGCCGGGCGCAGCTGGGTCAGGCCAGCGCGGCGCGGCAGCAGGCGATCCAGGATCAACTGCGCGAATTGCTGCAGGGCTGGCGCGACGCGGCGCGCCTGCCCGGACCGCTCAGCGTGTTTCGCGCTCTGGCGTCCAGCCATGGCATGCGCATGGCGCAACGCGCGGTGCGCGCGCCCGATGCGCTGGCCAGCCTGGCCGCGGATCACTCGCGCATTCGGCTGGCGACCACATTCCGCGCCTGGCAGGCCGCCCGTGCGTGGCGCCGTGGCGCGTCGTGAGCCGCCGCGAAAACGCAGCGTTTCCGCCGCGGCTATTGCGCCGGGGCGCCGATGCCTCAAACTTGAACGTCGCGACGCGAGGCTCCCAACGCTAGCCGCGAGGATTTTCAGGACAAAACCATGACCAACCAGGAAAACACCGCCCGCCTGCTACCCGATGTGGCCGTGCACGCGCAGCCGCATCTTGCCGGCGCGCTGGACTGGGTCGGCATGGCCGAAATCCAGGTACCGGTGCGTTTCGACGCCGGCGACGGCGACGTGCAGCGCGCCAGCGCGCGCGTGGGGGCCTTCGTCAACCTGAAGCGACCGGACAAGCGCGGCATTCACATGTCGCGGCTGTACCTGCAGGCCGAGCAGGCCTTGAGCACGCAGACGCTCAGCGCCGAATCGCTGCAGGCCTTGCTGCGCGGCTTTCTCGATTCGCACGCCGATCTTTCCGACCGCGCCTGCCTCAGCATCCGTTTCGAGCACCTGGTGCGCCGGCCGGCCCTGCGCAGCGCCAACAGCGGCTGGCGCGCCTACCCGGTGACCATCGAAGCCAGCCTCACCGGCAGCGCGTTCCTGCTGGAGCTGGGCACCGAGGTGGTCTATTCGTCCACCTGTCCCGCGTCGGCGGCGTTGTCGCGGCAGTTGATCCAGGATCAGTTCGCCAGCGATTTCGCGGCCGACACCACGCTCGATCGCGCCGCGGTGCTGGAATGGCTGGGCAGCGACAAGGGCATCGTGGCCACGCCGCACGCGCAGCGCAGCGTCGCCTGCCTGCGGGTGCGTCCCGCGCCGGGTGCGCCGTTGCAGTTGATCGGCCTGATCGATCGCGTCGAAGCGGCACTCGGCACGCCGGTGCAGACGGCGGTGAAGCGCCAGGACGAGCAGGCCTTTGCGCTGGCCAACGGCGGCAACCTGATGTTCTGCGAAGACGCCGCTCGCCGTATCCAGAAAGCGCTCGATGCCGATGCCACGCTGGACGATTTCCACATCCGCGTGGAGCACCAGGAAAGCCTGCATCCGCACGATGCGGTGGCCTATGCCAGCAAGGGCATCGACGGCGGCTACGGCGGCGCCAAGTTCTAGACCTGTTTCGCCGGTGCCGCGCTGGCGCTGGCCGTATTTGCTCTGCGGCGGATGATGTGCCGGGCCGGTGCTTCATCCATCGCGCTCTCGATCGAACCGACACCATGCAGACCCGCGCCGAAGATCTTCCCCTGTCCGCCGCCCCGGAAGCGTCACCCGAGCGCACGCAGTTCGCCGTGCTGGGTGGCATCAGCGTGGCGCACATGCTCAACGACATGATCCAGTCGCTGATCCTGGCGATCTACCCGCTGCTGAAAAGCGATTTCCAGCTCAGCTTCGCCCAGGTCGGCCTGATCACGCTGACCTACCAGCTCACCGCTTCGCTGCTGCAGCCACTGGTGGGCATGGTGACCGACCGCAAACCGCTGCCGTATTCGCTGCCGGTCGGCATGGGCTTCACCCTGGCCGGCTTGCTGCTGCTGTCGGTGGCGCCCACGTTCCCGATCCTGCTGTTGGCGGCCGCCATGGTCGGCACCGGTTCGTCGGTGTTTCACCCGGAATCGTCGCGCGTGGCGCGCATGGCCTCCGGCGGCCGGCATGGGCTGGCGCAATCGCTGTTCCAGGTCGGCGGCAATACCGGCTCGTCGCTGGGTCCGCTGCTTGCGGCGTGGATCATCGTGCCGCACGGGCGCGGCAGCGTGGCGTGGTTCTCGCTGGCGGCGCTGCTGGCGATCGTGGTGCTGCTGCAGGTCGGGCGCTGGTATGCGCGGCACCATCTGACCCGCGGCAAATCGCGCCCACGCCACCTGGCGGTGGTGTCGCTGCCGCGCAACAAGGTGATCGCGGCGCTGGGCGTGCTGGGCCTGCTGATCTTCTCCAAGTTCTTCTACCTGGCCAGCCTCAGCAGCTATTACACGTTCTACCTGATGCACAAGTTCGGCGTGTCGGTGCAGAGCGCGCAGGTGCACCTGTTCGTGTTCCTGTTCGCGGTGGCGGTGGGCACCTTGGTGGGCGGCCCGGTGGGCGATCGCATCGGACGCAAGTGGGTGATCTGGGTGTCCATCCTGGGCGTGGCGCCGTTCACCCTGGCGCTGCCGCACGTGGGCCTGTTGGGGACCGGCGTGCTGACGGTGATCATCGGCCTGATCCTGTCCTCGGCGTTCTCGGCGATCCTGGTCTACGCGCAGGAGCTGGTGCCGGGCCGTGTGGGCATGATCTCGGGCCTGTTCTTCGGCTTCGCCTTCGGCATGGGCGGCATCGGCGCCGCCGTGCTGGGCGCGCTGGCCGACGTGCACGGCATCGAGTACGTCTACGGGCTTTGCGCGTTCCTGCCGTTGATGGGCCTGATCACGGTGTTCCTGCCCGACATCGAGAAACGCGCCCACGCTTGATGCTTTTTTGAGCGCACCCTGTGCGCGATGCTTCTGTGTTGCTCTGGTTTTCTTTGTGGGAGCGGCTTCAGCCGCGATGGTTTTGCCCTTGAATGTGGCTCCAGAGCAAGAGCTTTCGATCGCCTTCGGCGCTCGAGTTACTTTCTC
>JBIQMK010000052.1:309-15474 GCA_044463365.1 Rhodanobacter sp. | reverse complement strand
CAAGCCGGATCGAACGAGGTCGTGATGTCGAAGAAATGGCTGCTGGCGACGTGCGCCAGCCTGCTGGTCGCCAGCGTGATGGTGATGGGTGCTGCCAGTGCGGTCGAGCCGGCGCCCCTGAAGGTCACCCCCGCCGTCAAGACCATGGTGCAGAAGGCGCTGAAAACGCTGGCCCCCGGCGTGCAGGTGGATGCGGTGGAGCCGGCGGCGCTGCCGGGCTTCTACCAGGTGATCGCCTCGGGCCAGCTGATGTACCTCAGCAGCGACGGCCGCTACCTGCTCAACGGCGACTTGATCGACCTGACGCAAAAGAAGAACGTGAGCAACGCGGCGTGGGCCCGCTTCCGCAAGGCCGAACTGGCCAAGGTGCCCGCCTCGCAGCGCATCGTGTTCGCGCCGGCGCACCCGAAATACACCGTCACCGTGTTCACCGACGTCAACTGCGGCTATTGCCGCGCACTGCACGAGCACATCGCCGCCTTCAACAAGGCCGGCATCGCGGTGGAATACCTGGCCTGGCCGCGCGAAGGCGTCGCCAGCACGTCGGGCAAACCCACCGCGACGTACAGCGAAATGGCGTCGATATGGTGCGCGGCCGACCGCAAGGCAGCGTTCAGCGCCGCCATCGCCGGCAAGGCGCCAGCCTCGGCCACTTGCACCAGCCCGGTGGCGGACCAGTACGACCTGGGATTGAAGCTGGGCGTCAGCGGTACGCCTACCATCGTCACGCCCGATGGCCGCACCGTGGGCGGTTACCTCACCCCCGAGCAGTTGTTGGCGGCGCTGCAAAAGGGCAGTTGAGCGGGCGGTGGCGGACACCCATCGACGTCATCCCAGCGAGGCGCTTTTCAACGGCCGAAGGGCCGGTCAAGCTGGGATCCAGTGCCTCGTTAACCCCTTGAAGGCGCTGGATTCCAGCTTTCGCTGGAATGACGGACAGAAGCTCGGGAAACATCCCAACCGCAGACCTCGGCGGGCAGGTCGGTTAGAATGGGCGTTTCCCCTCGCATAGCGCCGTTCCCCGCATGATCGCACTCGACGGGCAGAGCGCCCTCTCGCCGTTCCGCCTCGAACGCCTCAACGCCCGCCTGGATGCCCTGCATCACGGCGTGCGCGTGCAGGCGTCGTGGTTTGTCTATTTCATCGACGCCGATGCCGCGCCCGAGGGTGCGCTGCGCCAGCGGTTGCTTGCCGTGCTGGAAGCGAAGGACGCCGCGCCGGAGCCGGCCACGTTGTGGGTGGTGCCGCGGCTGGGCACGATTTCGCCGTGGTCGAGCAAGGCCACCGACATCCTGCACGGCGCCGGTTTCGGCGCCGACGTGCGACGGGTGGAGCGCGGCATGGCGTGGCGTATCGCCGGCCTGCCGGACGCCGGTGCGCCCGCTCACGAGGCGGTGATGGCGCTGCTGCACGATGCGATGACGCAGTCGGTGCTGGACCGTATCGAAGACGCGCACAGCCTGTTCCTGGGTGGCACGCCGGGCGATCTGCAATACATCGCGCTGGGCGACGACCCGCGCGGCGCGCTGGCCGAGGCCAACAAGCGGCTGGGCCTGGCGCTGGCCGACGACGAGATCGACTACCTGGCCGATCGCTACGCTGAGCTGGGCCGCGATCCCACCGACGCCGAACTGTTCATGTTCGCCCAGGCCAACTCCGAGCATTGCCGGCACAAGGTGTTCAACGCCAGCTGGACGGTGGACGGCGAGGCGCAGGACAAGACCCTGTTCGGCATGATCAAGCACACCCACCAGCGCTCGCCGGCGCATACGCTGTCCGCGTATTCGGACAATGCGGCAGTGATCGAGGGCAGCAACGGCAAGCGCTTCTTCGCCGACCCGGATGATGGCGTGTGGCGTGGTATCGAGGAGCGCATCGACTACGCGATCAAGGTGGAAACGCACAACCATCCCACCGCGATCGCGCCCTGGCCCGGCGCGGCCACCGGTGCGGGTGGCGAGATCCGCGACGAAGGCGCCACCGGCCGCGGCGGCAAGCCAAAGGCCGGTCTCACCGGTTTCTCGGTTTCCGACCTGCGCATTCCCGGCCACCCGCAGCCGTGGGAAGTGGAGCGCCCGCTGCCGCCACGGATGGCCAGCGCGTTCGAGATCATGCGCGACGGCCCGCTGGGCGCGGCCGCGTTCAACAACGAATTCGGCCGCCCCTGCCTGGGCGGCTATTTCCGCAGCTACGAGCACGAGACCGGCGAAGCCGGCCTGCGCCGCGGCTACGACAAGCCGATCATGCTGGCCGGCGGCCTGGCCAACCTGCGCGCGGGCCATGTGCTGAAGCACCCGGTGCAGCCGGGCAACAAGGTGATCGTGCTGGGCGGCCCGGCGATGTTGATCGGGCTGGGCGGCGGAGCCGCCTCGTCGGTGGCCGGCGGCGCGTCCAGCGCGGAGCTGGACTTCGCCTCGGTGCAGCGCGACAACCCCGAGATGGAGCGGCGCTGCCAGGAAGTGATCGACGCCTGCTGCGCGCTGGGCGAGGCCAACCCCATCGTCAGCGTGCATGACGTGGGCGCCGGCGGCCTGTCCAACGCCATCCCGGAATTGCTCAACGACGCTCACGTGGGCGGCGTGATCGACCTGTCGAAAATCCCCTGCGACGACCCTTCGCTGTCGCCGATGCAGGTGTGGAGCAACGAGTCGCAGGAACGCTACGTGCTGGCCATTGCGCCGGAAAACCTGGCCCAATTCGAGGCCATGTGCGTGCGCGAGCGTTGCCCGTACGCGGTCGTGGGCGACGCCACCGCCGAACGCCAACTGGTGCTGACCGACCCGCGCCGCGAGCTGACCGTCATCGACCTGCCGATGGACGTCCTGTTCGGCAAGCCGCCGCGCATGCATCGCGACGCCACCCGCATCAAGCCGCGCGTGGACCTGGTGCCCGACCTCACCGGCATCGGCATGGATGAGGCGTTGCTGCGCGTATTGCGCTTGCCCGGCGTGGGCAGCAAGAGCTTCCTGATCACCATCGGCGACCGCACCGTGGGCGGCCTCAATGCGCGCGACCCGATGGTCGGCCCGTGGCAGGTGCCGGTCGCCGATTGCGCGGTGACCATCGCCGATTTCGACGGCTACGCGGGCGAGGCGATGGCGATGGCCGAACGCGCGCCGGTGGCCCTGCTTTCCAGCGCCGATGCGGCGCGCCTCGCGGTGGGCGAGGCGATCACCAACCTGGCCGCCGCACCGATCGCGAACCTCGGCGAGGTGCGCCTGTCGGCCAACTGGATGGCCGCGGTCAACCACCCGGGCGAGGACGCCGCGCTGTTCGACGCGGTGAAAGCGGTGGGCATGGAGCTGTGCCCTGAACTCGATATTTCCATCCCCGTCGGCAAGGACTCGCTGTCGATGCAGACGGTGTGGCAGGACGGTGGGACGCCGCAGCGCACGGTGTCGCCGGTGTCGCTGGTGATCACCGGCTTCGCGCGCGTGGGCGACGTGCGCCGCACGCTGACCCCGCAGCTGAAGCTGGACCGCGGCCCTTCCTCCCTGTGGCTGGTCGATCTGGGCGCCGGCCGCGACCGGCTGGGCGGCTCCGCGCTGACCCAGGTATTCAACCGCGGTGGCGGCGTGCCGCCGGATCTCGATGACGCGAAGCGGCTGCGCGCGCTGTTCGAACTGGTGCAGGAGGCGAATGCCAACGGTTTGTTGCTGGCCTATCACGACCGCTCCGACGGCGGCGTCATCGTCACCTTGCTGGAGATGGCCTTCGCCGGCCATTGCGGCCTGGAAATCCATCTGGACGGCTGGGCCGAAGCGGCCATGCGGGCGCTGTTCAACGAGGAGCTGGGTGCCGTGCTGCAGGTGGCGGATGCCAACCGCGAGGCGTTCGAGAGCCTGCTGGTGAAGCATGACCTGGCCGGCTGCAGCCACCGGATTGGACGTCCAAAAGAGAAGCTGGGCATCAAGCTGTTCAACGGCAGCGACACCTTGTTCAAGTGGAACTGGAGCACGCTGTACGCGGCCTGGAACGAGACCAGCCACGCCATGCAGCGCCTGCGCGACAACCCGCTCAGCGCCGACGCCGAGCTGGAATGGCGGCTGGACGACGCCGATCCGGGCATCTCGCCAAAGCTCACGTTCGACCCGGCGCAGGACGTGGCCGCCGCGCTCATCGCCAGCGGCCAGCGGCCGCGCGTGGCGATCCTGCGCGAGCAGGGCGTCAACGGCCAGGTGGAGATGGCCGCCGCGTTCACCCGCGCCGGCTTCGACGCGGTGGACGTGCACATGTCCGATCTCGCCAGCGGCCGCGTGAAGCTGGCCGACTTCCGCGGTTTCGCGGCGTGCGGCGGGTTCTCCTACGGCGACGTGCTGGGCGCGGGCCGTGGCTGGGCCACCTCGATCCTCTACAACGACATGCTGCGCGAGCAGTTCGCCGCGTTCTTCGCCGACGAGACGAAATTCGCGCTGGGCGTGTGCAACGGCTGCCAGATGCTGTCGCAGCTGAAGGAGATCATTCCCGGCGCGCAGCACTGGCCGAAGTTCCTGCGCAACGCGTCGGAGCAGTACGAATCGCGCGTGGCCACGCTGGAAATCCTCGATTCGCCCAGCCTGTTCTTCAAGGGCATGACCGGCTCGCGGATTCCGGTGGCGGTGGCCCACGGCGAGGGCCGGGTGAGTTTCCCGCAGGTATGCAGCCCGTCCAAGTCGCACGGCGCGGTGCGCTTCGTCGACAACCGCGGCAAGCCCACCGAGAACTTTCCGCTCAACACCAATGGTTCGCCCGGCGGCCTGGCTGGTTTCACCGCCGCCGATGGCCGCGTGACCATCCTGATGCCGCATCCGGAGCGCGTGTTCCGCAGCGTGCAGTTGAGCTGGCATCCGGAAAACTGGGGTGAGGATTCGCCGTGGATGCGCATGTTCCGCAACGCCCGCGTGTGGTGCGGCTGATCGTTCCACCGCCCACCGAACGCCACTGAGCCATGGCCCGGTGGCGCTTACCCGAGTGGCGTGCCGTGCTGCCGATGCTGGCCTGGTTGGCCGCGTTGGCGGTGTTGCCCTGGTGGCTGGGCCTGCCGCTGCTGCTGGCGCTGGCCGCCGCGTTGCTGCTGCAACTGCATTGGCCGGTGGAACACGCCAGGCTGCTGCGACGCGCGTTGCGCTGGGGTCTGCCCGGCGTGATGTTCGCGCTGCAGCGGGCGCTGGGCGGCGGGCCTTTCGGCCTGGGCGCCGCGTTGCTCGGCGCGCTGGCCGGCTACACCCTGATCGCGGGACTGGAGGCGTGGCTCGATCGCGACCTGCGCCGTGCGCCTGCCGGCACCACCACGGACGCGGAATGGCCCGAGTTGGCCCGCGCGCCGATCGGTCCGCCCGCCCGCATCATCGAACTGCGTCCTCCCGAGTGGCGCGCCGCCTCGGCGGAACTTGCCGACCCGCGCGGCGGCCGCTTGCAGTGGCGCGAGGGCAGCTACCTGTTTGCCGATGGCATGCAACTGGAAGCCGGCGAGCAATGCGATTTCAGCCCCGGCGGCCGCTGGTTTGCCGCCCGCCCCGAACACGGCCGTCGCCTGCTGCTGTGCGATCGCGACCATCACCGCTGCCACCGCCTGCGCGGCTGGACTCTGTACGGCTGGGACGGCGAACAACCCTGGCTGCAACGGCGCGAAGGCGACATGCCGGTGCCGCTGGAACACGTCGCCGGCTCCCGCGGGCGACTGTAGGAGCGACTTCAGTCGCGACGCTTTTCGGTGACATGAAAAAGCATCGCGCACAGGGTGTGCTTCTACACAGTTTCGGTTGGCTCGCGCATACTTGCGCCGGTGAATTCCCCTTCTTCCCCAGCCCCCGCGCCCGCGGTCAGCATCATCGTGGTGTCGGCCGACAGCGGTCCCTCGCTGCGCGATGGTGTGCGCGAGGTGTTGGCCGGCACGTTGCCGCTGGAATTGATCCTGATCGACAACGCCTCCACCGACGGTGTGCCGCAGGCGATCGCGCAGGCGCACGCGGGTGACGAGCGCCTGCGGCTGATCGAGAACGGCGCGAACCTCGGTTTCGGGCCGGCGGTGAATCGCGCGGCTGCACGGGCACGCGGCGAAACCTTGCTGGTGTTGAACCCCGATTGCCTGCTGCAGGAAAGTGCATTGCAGCGGCTGCTCGACATCCTCGAAGCGCATCCGCGCGCGGGCCTCGTCGGCGCGGTGGTGTGCGATGCCGATGGCCAGCCCGATCCGGCCTCGTTCCGCCGCGACCCTTTGTTGCGGCGCGCGCTCACCAGCCTGTTCGGTGGCATGGGAGAAGGCGTGGCGATCGACGGCGCCATTCCCGATCGGGTGGTGGAAGCCGAGGCCGTCTCCGGCGCGGTGATGCTGCTGCCGCGCGCCGTTTTCGAGCAGTTGGAAGGCTTCGATGAAGGCTATTTCCTGCACTGCGAGGATCTGGACCTGTGCCGCCGCGTGCGCGACGCCGGCTACCAGGTGCTGTTGGCCGGCGACGTGCGTGTGCCGCATGGCAAGGGCAGTTCCAGCCGCCACCGGCCGGTGTTCGTCAGCCGCTACAAACACCGCGGCATGTGGCGCTGGTTTCGCAAGTTCGACCCGGCCGCGCGCAACCCGTTGCTGGCGGCCGTGGTGTGGCTCGGTATCTGGGGACACTTTTTGTTGCTGGTGCCGGGGCAGTGGTGGCGGGTGAGGCAACGGGCGCGGCGCACAAACGCCTGAGCTTGTGCGATCGGCGGGAGCCTTGCCGATTCCCCATTCCCGATTCCCCATTTCCTTCAGACCCCATGCCCAGCCCACGCCAAACCACCACCCTCGCGACCCTAGGCCTGCTGGCAATGACAGCCGTCTGGGGTTCGACCTTCGTGCTGATCAAGGACGTGGTGGGGCGCATGCCGGTGGCGGATTTTCTGGCGGTGCGCTTCCTGATCGGCGCCGCGGTGGTGATGGCGCTTTTCGCGCGACCGGTGTGGCGGCTTGGCCGGCAACAGCTGGTGCGCGGCCTGTTGCTGGGTGCGCTCTACGGCGTTGGGCAGCTGCTGCAGACCTGGGGCCTGGCCCTGATCGCGCCCAGCGTCAGCGGTTTTGTCACGGGCATGTATGTGGTGTTCACGCCGATCC
The DNA here is from genome assembly GCA_044463365.1 of Rhodanobacter sp. Taxonomy (GTDB): domain Bacteria; phylum Pseudomonadota; class Gammaproteobacteria; order Xanthomonadales; family Rhodanobacteraceae; genus Rhodanobacter. The sequence goes on along the minus strand of JBIQMK010000052.1, from coordinate 8,414 downwards.
TGGCGGTGCTGTTGTTGCGCCGGCGCATGCCTGCCGTGACGTGGCTGGCGGTGGCCTTGTCCACGGCGGGGTTGGCGCTGCTGTCGCTCAACGGGCTGTCGGTGGATCTCGGCGTGTGGCTGACGCTGGCCTCGGCCGCGCTGTATGCGCTGCACATCGTGGGGCTGGGGCAATGGTCGCGGCCGGGCGAGGCGTTCGGCATGTCGGCGGTGCAGATGCTGGCGATCGCCGCAGTCTGCCTGTTGGCCACCTTGCCGCACGGACCGGTGTGGCCGCCCGATCGCAACGCCTGGCTGGCGATCCTGTACATGGCGCTGGTCGCCGGCGCCGGCGCGATGCTGATGCAGACCTGGGCGCAATCACACCTGCCGGCCACCCGGGCCGCCATCGTGATGACCACCGAGCCGGTATTCGCCGCCGCGTTCGCGGTGCTGTTCGGCACCGACGTGCTGGGCTGGCGCATGCTGGCAGGCGGCGCGCTGGTGCTGGCAGCGATGTATCTGGTGGAACTGGCGCCGCGTCGGCCCGACACGGCGACCGCACTGCAGGCCGAGGCGGCGCATCACGAGGTGTGAGGTTGTTGCGTCCTGATGAACGCGGTGCCGCGCGGCTGCAGCGCGATCCGCACCAGGTACACGATGATCGCCACATTGCCCACCAGCGTGGCCAGCTTCAACCAGCCGAAGCGGTGCAGCGTCTCGTACAGCTCCAGCGGAATCAGCGAGCCGGTGGCGATCACCGTGAACCATTCCGCCCAGTGCCTGCCCAGCCACAGGCCAATGCCCTCGACGCCGAACAGCACCGCATAACCCAAAGCCACCGCGCCCACCGCCACGAACTTGCTGGGGCCGAACGCCACCAGCAGATCCACCAGTTTCCAGCGCAGGCCATTGCTGTCGGCCAGCGAAAGATGTTCCAGCCAGTGCACCAGGTGTTCGAAATTCCGCTGGTGATCCAGCTGAAACGCCGCCACCGCCACCAGCAGCAGGCAGGCGGTCTTGACGATCTCGTACATCGCGATGACGCGCAGTCCGGGGTGGCGTTGCGGCGGTGCGGATTTCAGCGGGGACGGCAGGGTGATTTCGGTGGGGGACATGGTGGGGATCGAGCAGACAAGCAGCCCATTGTCCTCGCTTCGCACCGGTTGACCAATGCGCCATGCATTACCCCTGCAGGAGCGGCTTCAGCCGCGACCGCTCTGCGTCGAGACAGAAGCGGTCGCGGCTGAAACCGCTCCTACATTGAGCAGCCCGTCAGCAACAGCGCCCGCCACCGCCCTTGTAGCGCGCTTCCTGCCGCTCGCGGAAAAACTCGCCGTAACTGGGCACCGTGCGATCGGGATGATGCTCGCGCAGGTGCCTCACATAGACGTCGTAGTCGGGGATGCCGCAGCACAGGCGGGCGGTCTGTACCGCCCACTTGCGTACGGCCTGCATTGCGGAGGCCATCATGACGCCACGCTGCCCAGCGCCACATACGGCTCTTCATGCGCGGTCGGGTGGTTGGCTTGCCAGCCCCTGATCAGGGCGCGCAGGCAAAACGCCACCATCACCACGATCAGCAGCATGAACAGGCCGGTGAGCGCCATGTCCACGTAGTTGTTGGTGACGATCTGCTGCATGGCGGCCGGGGTCTTGGCCGGCGCCAGCAACTGGCCTTGCTGCATGGCGGCGTTGTACTTGTTGGCGGCGGCGGTGAAGCTGATCGGTCCGACCAGTTTCTGGTAACCGGCGGTGAGCGTGCAGATGATCAGCCACACCGCGGGGATGCCCGGCACCCACACGTAGCGCTCGCGCTTCAGTTTCACCACCACCACGGTGGCCAGCATCAGCGCGATCGCTGCCAGCATCTGGTTGGCGATGCCGAACAGCGGCCACAGCGTATTGATGCCGCCCAGCGGGTCGACCGCGCCCTGGTACAGGAAATAACCCCACAGGAACACGCAGATGGCGGTGGCCAGCAGGTTGCCGGTCCACGATTCGGTTTCCTGCAGCGGCTGGTGGATCAGGCCGGCGATCTCCTGGATCATGAAGCGGCCCACGCGGGTGCCGGCGTCCACCGTGGTGAGGATGAACAGCGCCTCGAACAGGATCGCGTAGTGGTACCAGAACGCCATCATGCCGCCGCCGGGCAGGATGTTGTGCAGCAGCTGGGCCATGCCCACGGCCAGCGTGGGCGCACCGCCGGCGCGGCTGAGGATGCTGTTTTCGCCGATGTTGTTGGCCGTCTGGATCAACTCGTCCGGCGTCACCACGAAACCCCATTGGCTGATCGTGGTGGCCGCTTCCTGCACCGTGGTGCCGATGATGGCGCTGGGCGAGTTCATCGCGAAGTACACGCCCGGATGCAGGTAGGCGGCGGCGATCAGCGCCATGATCGCCACGAAGGCTTCGCACAGCATGCCGCCGTAGCCGACCATGCGCGCCTGGCCCTCGTTGGCCAGCAGCTTGGGCGTGGTGCCGGAGGCGATGATCGAATGCCAGCCGGACACCGCGCCGCAGGCGATGGTGATGAACAGGAAGGGGAACAGGTTGCCGGCGAACACCGGGCCGGTACCGTCGATGAAGCGGGTCACCGCCGGCATCTGCAGATCCGGCGCGGCGATCAGGATGGCCAGCGCCAGCAATGCGATGGTGCCGATCTTCAGGAAGGTGCTGAGGTAATCGCGAGGTGCCAGAAGCAGCCACACCGGCAGCACCGAGGCGACGAAGCCGTAGCCGATCAGCCACCAGGCCAGCGCCTTGGCGTCCATGTCGAACAGCGGCGCCAGCGTGGCCGAGTCGGCCACGTATTTGCCGGCCCAGATCGAGACCAGCAGCAGCACCAGGCCGATGATCGACACTTCAAGAATGCGGCCCGGCCGGAACCAGCGCATGTAGCCGCCCATCAGGAACGCGATCGGGATGGTGGCGGCCACGGTGAACGTGCCCCAGGGGCTGTGCGTCAGTGCCTTGACCACCACCAGCGCCAGCACCGCCAGCACGATCATCATCAGCACCAGCACGCCGATCATCGCCACGATGCCGGGCACCGGGCCCAGTTCCTCGCGCAGCATGTGGCCCAGCGAACGCGCGTCGCGGCGCAGCGACAGGCCAAGGATCATGAAGTCCTGCACCGCACCGGCAAACACCACGCCGAACAGGATCCACAACGTGCCCGGCAGATAACCCATCTGCGCGGCCAGCACCGGCCCCACCAGCGGGCCGGCGCCCGCGATGGCGGCAAAGTGGTGGCCGAACACCACCCACTTGTCGGTGGGCACGTAATCGAGGCCATCGTTGCGCAGCACGGAAGGTGGCGCGCGGGTGGGGTCCAGCCTCAACACGGAGTGTTCGACGAACTTGCCGTAGAAACGGTAGCCAATGGCGAAGATCGCCGTTGCGGCCGCCACCAGCCAGATCGCATTAATCGGTTCGCCCCGTCTCAGCGCCACCACGCCCAGGCAGAAAGCACCGATGATGGCGATCGCGGCCCAGGCGATCTTGCTGGCGGCACTCGGCGGCGGAACGGTGGCTTGCATCGGCGGCATGGCGGCTTCTCCTCGGCAATACGGCAAGGGTCCGCCCGGCCACGGCCGCGGTCAATGGCCCAGGCGCCGGACGGCATTAGCCATTGGTCGAATGGCGTCGGGCGCCGGCTGGCGTTTTTGCGGGGCTTGCATTGCGTTCACGCAGGCCACAGACAATGCGTAACGGACGAAACACGAGGCCTCGCATGATTCGCGAAATCCTGAAGATGGGTGATCCCCGCCTGCTGCGCATCGCACCGCCGGTTCCCACCGCCATGCTTGGCAGCGCCGAACTGGACGGGCTGATCGCCGACATGTTCGAGACCATGCACGACGCCGGCGGCGTGGGCCTGGCCGCGCCGCAGATCGGCGTCGACCTGCAACTGGTGATCTTCGGCTTCGACCGCAACGAGCGCTACCCCGACGCACCGGCAGTGCCGCGCACGATCCTGCTCAACCCGTTGATCACGCCCCTGTCGCAGGACATGGAAGAGGGCTGGGAAGGCTGCCTGTCGGTGCCGGGCCTGCGCGGCGCGGTCAGCCGCTACAGCCTGATTCGCTACCAGGGCATCGACCCGCAAGGCACGCGCATCGATCGCCGCGCCGAAGGCTTCCACGCCCGCGTGGTGCAACACGAGTGCGACCACCTGATCGGCCGCCTGTACCCCTCGCGGATCACCGACTTCAGCCAGTTCGGCTACACCGACGTGCTGTTTCCGGGGCAGGATTTGGGTGACGACTGATGAAGGCGATCTGGAACGACACTCTGCTGGCCGAAAGCGACGACACCGTCGTGGTCGAAGGCAATCACTATTTTCCCGCCGCCTCGTTGCGAGAGGAGCATTTCCGCGAAAGCGATCACCACAGTGTGTGTCCGTGGAAAGGCACGGCCAGCTATTACGACGTGGTGGTCGGTGATGCAGTGAATGCCCAGGCCGCGTGGTATTACCCGCAACCGAAGGAGGCCGCGGTGCAGATCGCCGGTCGCGTGGCGTTCTGGAAAGGCGTGCGCGTCGTCGATTGACAAGGCGGGCCTTGCCGAACGCATGTCTCCATGCGCCCGCAACACATCACGCTGACCGCATCTCGACATCTCCAGGTGCAGGGTGGAACGCCCCTTGATTCAAGGAGCCGCCATGCTTTCCGCCTTCGGCCTCAACTGCACCCTCAAGACCGGCAACGAGCCGTCGTCCACCCAGAAGCTGCTCGATCAGGTGCTGGAAGCACTGCAGGGCTACGGTGTGACCACCGCCAGCGAGCGCGCCGTCAACCACGACATCAAACCCGGTGTAAAGACTGACCAGGGGCCGGGCGACGCGTGGCCCGCGCTGCGCAAGCGCATCGACGACGCCAACATCTTCGTGCTGGCCACGCCGATCTGGATGGGCCAGCCATGCAGCGTCGCCAAGCGTGTATGCGAACGCCTCGACGCGGTATTCGGCGAGATCGACGAGCACGGTGTCTATCCCACCTTCGGCAAAGTCGCCATGGTCTGCGTGGTCGGCAACGAGGACGGTGCGCATCACGTCACCGCCGAGATGTACCAGGCGCTTGCCGACGTCGGTTTCAGCATCCCCGGCGGCAGCTCCAGCTACTGGGTCGGCGAGGCGATGCACAAGACCAACTACCTCGACCTGAAGGAAACGCCCAAGGCGCTGGCCGGTGCGATCAAGACGCAGGCCTGCAACGCGGCGCATCTGGCAGGGCTGTTGCAGGGCAGCCCGTATCCGCCGACGAAGTAGGATGTCTCCGTGGAATGCGGACGCCAATCGATGGCGCCCGCGCGCGTGGATACGCATCGTCCATGCAGCAGGTTACGCATGGACGATGCGTACAGCGTTTCAGTTTGCGGTGGTCGGCGCGGCCTTCGCCGCCTTCGCCGCTGATGCCGCGTCGTCGAATTGCCAGGCGGGTTTGCCCTTGCCGTCGAAGTTGAGTTGCGCGTGGGGCAGGTTGTCCTTGCCATAGAACTGCATGTGCACCTCATTCGCGGTGGTACCCAGTTCGAGTGCCGGTGCCTGCACCTTGCCGTCGGCATAATTCATGATCATGCCCGCGAAGCCATCCCGGTCATCGACCATCAGGCCGATCGCGTCGCTGAGCGGCGCCGCACGGTCCAGGCCGATCACGACACGGCCCATGCCCAGGAAGGCCATGCCGCCACGCTCGTTACCTTTCTTGTCGAACAAGGTCAGGCCGTAGTTGTCGCCGTCGCCGATGCGCTTCAGGGTTTTGCCGCCCACCACCGGCGCGGGCATTTGCCCGATCGCGAGGCGATCTGCACCGGTCTTGCCGAGGAAGATGATGCCGTCCGAAGCGTCGTCCTTGCGGGTGCGGTCCTTGCTGGCGGGCACCGGCGCGCCGATCAGGATGCGGTCATGGCCCTGGGCATCGGTGATCACCAGGCCTTGCGTGCGGATGATCGCGTCGGGCTTGGCCGGCGCCTCGGGTTTGCGCAGCAGGGACACGGCGGCCAGCGCAACCACCGCCAGCAGGGCAAGTATCACCAGCACGCGCAAACGGGCCACTTCATGTTGCAGGCGGTTCCAGTCTTCGATACGCACATCGGCAAGTCCGTTCATCTTGGGGAATCCTTGTGTGATGGAGGGAGGGACATGCCGCCGGATACCGCATCCAGCAGTAGGCCCTCGGCGAGTATAGGATTCTCGCGTTCGGCGCCGCACACCGTTGCGGTGGCCAACCGCCAAATCACCGGTGGCGTAAGCTGGAGAGCGGTGGCTTTCCGCCGGGGAGAGATATGGTGAAGAAAGAAGATGAAACGCACATGCAGATTGTGTCCGCGGATATCAGCTCGGAACTGCTGACCGGGATGGTGATTTTTCGACCGCACTGCGTGTCCCGCGTCGGCCGCAACGTGGGCGACGCCAGCAAGAAGGGCAACTGGTACGCCCTGCGTCCCGGTGAGGTGCGCAGCTTCGCGCGGGCGTTGCTGGATGCAGCCGATGCGCTGGATCTGAAAGCGAGAACCTTGCAGGCCTCCAAGACGGCAGCCTGATTTGCGTTCGGTGGATCGGATGCAACGACGCCACCGCGTCGGCGCATCCGCCGTCAGGCGCTGGTCGGCTCCGACCGCTGGTCCGTGGAAGCGAAGCGCGCCTTGTAGGCGCCGGGGCTGACGCCCAGCTTGCGGCGGAAATGGTGGCGCAGCGTGATCGCGCTGCCGAAGCCGCATTCGCCGGCGATGGCGTCGATGGACAGCGACGAGCCCTCCAGCAATTCCCGCGCGCGGTCCACCCGCGCCGCGATCAACCAGTCCGCCGGGCTGGTGCCGGTGGCTTGCTTGAAGTGGCGCATGAAGCTGCGTTCGCTCATCGCCGCCATCGCGGCCAGCTCGGCGATCGGCTGATGGCTGGCGAGCCGCCGCTGCATGTGGTCGATCACCTTCGCCAACGCGTTGGACTCGCGTTTCGCCACGGGACGCTCGACGAACTGTGCCTGGCCGCCGTCGCGGTGCGGCGGAATCACCAGCCGCCGCGCCACCTGGTTGGCGACGTCGGCGCCGTGGTCGCGGCGTACCAGGTGCAGGCACAGGTCCAGGCCCGCCGCGCTGCCGGCGGAGGTGAGCAACTGGCCTTCGTCCACGTACAGCACCGCAGGATCGACCTTGATGTTCGGGTACCGCCGTTGCAGCGCGTCGGCGTAGCGCCAGTGGGTGGTGGCGCGGCGCCCATCGAGCAGGCCGGTGGCGGCCAGCACGAAGGCGCCCGAGCAGATCGTCAACAACCGCGCGCCATGCGCATGCGCCTCGCGCAGGGCGTCCAGCACGCGGGTCGGTACCGGCACGTCGAGGCCTTTCCAGCCGGGGATGATGATGGTGCCGGCGTCGGCGAGCCGCTCCAGCCCCGCGTCCGCCGTCACCCGCATGCCGTATTGACCACGCAGCGGGCCGCGCTCGGCGGCACAGGTTTCGAAGCGGTACCAGCCGGGCTGCAATTCGGGTCGCGGCAGGCCGAAGACCTCGGCCGCGCAGGCGAATTCGAAGCCGCACAAGCCATCGTAGACCAGCGCGGCGACCAGCGGATTGGGCGGGGTTCGGCGGCGACGGGAGATTGGCATGATCTGATCGAAGCGTGTCGTTTTCGCCAATTGTGCGCGCCCTGCCGCCGCCGAACAATGAGTCTCCATCCGCACCCGGGAGCACCCATGTCGAACGCCGTCACCCAGATTCCCGCCGCGCCGTCCGCGCAGGCGCTGCAGCATTTCGAAGCGGCGTTCGCCTTCGAAACCGATTGCTGGGATACGCACGACGCCTTGCAGCAGGCCGAGCCGGGCTTCGTCCTCATCGATGCCCGCAGCCCGGCGCACTACCAGCGCGGACACGTCCCCGGCGCGGTCAACATCCCGCACGCCAAGATCATCGAATCGCGGCTGGCGAAGTACCCCGCGGCGACCTTGTTCGTGGTGTATTGCGCCGGCCCGCACTGCAATGGCGCGGCGCGTGCAGCCGTGCGGCTGGCCCGGCTGGGACGGCCGGTGAAGCTGATGGCCGGTGGTATCACAGGCTGGATCGATGAGGGGTTTGAGTTGGCCATCGGTGCCGATGATGTCTGAGCGGCCGCCGGGCATGAGCATCACC
>JBIQMK010000052.1:0-299 GCA_044463365.1 Rhodanobacter sp. | reverse complement strand
GCGACCGGCAAGACCGAACGACATCGAGGCTTTGGTGGCGATGTGCGGCGAACACGCGCGGTACGAAGGCGCACCCTACCGACGCGCGGGCAAGGCCAGGGCACTTTCGCAGGCGCTGTTCGGCACGGCGCCGCGATTGCACGGCTGGGTGGCCGACGCGGCGGGAGAGTTGGCGGGCTATGCCACGGCTGCGTGGGAGTTCTCCACCTGGCAGGGCCGCGAATTCCTGCACATGGACTGCCTGTTCCTGCGTGAGGGATGGCGAGGCCATGGCATTGGCGCTGCCTTGCTGGCCGTCC
>JBIQMK010000051.1:0-15532 GCA_044463365.1 Rhodanobacter sp. | reverse complement strand
GCGCCGTGATCTTTGCCCACAATCACCCCTCGGGCGTGGCCGAGCCCAGCGCCGCCGACCGCGCGATCACCCATGAACTGCGCGATGCGCTGCGCCTGGTCGGCGTACGCGTGCTCGACCATCTGGTGATCGGCAGCGGCGAGCCGGTGTCGATGGCCGCGCGCGGGCTGATCTGACGGGTTGCGATGGCCACAGCCCAGCCGCGAACGACCGCCATTTCGCTCGCTCCAGGGCGCCACGGAACCTTCCAGATCCGCATTCCGAACGCATCAAAGCGCGGCAAGTGGTCGAAACTTATGCACAAATCGGCAGGACGCAACTTGGCCGCCATCTCAACCCCTTCACCACAAGTTCTCTTCGTATCCATTTGATACGAAATGATTTATTCCGGAAAACCGGACACGGATCGCCTCGCTGCCCCGGCAGCCCGCCGCAGGGCGGCGCTTTCCCCACAGACTTATCCACAGGTACGTCCACTGCATTGCAGCAAAAGCGGGCGCTCGGTGATCCACTGTGCCGATGCTGACGCCCCGGCTCCGCCGGGCGATGGCGGTCTGCTAGGATTGTCGGTTCCATCACGATATTGAAAGCCCGTGAAAGAACAGCTGCGCGAACTGATTTTGCAGGCGATTCAGGCCTTGCAGGACGATGCCACTCTTCCCGCCGACCTGGCCTTGCCGGGCTTCGTGATCGAGCGCGCGCGCAGCCGCGACCATGGCGATTTCGCCTGCAATGTGGCGATGCTGTTATCCAAACCCGCGCGCGCCAAACCGCGTGACCTCGCCGAAAAGCTGGTGGCGGCGCTGCCGGCGAATGACCTGGTGGCCAAGGTGGAGATCGCCGGCCCGGGTTTCATCAACTTCTTCCTGGCGGCCAGCGCGTATCACGCCGAGCTGCGGCGCATCCTGGCCGAAGCCGACGCCTACGGCCGCCGTGCCGGCGGTGGCAAGACCGTCGGCGTGGAGTTCGTCTCGGCCAACCCGACCGGCCCGCTGCACGTGGGTCACGGTCGCGCCGCGGCGATCGGCGACTGCCTCAGCCGCTTGCTGGAAGCCACCGGCTGGAACGTGAAGCGCGAGTTCTACTACAACGATGCCGGCGTGCAGATCGCCAACCTGGCCATCTCGGTACAGGCGCGCGCCCGCGGCATCACGCCCGACGACAGCAACTGGCCAGAGAACGGCTACCGCGGCGATTACATCGCGGACGTGGCGCGCAGCTACCTGGATCGCGATTCGGTGGTGGCCGACGGCGAGACCGTCACCGCCAGCGGCGACGTGGACGACCTGGATGCCATCCGCCGCTTCGCCGTCGCCAGCCTGCGCCGCGAGCAGGACCTGGACCTGCAGGCGTTCGGCGTGGGCTTCGACACGTACTTCCTGGAGTCCTCGCTGTATAGCGACGGCAAGGTCGAGGAAACCGTGCGCGAGTTGGTGGCGCACGGCCACACCTATGAGGAAGGCGGCGCGCTGTGGCTGCGCACCACCGATTTCGGTGACGACAAGGACCGCGTGATGCGCAAGTCCGACGGCACCTACACCTATTTCCTGCCCGACGTGGCCTACCACTTGAGCAAGTGGCAGCGCGGCTACGAACGCGCCATCACCGAGCTGGGCTCGGACCATCACGGCTCGCTGGCGCGGGTGAAGGCCGGCCTGCAGGCGCTGGACGTGGGCATTCCGAAGAACTGGCCCGAATACGTGCTGCACCAGATGGTGACGGTGATGCGCGGCGGCGAGGAGGTGAAGATCTCCAAGCGCGCCGGCAGCTACGTGACCCTGCGCGACCTGATCGACGAAGTGGGCCGCGACGCCACGCGCTACTTCCTGATCTCGCGCAAGAGCGATTCGCAGCTGGTGTTCGACATCGACCTGGCGCGCTCGCAGAGCAACGACAATCCGGTCTATTACATCCAGTACGCCCACGCCCGCGTCTGCAGCGTGTTGCGGCAGGCGCCAGAAAAGGGCTTCAGTTTCGACCTCGCCGACGGCCTCGCCCAGCTGGCGCGGCTGGACAACGAGCACGAGCAGATCCTGCTGACCGAGCTGTCGAAGTTCCCGGAAATCGTGGAGACCGCCGCGCTCAACCTGGAGCCGCACCTGGTCGCCGGCTGGCTGCGTGAACTGGCCAATGCGTTCCACACCTATTACAACTCGCACCAGTTCCTGGTCGAGGATGCCGCGCTGCGCAATGCGCGCCTGGCGCTGGTGGTGGCCACGCGGCAAGTCTTAAAAAATGGCCTGGGTCTGTTGGGCCTCGGCGCCCCGGAGAAGATGTAATGGCAACACGCAAGGGCAAGGGCCGGCAGGCCGTGCGCAACAGGAAAGGCGGCTTCCCCGCCTGGGGCTACGCGATCGTCGGCTTGCTGGTCGGTGCCGTGCTGATGGTGATGATGCTGCGCGGCAGCCTGCTCACCAGCCTGCACAAACCGGAAGGCCCGCAGGCCAACCCCCAGGCCACCGCCAAGCACGCCAGCGAACCGGGCGTGCTGGAAACGGGCAGCAACGACGACGCGCCCAAGAAGCCGCAATACGATTTCTATTCCGTGTTGTCGGAGCGCGAGGTGCGCATCCCCGATGCCGAAATCAGCGCCCAGGCGCGCGCCGAGCAGTTGCAGAAACAGCAGGCGGCCACGCAGGCCCAGCAGCAGGCGGCGGCCGGCACCGCGCCGATGGCGACGGCGCCCGCCAGCAACCCGAATGCGCCGGCCGCGGTCAGCGAAGACGTGGTCGCCGCGCCGCGCAGCACGCCAACGGCAGCGGCGGGCAGCGGCTATCTGTTGCAGGTCGGCGCGTTCCCGAATGCCGCCGATGCGGAGACCCTGAAAGCCAAGCTGGCGATGCAGGGTTTCATCGCCAACGTGCAGACCGTCAACGTCAACGGCCAGACCTACCACCGCGTGCGGCTGGGCCCGTTCCCGTCCGCCACCGACCTGGAATCCACCAAGCAGCGGCTGGCCGGCGCGGGCATCAACGCGATCGCGCTGAAGGAAGGTCGCTAGTTCCCCTCATTGCCCAGGCTTCGGCACATGACCACCAAGACCGCATGGATCACCGGCGCCACCTCCGGGTTCGGCGCCGCCGCCGTTGAACGCTTCGTGGCCGGTGGCTGGCGGGTGATCGCCAGTGGCCGTCGCGCCGAGCGGCTGCAGCCACTGGTGGCACGCCATGGTGCCGATCGCGTGCACATCGCCGCGTTCGACATGCGCGACGAGGCCGCCCTGCGTGCGGCGCATGCGGCGCTGCCGCCGGCATTCGCGGACATCGACCTGCTGGTCAACAACGCCGGCCTGGCGCTGGGCACCGCGCCTGCGCAGCAGGCGGATCTGGCGCAGTGGAAGCAGATGATCGACACCAACGTCACCGCGCTGGTCACGATCACCCACCTGCTGCTGCCACAGTTGATCGAACGCCGCGGCGCGATCGTCAACATCAGCTCGATTTCCGGCGCCTACGCCTACCGCGGCGGCAACGTGTACGGCGCCAGCAAGGCCTTCGTCACCCAGTTCTCGCAGAACCTGCGCGTGGACCTGCTTGGTACCGGCGTGCGGGTGTCGTCGATCGAGCCGGGCATGGCCGAAACCGAATTCACCCTGGTACGCACCGGCGGCGACCAGGCCGCCTCCAACCAGCTCTATGCCGGCGTGCACCCGATCACCGCGAGCGACATCGCCGACACCATCTGGTGGATCGCCAACCTGCCCCCGCACCTCAACATCAATCGCGTCGAAGTGATGCCGGTCAACCAGTCGGCGGCCGGTCTGCAGGTGCATCGCGACAGCTGAATGGCCCTGTAGGAGCGGCTTCAGCCGCGACGCTCCTGCCGCCAGCGTGGGCGAAAAGCGTCGCGGCTGAAGCCGCTCCTGCAGGTTTCCGTGTCTCGCGGTTTTACTGCATGAACCAGCCGTGGCTGACCACTACCGACTGGCCGGTCAGCGCCGCGCTGGGGAAGGTAGCCAGGAACAGTGCCGTCTGCGCGATGTCCTCCACCGTGGTGAACACGCCATCGACGGTGTCCTTCAGCATCACGTCGCTGACCACCTGATCCTCGCTGATGCCCAGTTCTTTGGCCTGCTCGGGAATCTGCTTTTCCACCAGCGGCGTGCGCACGAAACCGGGGCAGATCACGTGCGAGCGCACGTTGTGCGGCGCGCCCTCTTTCGCCAGCGTGCGCGCCAGGCCCAACAGGCCGTGCTTGGCCGCCACGTACGGCGCCTTCAGCCGCGATGCTTCGTGCGAATGCACCGAGCCCATGTAGATCACGATGCCGCCATGGCTGCGGCCCTGCTCGTCCTTGCGGTACATGTGGCGCAGCGCGGCCCGGGTGGTGAGGAAACCGCCGTCCAGATGGATGGCCATGACCTTCTTCCAGTCGGCGTAGCTGAACTGGTCGATCGGGTTGATGATCTGCACGCCGGCGTTGGAAACCAGGACGTCCAGACGGCCAAATGCGGCCACCACGTGATCGGTGCCGGCGTCGACCGAGGCTTCGTCGGTCACGTCCATCGCAACACCCATGGCGGTGCCGCCGGCCGCGTTGATCTGGGCGGCCACGGCGTCGGCCGCCTCCTGGCGGATGTCCGCAATCGCCACCTTGGCGCCGCGCTGTGCGTACACCTCGGCGATCGCCTTGCCGATACCGCTGGCCGCGCCGGTGATCAGGGCGACCTTGCCATTGAGACTTGTCATGCGTTGCTCCTTCAGGGATCCAGAGACCGGGTTCCTTCTCCCTTTGGGAGAAGGTGGCGCGAAGCGACGGATGAGGGTTCGGGATCGGAACAGACTCCACGCTCCGACCGAACCCTCACCCCAGCCCCTCTCACCCGCAAGGGGACTCCCTTCGGTCGCCACAGGGAGAGGGGCTTTTTGAATCAATCAGTGCGTATCTTCGGCCAGATAGGTATAGGCGGTCAGGCCACCGTTGAGCACCGCGTAAAGCTGATCGGCGTCGGCACCGCTCACGCCCGCATCGGCGATGCGCTGGCGATAACTGCTCCGCAACGCCTCGAGGTCGTAACCCACGTAATCGAGCATCAGGTCGGTGGTGTCGCCGCGGCGCTGGTGGCCGAACACGAAGCCGTCGCCTTCCACCCGCACGTTCACCGCATCGGTGTCGCCGAACAGGTTGTGGATGTCGCCCAGGGTCTCCTGGTAGGCGCCGACCATGAAGATGCCCAGCCGATAGCTTTCGTCGTCTTTCAGCGCGTGCAGCGCCAGGCTCACGTCGACGCCCTCGGCATCGACATAGTGGTCGATGCGGCCGTCGGAGTCGCAGGTGAGGTCGACAATGACGCCGCGCCGGGTTGGCACCTCGTCCAGCCGCGCGATCGGCGCGATGGGGAAAATCTGGCCGATCGCCCACACGTCCGGGATCGATTCGAACACCGAGAAATTGGCGAAATACTTGTCGACCAGTTTCTCGTCCAGCTCGTCCAGCGCGCCGCGATGCGAGCGCTCGGCCGGCAGCAGGCGCGTGCGCACGGCGTTGGCCACCGCGTAGTACATCTCGTCCAGCCGCGCGCGGTCGGCCAGCGCCAGCTGGCCCAGCGCGTACAGCGTCTGGCCTTCGGCCAGGTGGTGCTGCGCTTCGTGGAATAGCTCCAGCGGCGGACGGCGGTCGAGTTCGGCCCAGATCTCGCGCAGGTGACGCAACACCATCGGCTCATCCGCGTCCGGTGGTGGCATCGCTCCAGCGGGCACCTGTTCGACCTCGGTCACGTTGACCACCATCACCGCATGGTGTGCGGTCATGGCGCGGCCCGATTCGGTGAGGATGTGCGGCGCCGGCAGGCCTTCGGCCGCGGCGGCTTCGGACAGCGACTGCACGATGGTGGAGGCGTATTGCTCGATCGAGTAGTTGATCGAGTTGTAGCTGCGCGAGCGCGAGCCGTCGTAATCCACGCCCAGGCCGCCGCCCACGTCCACGATCTCCAGCGGCACGCCCATGCGGCTGAGTTCCACGAAATAACGCGTGGCCTCGCGCATGCCGTTGGCGATGTCGCGCACGTTGGAGATCTGCGAGCCCATGTGGAAGTGCTGCAGCTTCAATGTGTGCTTGAGCCCGGCCGCATCCAGCCGCTGGATCAGCGTCAGCACCTGGTTCGGCGACAGCCCGAACTTGCCCTTGTCGCCGCCGGTGTTCTGCCACTTGCCCGCGCCGATCGAGGCCAGCCGCACGCGCACGCCCAGCAGCGGCTCCACGCCCAGCGCCTTGGCCTCGCTGAACACATGGTCCAGCTCGGACAGTTTCTCGATCACGATGTGCACGCGCAGGCCGAGTTTCTTGCCGATCAGCGCCAGGCGGATGTATTCGCGGTCCTTGTAGCCGTTGCAGATCACGATGGAACCGGGCCGCGCCATCGCCAGCACCGCCATCAGCTCGGGCTTGGAGCCCGCTTCCAGGCCGAAACCGTGCGTGCCGGCGGCCGCCAGCTCGCCGGCCACGCCGCGCTGCTGGTTGACCTTGATCGGGTAGATGGCGGTATAGCCACCGGCGTAGTCGTATTCGGCAATCGCCTGGGCGAACGCGGCCTGCATGTGCGCCAGCCGGTCGGCCAGGATGTCGGGAAAACGCACCAGCAGCGGCAGCCGCAGGCCGTCGGCGCGGGCGCGTTCCACGATCGCCGGCAGCGACAGCGCCGGGCCGCCGGGGCCGCGCGGCTGCATCACCATCTCGCCGGCGGCGCTCACGTCCACGTAGCCATCGCCCCAGTGCGGCACGGCGTAGGTGTGGCGGGCGTCGTCGGTAGTCCACTGTTTCGCCATCGATGTCATCTCCTGTGCAGCCGGCGCTGACGGCATCCACCGTCGCGGGCCACGTTTCCACGGATGATCGTCGCAGCGGCGGACCTTGACGGAGTACTTCGGTGTAGCCACCAGGCCCGTACGACCGGAAGCCTCGCACGCCGCGGGGCCGATCGGGCTTGTCGGCGCCGGCGCGTTCTGCGCCCGGATGCCAGCGGCCATTGTAATGGCGGCTCGTGACGATAGGGACACGGCGGCCCGCAGGCGTTGCCGCTACAATGGGCGGCCTTGCATCCCACGGTTTTCAGGACACCCGCCATGCCGCAGCAGCTCAGCTGGTTCACCGAAGCCCACCAGGCCTCCGGTTCCTCCATCGGTTTCCGCACCGAGCAACTGCTGCACGCGGAGAAGACCCCGTTCCAGAACATCGAGATCTACCAGACCACCGACTGGGGCAACCTGATGGTGATCGATGGCTGCGTGATGCTCACCACGCGCGACAACTTCTTCTACCACGAGATGATGACCCACCCGGCGCTGTTCACCCATGCGCGCGCCAAGCGCGTGGTGATCATCGGCGGCGGCGACTGCGGCACGCTGCGCGAGGTGCTGAAGCACGAGGAAGTCGAGAATGCCGTGCAGGTGGAAATCGACGAGCGCGTGACGCGCCTGGCGGAGGAGTATTTCCCCGAGCTGTGCGAGGCCAACAACGACCCGCGCGCCGAGCTGCTGTTCATCGACGGCATCAAGTACATGGCCGACGCCGAGCCCGATTCGCTGGACCTGATCATCGTCGACTCCACCGATCCGGTGGGCCCGGCCGAAGGCCTGTTCAATGTGGCCTTCTACGGCAGCTGCTACAAGGCGCTACGCCACGGCGGCCTGCTGGTGCAGCAGAGCGAATCGCCGCTGGCGCACCTGGACCTGATCAAATCGATGCGCTCAGCCATGCGCACGTCGGGCTTCAGCGCGGTGAAGACGCTGCCGTTCCCGCAGCCGTGCTACCCCACCGGCTGGTGGAGCTGCACCATGGCGCGCAAGGGCGGCGACCTGTCCGGTTTCCGCGAGCGCGGCGCCGCCGCCAAGAACTTCCCCACCCGTTACTACAACGCCGAAGTGCACAAGGGCGCGCTGGCGCAGCCGGAGTTCATGCGCGAGGAGTTGGGGGAGTAGGCGGGGCTTTCCCGCGGCGTGCTCCTGCCTTATCGATAAACGGAAAAGCCCGCGGGCACCGTAATCTCCTCTCCCCTTTGGGGAGAGGACACAGGAGAGGGGGCGGTGCTTGCGGGGGAGCTGTTGGCGCAGCTTTTCGGCGTCGTGGACAGCTTCGTTGGGGTTTCCCGCGGCGTGTCCCCCTCTCCCCTGCCCTCTCCCCAAGGGGAGAGGGTATTACGGCTTGATCTGGCGCTGAGGTTTGGCAATTACGGCTACGCATGAGCCGTCCGCGAGTGCTTTCAGAACATCTTTGATCGCACTTTGGGCATCAGCACCAGCAGGAGTGTGGCCAGCGGTCCGAGCACGAGGGAAACCAGGAACCACAGCAGGCCGCTGCGGTTCTTGCCTTGCGCCAGGGCGGCGTTGATCAACGCCAGCGTGCCCCAGCCTGCGAACCATGGCGCGCCGTCGGCCCATGTGGAAAATTGATTCACGCCGGTCTCCTTCAGGTTGCCGCCGCGCCGTCGCGCGGAACAGGCGGCCACGTTCGTGCCCCCAAGCCTCGCGCATGCACGCCCGCCGTGCAAACCGCGCGATCAGCCCCGCTTAAGATTCGGCCATTAAGCTGGGGCTTTTGCTTGCCCGGAGAGCCCGATGCGCGGATTGCGCTATGCATGGATGGTTTGCGCGCTGGCCACGATGGCCGCGCCGGCGTGGGCCGCTCGCCATCAAAAGCCCGCGGCAAGCCACAAGGCCGATGTGGCCCGCGACAAGGCCCTGGCCGGTTTCCAGCGCGACCTGGTCAGCGTGCTGGCGCCACGCGCCGATGCCTTGCCGCTGCTGGGTGCCGCCCTGCTGGCCCGGCCGCTGCCCAACCAGCCCGACCACAACAGTTTCCACGCGCTGATCGACCGCGCGGCGCAGGCGCGGGACGCGGGCCCGGCCATCGACTGGATGCGCCTGACCGATTGCGACGCCAAGGCGGATGCCTGCCCCAACGGCGACGCGCCGGCCGCGCTGCAGGCCAAGGCGTCGGACAACGCCGCCGTCTGGCTGCTCAAACTCGGCGACGACCAGCGCCAGCGGCACACCGACGCGGCACGCCAGGACCTGGCCCGTGCCGCAGCCGCGAAGCTGTATGACGACTACGCCGGCGTCAGCCTCAAGGCGCTCGCCAGCACCGTCGCCGTCCTGCCGCCCCCGGCCGCCACGCTGGACCCGAAGAACACCGCTGGCGCCGCCGGACTGCAGGTGATGATGGTGTTCGGCAGCGCCCGTGCCCAGCCGCAGCCGAACCTGCCGGCCACAGCCAGGCTGTGCGAAGGCGCCGCCGACGATGCCGCGCTGAAGGACGACTGCCTGAAACTCGGCAAGATCCTGGAATGGGGCTCCAGCCCGCTGGCCCGCTCGCTGGGCCTGCATCTGCGCGAAACCCTGGCCGACGACCCTGCCCAGCAGGAAGATGCCCGCCATGCCCGCCGCAACCTGATCTGGCAGGTACAGAACTTCGCCGCGCTCTCCGCCCGCGCCCAAACCGACCCCGCCGTGGCCCAGCACCTGCTGACCCTCGCCCGCAGCGGCGGCAGCGAAATGAGCCTGATGCTGGCCGCCTTGCGCAACGCCGGCATCGCCACGGAAGCACCGGCGGACTGGAAGCCCGGGAGCTGAGCGCGGTCCACCTCACCATCCCGCCAGCACCGTAATACCCTCTCCCCTTGGGGAGAGGGCTGGGGAGAGGGGGGCACGCCGCGGGGAAGCTACGGAAGGGCCGCGGCGAAGATCAAAAGCCCCCTCCCCAACCCTCCCCTGCCTTGCAGGGGAGGGAGCGCAGCACTTGGCGATCGTGGCGCCTCCACTTCCCGTACGCGATCCTTAGACTTCGCCGCTGCGCAGTTACGCTCAGGGCGAACGACGACAGCATGCGACGCATTCCCCAAATCCCGATCCCCAAATCCCCATTCCCGCTCGCCCGTTCCCCTTTGCCCCTTCCGCGGGTTAGGCTTGATCCACCTTCCGGGGCAAGGGTCAACCGATGCTTACGACGCTGGTGGCATGCAGCAAGGGTGGTTGCGGCAAGAGCACGCTGGTGACGCAACTGGCGTCGCACTGGGCACAGGCGGGGCAGCGCACGGCCATTGTCGATGCGGACAAGCAACATTCCAGTTTCCATTGGGCCGAGTTGCGGCCCGACAACGTACCCGGCGTGCTGGCGCTGGAAGGCGGCCGCCGCGGTCTGCAGCGGGTGCCGGACGATACGCAGCAATTGCTGATCGACACCCCCGCTGGCGCCGGTGAGCGCGAACTCGAACCCTATCTCGAGCTGGCCAACGTGCTGCTGGTGCCGGTGCTGCCGTCGTCATTCGACCTCGACGCCACGCTGCGCTTCCTGGCCGAACTGCAGGCCATCGGCCGCATCAAGCGCGGCAAGCTGCCGGTGGCGCTGGTCGCCAACCGGCTCAAGCCCTGGACCCACGCCAGCCAGGACGCGCTGACGCGACTGGCCGAGGAGTCGCCTTTCCCGATCGCCGCGCAACTGCGCGACAGCCAGGCCTACGTGCTGCTGACCGCGCTGGGCAAGGGCATTTTCGATTACCAATCCGAGCAGGTACGCAACCACCAACAGGACTGGAAAGCGCTGCTGCGCTGGATCAAGCGCCACCCATGACCCCAGGAGCGTCGCTCGATCGCCACGCCCCGCCCTCACGGAGCCACCCATGCACGAATTGATCCTGCTGCGGCATGCCGAAGCCGTCCCCATAGAAACCAGCGGCGACGACCGCCAGCGCCCGCTCAGCGCCCGCGGCGAGCAGGAAGCGCAAGCGGCCGGGTTGTGGCTGGCCAGCCACGGCATCCGTCCCGAACGCGTGCTGTGCTCGCCGGCGCGGCGCACCAGCGAAACCGCGCGGTTGGCGCTGACCGCGCTGGATTCGCTGCCGGTGCCGCAACTGGCCGAAGAAATCTACGACGCCTCGCCCGGCGAGCTGCTGGCCCTGCTCGACCAACATGGCGGCGCCGGCTCGGTGATGCTGGTGGGCCACAACCCCGGCATCGAGCGACTGGTGGCCTTGCTGGTGGAAGGCCGCTCCGACGATTTCCGCGGCATGCCGCCGGGCGCGCTGGCGGTATTGCACCTGGATGGCACGCTGGAGCCGGGGAACGCCCGGCTGGACGTGTTCTGGTCGCCGTGATCGCGGCCGCGCCACGCTGATACCGCCGGGCGGCGCCGCCCTTCGTCGTCAACGCCCTCACGACACTGCCCGTATCATGCGCGCATGTCGTCACGCCTCGTTTCCCTGCCCCTCCTGCTTGCGATCTTGCTGCTGCAAGGTTGCGCCGTGTCGCGCGCGAAAATCCACCAGGCCGACCTGGCGGTCGCCGACACCGTCGACCGTCAGCTCACCTGCCAGCGCGCCGACCATTGCGCCCAGCCCTCGCCGCTGCTGCAGGCCGCGAACACCGCGCTGGCCCAATCCTCGCCCGCCCAACCGGTGAACGTGGTCACCCTGCTCGACGACAGCGAGCCGGCGCTGGCCGCACGGGTGAACCTGGTGCGCGCAGCGCGCAAGTCGATCGACGTGCAGACCTTCATCTGGGCCCAGGACGACGCCGGCCAGCTGATGCTGAACGAGCTGGTGCAGGCGGCACGGCGCGGCGTGACCGTGCGCATCCTGGCCGACCAGTTGTTCTCCTTCAACGACCTGGACCTGCTGGACCGGCTGGTGCGCGCCAGCGTCAACCTGCACGTGCGGCTGTACAACCCCACCTTCCACAAGGCGCGCACGCCGCCCCTGGAATTCGCCGCCGGCGTTATCTGCTGTTTCATGAAGTTCAACCAGCGCATGCACAACAAGCTGCTGGTGGTGGACGACAGCATCGGCATCACCGGCGGGCGCAACTACGAGGACCGCTATTTCAACTGGGACGACGATTTCAATTACGTCGACCGCGACGTGATGGTGGGCGGGCCGGCGGCGCGCGAGATGGCCGACAGTTTCGACCTGTTCTGGAACCACCGCCGTGCCGTGCCGCTGACCCATCTGCGCGATCTCAACAAGCGCATCCTGTCCGACACCGAGGCGCCCACCTGGCGCGCACCGCACTATCGGCGTCCCTTGCGCGTGGCGCAGGTGCAACAGGCCGCGGAGGACCCGCCGTGGCTGCACGCGTGGCTGATTGCGCCGGGCATGAAGGTAGGCAACGTGGACTACTTCAGCGACATGCCGACCAAGACCCGCGCGCCCGACCGCGCACGCTCGCAGCTGTTCACCCGCCACATCATGCGCATGGTGGCGGGCGCGCAACGCGAGGTGCTGCTGCAGACGCCGTACCTGGTGATGAGCGACCAGGCGCAGAAGATCTTCCGCCGGCTGCACCAGCGCGCCGAACCGCCACGCATCGTGGTGTCCACCAATTCGCTGGCGTCCACCGACGCGTTCGCCGTGTACGCCATGTCGTACAAGCACCGCAAGCGCTATCTCACCAAGTTCGGTTTCGAGATCCACGAGATGAAGCCGCACGCCGTGGCGGCGGCGGTCGACAACCAGCTGGCCAACCTGGGCATGGATTCGCCGACCCCGGCGCCGGAAACCGCCACGCCGGCCAGCGCCAGGCAGGCGCGCTTCCACCTGCTGGGCAGCCACGGCAGCAACAGCCGCCCGGCTCCTCTGCTCAGCGAAGGCCGCCGCTTCGGCCTGCACGCCAAGTCGATCGTGGTGGACGATACCTTTGCGATGGTCGGCTCGCACAACTTCGACCCGCGCTCGGACCACTACAACACCGAGTCGGGCGTGATCGTCTACGACCATCGGTTCGCCGATCAGCTGCGCAGCTCCATCCTGCGCGACACCCAGCCGGAAAACGCCTGGGTGATCGCGCCGCGCCGCCCCGTGGTGCCCGTGCTGACCGACATCAACCAGGCCATCGGCACGGTTTCCGAGCACCTGCCGCTGTTCGACCTGTGGCCGTTCCGCTACGCCACCAGCTACGACCTGAAACCCGGTTGCCAGCCGATGCTTGCCGGCGACCCGGGCTTTTTCCAGTGCTACCAGGCGGTGGGCGATTTCCCCGACGTGGCGCTGTCGCCGAAGCTGATCATCACGCGGCTGTTCACGGCGTTCGGCGCGGGGGCCAAGGGGGTGCTTTGAGTAGGGAGTCGGGAATGGGGAATCGGGAGTCGGAGAGCGGCGCCCGGCCACCAAACGCCTGCTCGCAGCGGCGCCGAATATCCCCCTCAATGCGTCATTCCGGCGAAAGCCGGAACCTCGTGCCTTTGCTTCCGGAACACGAAGGCACTGGATTCCGGCTTTCGCCGGAATGACGGCGTTCCTGGAAGCCGTCCTACGGTGCGCGGGCGAGGCTGTCTTGGTGCGAGGAGAAGCGCATCGGCAGTTCGCCGCTGACGCCGCCGGGGTGATCGGCGGGCACGGCGAAGCGCCAGCCGCGGACGCTGCGCAAGGCGTGATCGTCCAGGATCGGGTCGCCGCTGGACTCGACCACACTGGCGCGAGCGACCTGGCCGCGGCCGTCGGTATCGATGTGCACCACCACGCGGCCATCCAGATGCCCGCGCAGTCGATACCACGGCGTGGTGGTGTCGTACGGCATCGCCACGGGTTCCAACCGCGCGGGCGCCAGTGGCATGGCGACCGGCGCGGGTTCGGGCGCCGCCACGTGCGCAACCCTGACCGTTGCGGTGCGCACCGGTTGGCGCGTGTGCTCCGGCGCGGACGCCTGTGTGACGTGACGTGCGTGGTGGGCTGACGCGCGCACGGCCACGGTCGGGCCGCTCCATCCGGCGGTCAGCGTGCTGAGCCAAGCGGTGCCAGCGATGCCGCCGACCAGCAGCAGCAAGCTGAGACCCGTGGTGGTGCGGAGGCGAGGCATGCCGATCCGGGGCCGCCTACGGCCGCTCGAGAATCGCGGTGACGCCCATGCCGCCGGCAGTGCAGATCGAGATCAGGCCGCGGCCGCTGCCCTTCTGCTCCAGCAGCTTGGCCAGCGTGGCGATGATGCGCGCGCCAGTGGCGGCGAACGGATGGCCCACGGCCAGGCTGGAACCGTGCACGTTGAGCTTGGCCGGATCGATCGAACCCAGCGGCGCATCCAGCCCCAGCCGGTTCTTGCAGTACTCGGCCGATTCCCACGCGCGCAAGGTGCACAGCACCTGCGCCGCGAACGCCTCGTGGATCTCGTAGTAATCGAAATCCTGCAGGCTGAGGCCGTTGCGCGCCAGCAGGCGCGGCACGGCGACGGTGGGCGCCATCAGCAGGCCCTCGCCGTGCACGAAATCCACCGCAGCCACTTCCGCATCGCGCAGGTAGGCCTGGATTTTCAGGCCGCGCCGCGCGGCCCAGTCGTCGCTGGCCAGCAACACCGCGGCCGAGCCGTCGGACAGGCCGGTGGAGTTGCCCGCCGTCAGCGTGCCCTTGCCGGAGCGCTTGTCGAACGCCGGCTTCAGCGCCGCCAGTTTTTCCAGGGTGGAATCGGGGCGCAGGAAACCGTCGCGCTTCAGCCCGCGGAACGGCACCACCAAGTCATCGAAGAAGCCGCTCTCGTACGCCGCCGCCAGCTTGCGGTGGCTGTCCAGCGCCAGCTGATCCTGCGCCTCGCGGCTGATGTGCCACTCCTTCGCCATCAGCTCGCAGTGATCGCCCATCGACTTGTTGGTGCGCGGCTCGGCCACGCCGGGAAACGCGGGTTTCAGTTCGCGCAACGAAAAGCCGCGCAGGGCCACCTTCAACTTGTCCAGCGGGGTCTTGGCGCGGTTCATCGCCAGCAGCCGCTTGCGCAGGCGCCGACCGTAGACGATCGGCACGTCGCTGGTGGTGTCGGAACCGGCCGCGATGCCAGCCTCGATCTGTCCCACGGCGATCTTGTTGGCGACGATGATGGCGTTGTCCAGCGAGGTGCCGCAGGCGCGGGCCGTGGTGATGCCCGGCGTGGTCGGCGCCAGGCCGGACGACAGCAGCGCCTCGCGCGCCAGGTTCCAGTCGGCGGCGTGCTTGATCACCGCCCCCAGCGCCACTTCGCCCAGTTCCACCCCATGCAGTCCGTAGCGTTCCACCAGCGCGCCGAGCACTTTCACCGAGAGCCCGAAATTGCCGACATCGGCATAGGCGGTGTTGTTGCGGCAGAACGGAACGCGTACTCCGCCGACCACACCGACGCGCTTCTGCGTGTTCTCCATGCTCAGGACGATCCGAAAATATCAAGTCCCGCAAGGCTAACCCGCGGTGCTGCCCGGCGAAACCCCATCGCCGCGCGGGATGGCAGGTTCATTCAGGCGGAAAGCGCCACAACCGCCGCAGCTCAACGCGGAAAGAAACCGTGATCCCCTCTCCCCTGCGGGGAGAGGGGAGGGAGAGGCGGCACACGCCGCGGGGAAACCGCGACGAAGCCGAACACGCCGCGAGGAAGCCCAACCAAGCTCCCCACGATGCCGAAACTCCTCCGACCAGCTTTCCCGCAAGCACCCGCCCCCTCTCCTCAATCCTCTCCCCGCTGGGGAGAGGAGGTATTACGGTCTCTTTCGGCTTTTTCGTTTATCGAAGAGGCACGAACAGGCCGCACGCCAAACCGCAAAGCCGCAACAGGCCGTAATACCCTCTCCCCTGCGGGGAGAGGGCAGGGGAGAG
>JBIQMK010000050.1:0-15624 GCA_044463365.1 Rhodanobacter sp. | reverse complement strand
GCAGGCGGAGGACAATTTCGTCTGGGCGAAGGAGCTGGCGCGGGTTGCCGGCGTGCGCGAAGTACTGCCGTCGCAGGCGAATTTCCTGGCCGTGCGTTTCGATGACGCCGGCGCGGTCTACCAGCGCCTGCTGGCCGCCGGCATCGTGGTGCGCGACGTGCGCCGTTATCCCAACCTTGCCGATGCGCTGCGTATCACCATCGGCACGCCGGCGGAAAACGCCCGCGTGCTGGCCATTCTCCAGGGAGGTGCGGCATGAGCCGCAAATTGCTTTTCGTCGATCGCGACGGTTGCCTGATCGAGGAGCCCGCCGACGAACAGATCGACAGCTACGAGAAGCTCGCGCTGCTGCCCGGCGTGATTGCCGCGCTGCAGCGTTTCGTCGGCGCGGGCTACGAACTGGTGATGGTGACGAACCAGGATGGCCTGGGCACCGACAGTTTTCCCGAGGCGCATTTCACCGGCCCGCATGAACTGCTGCTGCGGATACTCGCGTCGCAGGGCGTGCGTTTCCACGAGGTGTTGATCGACCGCAGCTTTCCGCACGAAGGCCTGGACACGCGCAAGCCGGGCATCGGCCTGATGCGGCATTATCTCGCCGACGACAGCTGGAGCCGCGCGGCGTCGGCGATGGTCGGCGATCGCGAAACCGACCTGCAATTTGCCGCCAACCTGGGCGTGCGCGGTTTCCGGGTGGGCCCGCAGGGCGTGAGCTGGACGGAGCTGGCGCACCAGTTGCTGGATGCGCCGCGCACCGCCACGGTCACCCGCAACACCAAGGAAACCCGCATCACCGTCAGCGTGAACCTGGACAAGGTGGCCGAGCCGAAGGTGCATACCGGCGTGGGCTTCTTCGACCACATGCTGGAGCAGATCGGCAAGCACGGCGGTTTCGCGCTGGAGCTGCGCTGCGAGGGCGACACCCACATCGACGATCACCACACCATCGAGGATTCCGCGCTGGCGCTGGGGCAGGCCATGAAACAGGCGCTGGGCGACAAACGCGGCATCGGCCGCTACGGCTTCACGCTGCCGATGGACGAGTCGCTGGTCAGCGCCGCGCTGGATCTTTCCGGGCGGCCGTACTTCGTGTTCGAGGGCAGCTTCCCGCGTGAGCGTGTGGGCGACATGGCGACCGAGCTGGTGCCGCATTTCTTCCGCTCGCTGTGCGAAACGATGGGCGCGAACCTGCGCCTCACCGTGCAGGGCGAGAACGCGCACCACATGATCGAGGGCTGTTTCAAGGCGGTGGCGCGCTCCCTGCGCCAGGCGATCCGTCGCGAGGGCAACGAGCTTCCCAGCACCAAGGGCACGCTGTAATGAGCGTCGTGCTGGTCGACGCCGGCGGTACCAATATCGGCTCGGTGCGCTACGCGCTGCAGCGCCTTGGCGTGGATGCCGCCTTGACGGCGGATGCGGCGGCGATCCGTGCGGCCGACAAGGTGATCCTGCCCGGCGTGGGCGCCGCCGCGCCTGGCATGGCGCGCTTGCGCGAACTGGGGCTGGTGGATCTGTTGCGCTCGCTGACCCAGCCCGTGTTGGGCGTATGCCTGGGCATGCAGCTGCTGTGCCAGCGCTCGGCCGAGGGTGACACCGAGTGCCTGGGCCTGATCCCCGCGCCGGTGTTGCGCTTTGTCGAAGCGCCCGGCTTGCGCGTGCCGCACATGGGCTGGAACCGCCTGGAAACCACGCGGCAACATCCGCTGGTGGATGGCCTCGGCGGCGACGACCAGGCGTATTTCGTGCACAGCTATGCGGTGCCGGTGGGCGATTACACGCTGGCCACGGCTGACTACGGTGGCGCGTTTTCCGCCGTGATCGCGCGCGGCAATTTCCACGGCATGCAGTTTCATCCCGAGCGTTCCGCCGCCGTGGGGGCGCGGCTGCTCGGCAATTTCCTCAAGCTATGACGGCGTTCTCATGACGAGTTTTGCGGTGATTCCCGCGATCGATCTGCGCGGTGGCCAGGTGGTGCGGCTGAAGCAGGGCGACTATGCGCAGCAGACCACCTACGCCGCCGATCCGCGCGAGCTGGCATGGAGCTATGCCGAGGCGGGCGCCGACTGGCTGCACCTGGTCGACCTCGACGGCGCCCGCTCGGGCAACCTCGACAACCTGGCGGTGATCCGTTCGATCGCCGCCAGCGGCATGCGCATCCAGGCCGGTGGTGGCGTGCGTGCCGAGGAGGATCTGCACCGACTGTTCGATGCCGGCGTGCACCGCGTGGTGCTGGGCAGCGTGGCCATCCGCGATCCCGACCAGGTGGCACGCTGGCTGGACAATCACGGTGCCGAACGGCTGGTGATCGCGCTGGATACGCGCCGTATCGGCGATCGCTGGGCCTTGCCCAGCGCCGGCTGGACCGAAGTGGAAACACGCACGCTGGACGAATTGGCGCCCTGGTATGCCGAGCGCGGCGCACGCCACCTGCTGTGCACCGACATCGATCGCGACGGCATGCTGGCCGGGTTCAACCTCGACCTTTATCGGCACCTCAGCGAGCGCGTGCCGCAACTGGCCTTGCAGGCGTCCGGGGGCGTGCGCTCGCTGGACGATATCCGCGCCGCCCGCGACGCTGGCGCCCAAGGCGTGATCCTGGGCCGCGCGTTGCTGGAAGGTCGCTTCACCCTGGCGGAAGCACTGGCATGTTGAGCCGCCGGCTGATTCCCTGCCTGGACGTGCGCGACGGCAAGGTGGTCAAGGGCGTGCGGTTTCGCGACCACGTGGTGATGGGCGAAATCGTGGAGCTCGCGCTGCGCTACCGCGACGAGGGCGCCGACGAGCTGGTGTTCTACGACATCACGGCCAGCCCCGAGGGGCGCAGCGTGGATCGTGGCTGGGTCGAGAAGGTGGCGCGCGCGATCGACATTCCGTTCTGCGTGGCCGGCGGCATCCGCTCGGTCGACGACGCGCGCGCCGTGCTGCACGCAGGCGCCGACAAGATCTCGGTGAACTCGCCCGCACTGGAACGGCCCGGACTGATCGACGAACTGGCCGCCGCGTTCGGCGTGCAATGCGTGGTCGTCGGCATCGACTCGCTGCGCGACGCGGACGGCGAATGGCGCGTGCGCCAGTACACCGGCGACCCCAGCAAGACCCAGGCCTTGCCGCGCCGCACGCTGGACTGGATGGCCGAGGCACAGCAGCGCGGCGCCGGCGAGATCGTGCTCAACTGCATGGGCAGCGACGGCGTGCGCCGCGGCTACGACCTGGAGCAGTTGCAGGCCGCACGCTCGATCTGCAACGTGCCGCTGATCGCCTCCGGTGGCGCCGGCGAGCCGGAACATTTTCGCGATGCCTTCGTCGAAGCCGACGTGGACGGTGCGCTGGCCGCCAGCGTGTTCCACTCCGGTGCGATCGCGATCCCCGCACTGAAAAACTATCTGCACGAGCAGGGCGTCCCGGTACGCCTGTAGCACGAGGAACCACAGCGATGAGCGATACCACCGATACCAGCCGCCTCGATTGGTCCAAGGGCGACGGTTTGTTGCCGGCCATCGTGCAACATTGGTTGAGCGGCGAAGTGCTGATGCTTGGCTACATGAATGCCGAGGCGCTGGCCGAAACTCAACGCAGCGGCCACGTCACCTTCTACAGCCGCAGCAAGCAGCGCCTGTGGACCAAGGGCGAAGTCTCCGGTCACGTGCTCGACCTGAAATCGATCCGCATCGACTGCGATGCCGACACCTTGCTGATCCAGGCCGACCCGCATGGCCCCACCTGCCACGAAGGCACCTCAAGCTGCTTCGGCAACGGCGACGACGTGCGTCCGCCGCTGGGCTTCCTGGCCGAACTCGATGCGCTGGTTGCGCAACGCCACGCCGACCGCCCCGAAGGCAGCTACACCACGAAACTGTTCGACGGCGGCATCCGCCGCATCGCGCAGAAAGTGGGCGAGGAAGGCGTCGAGACCGCGCTGGCGGCCGTGGCGCAGGGCGATCAGGAGCTGCTGGGCGAGGCGGCGGATCTGCTGTTCCATCTCACGGTTGCCTTGCGCGCGCGCGGATTGTCGCTGGCGGACGTGGCCCAGGTATTGATCGGGCGGCATCGCACCCCGTGATCGCGCGAAAGAGGTGAATGGAGCTGCTCAACCGCTGCAGCCACCGCAGCAGATCGTGGGCAACTGAACCACCTGTTCCGGCGCGACTGTCCAGCCCGTTCGTTGCATGACGTCGATCAGATCCTCGATGGTCACGAAGGACGAGATGCGCAGGGTGGAACCGCTGGGGTCGAGATCGACGAGCGCGTTCGAGTCGACATCGAACATGGCGTCTTCGACGGCTTCGAGTTGCGGGCGTGTGTCGGTAATGGCGATGTGGAATTCCATCGTGGTCTCGCTCGGGAAATCCCCGGTTGGTTGCGCCGATCTTCGCGGAGCCGAATGGCCGGCGTCTTGATCCTGATCAGATTCCGCCGCGGATGCGTCGATATGGCGCGGGCACCGTGGTCCGGTTTGACCGGCGTCAATGTTGGGCCGGGCCGGTACGCCGACCATTCGTGCAACATCATGGCGACCGTACGCAGGCTCCGGTGGGGCGCGGCGGGCCTTTTTGCAATACTACGGTGGCGCGCAGCGGGACGTTTCGGCGCCGCGGTCAATCCGAGAAAAGACGATCCATGGACACGATAGATTTTCATTCCCTGCTCGATCCCGGTACGTCCGCCGAGCCGCCATCGCCTGCGCCCTTGAATGGCCGCGAGCTTCAGGAACTGGTGAGCCCGCTCGATGCCGGAAAGTTCGTGGATTCGTTTTTCTCGCGCACGTCGGTGAGCGTCAAGGGGCATCCCGGAAAATTCGACCATATTTTCGGTTGGGCGAGATTGCGGCAGGCGCTTTCGCGCGGGAAGTCGCTCGCCGGCACCAGCTACAACATAAAGGCGGCCTTTACGCGTGGTGAGGAGGCCGGAAGTTCACGGGGCATGATCGACGCGGACCATAACCAGGTCGCCGACTTGCTCAACGCCGGCGCGACGATCTGCATCACCGATATCCATCTGGCCGATCCCGTGCTTTGCCAGTGGGCACAGGCCGTCCGCGCGCAGCTCAATTTCAATGGCCTCGTGGGTGCCAATTGTTACGTCTCGCCTGACGGTTCGGGCCTGCCCACGCATTACGACAAGCGGGTTGCCACCAGCATCCAGATCGCCGGCAGCAAGCGCTGGCGATTCTCCATGGAGTCGGCAAAACCGTGGCCACTGGAGAACGCCGTATATCAACCCGGCGCCAGTGCGGACGTGGGGAAATTGCCTGACGACATGGCGTTTGGCGAGGTGGAACTGCAGCCCGGCGACCTGCTCTGCCTTCCCGCCGGGGCGTGGCATTCCGCGCGTGGCATAGGCTATTCATTGGCATTGAATCTCTATTTTTCGCCCCGCAATTTGTTTCACGATCTGGTTCCGCTGTTTCAGCGTCTTGCGGTCTCGAGCGAGAAATGGCGAGGTGGGCCACCTGCCACGTTGGAGAAAGCGCGAGGGGCCATGCCCGAAGCGGTCTCGGCTTATATCGTCGAATGCCTGGACGAGATCGCACAGGCCGCCGCCGAGCCCTGGTTGAAATCGCTGCGGCAGGAACCCTTCACGGGATGGAAGCCGGCGCCGCTGTTGCCGGTTCCGAAGATAACGCCGGATCAGCGCTTCGTCGTGGCTGCAACCCTGCGCTTTGTACAGGTGCAGGATGACATCGTCGTGCCATGCGAGACCGGCGTGCTGAAATTTCCGGTCATCATGGGGTCGGTATTCCAGCGGCTGTCGTCCGAAGCGGGCAGCTTTACCATCCCCGACGTTCTGTCGTGGCCACAGGAACCGGGTGGTCCCGGCCGCGACGAAATGCTGTTCGCCATGAAGATGCTGTATGAACACGGCATCCTCAGAATGGCGTAACCCGCCGTTATTGCCGGCTGGCGGAAGGGTCAGGGTGCGTGGCAAGCCACGCCACTGGCCGATGGATAGGTCTCGCCATCGCGCAGCGGCGAGAGCCACGCGTCGTGCATGCCTTTTGTCCACCATTGCCAATGTTCGCCGATGTAGCGCGCGCCGTCGGCCGAGAGGGCGATGTGCATGCGGTGGATGTCTCCGTCGAAGGTGACCATGGCGGTCATGCTGTCGGGGTAGCTGGCTTGCACCTCGCGGCCGTCTTCGCAGGTACAGGAAAGCACTGGCGCATCCGCGGTTGCCGCGGGGCGGAACGGCGTCAGCGTATAGGTGGAAGGCTTGCCACCGGCGCCGCACAAATGGCCGGTGAAGGGGCTCGAAACCGTTTCCCCGCCGATGGCCAGATCGATGAGGGCCGGGGATTCACAATGCCCATCCTCATAGACGTTGCCGGAGACCCAGCGCATCTCGCTTTCCACCGCGCCGCCGGGCGCCAACCGGATCGTGGAGGGTGCAGGTTCGATGAACGCCTGCGCGACGATGTTCAGGGGACGCTTGCCGGAGTCGGTCAACATGGGTTTTGGCCGCGCGGGGAGTGTGCAGGCGACGGCCCCCGTGTTGCGCACGGTCAGCATGGTGCCGGAGTGGGACATGCCGTTGAATCCGCCATCGCCGCTGTCGACGGTGAAATCCAGTTGCGATGCACGGCATGTGGCGGCAGCGATCGGGGCCGGATTGGCGACCGGTGCGTGCCAGGAGCACGCTGCGATCGTGCACAGCAGCGAGACCAGCGCGGCGCGCAATACCGTCGTTGATGCCGCACGCGGCGTCTTCATGTGCGCATTCCGGAATAATCAGCGGCTGAAGCTAGCACGCGCGGACTTGGCGGCAGGTGAAGCGTTCGCCGGGGGGCATCGGTTACTGCGCGATGCTCGACGCATCCCTTGGCCTGGTTGCTGGCGCGAACGGAACGGTCGCTCCCGGTGCGACATCCTTGCGCCACCGCGCCAGCTGTGCGGCGATGCCCTTGCCGACATCGATCTGCGGTTCGGACGGCGTGAGCTTGTCCCGGCTTTCCCAGCTTGCGATGGTCTTGCGCGCGCGTTCGAAGGCGTCGATGAAATGGTCGGTGCGGTTCAGCGCGTCGACCAGCCAGGCCTTGCCGAAATAGGTGATGTCCGAATCGCTGCCGCAGCCGAACGAGCTACGATCGCTGCGGGCGGCGGTGATGATCAGGGTGCCGTCGCCACGCAGCGGTGGCACGAATCCCCCCGAATAACAGGCGTTCACCACCACGACCTTCCAGCGGAAAGCCTGTTCGCGCAGGATGGCGGCGAGGTCGTTCGCGCCGATCTGGTCGAGCGGTACGGGGTCCATGTCGATCAGCAGGTAGTGGTCCTCGCTGCCGTGGCTGGTGACGTAAAGCATCAGGATGTCCTCGTCCGGATGCATCACGTGGGCAAGGCCGTCGAGCACCGCCTCGAGGTTGCTCCAGCTGGCCAGCGGACGGGTGGTCAGCGAAGCGGGATTGTTTTCCAGCACCAGCGTGTGCGTGGCGGCACCGAAGCGGGCCGGAAAGAGGCGGGCGGCGTACTCGACTTCGTTGCGAAAGACATCCTCACCGGCATCCCCGGCGAAAGCCACCAGATAGAGGTTGGGCCTGCCGTTGATGCGCGGAGTCAATTGCGCCAGCGCGTCGCGCACCATCCGGGGTTGCGCGTAGATGATCTGTTCGGCTGACGGGCCGTCAGCGGGCCAGCGATCGTCGGCGACAGCGTCCATCGGCGCCGGCACCGGGGCAACCGAAGCGGTCGGTGTTGCAGCAAGGCGTGATGCAGGCGTTTGCGCCGCTGTCGCCGCGGGTGAGCCGGTTTGCCAATGGCTGGCCAACCAGATGCCCGCGACGAAAGCGAGCAGGGCGATCAACAGCGAGCGCATGGTCGGCCTTCGGTGGGTAGTCAGAGCGCGATCGCGTCGAAATCGGCGAAGACCGGATGGCGGGGCTGGGCGGGTGCCTCCAGTGGCGGACGCACCAGCCAGCCGGTCTGGAAACCCGCTTCCCGGGCGGCATCGAGTTCCTCGACGATGTCGGACAGGAACAGCGTGTGTTGCGGCTGTTCGCCGATGGCCGCCGCGATGCGGCGGTAGGATTCCGCCTCACGCTTGGGCCCGGTTTCGGTATCGAAATAGCCGGCGAAGAGCGGTGTGAGATCGCCCGCTTCGCTATGGCGAAAAAACAACTGCTGCGCCGGCACCGAACCGGACGAATAGACATAAAGGCGCAGACCGTCGGCCCGCCATTGGCGCAGGCGGGCGGCCACTTTGGGATACATGTGGGCCACGTAGTCGCCGGCTTCGTAGCCGGCCTTCCAGATCATGCCCTGCAGTGCCTTCAGCGCGGTGGACTTGCGGTCCTCGTCGATCCAGCGCAGCAGCAGCTCGATCACTTCCTGGCGGCTGGCTTCGATGAAGCCCGCCTCCTTCGCCGCCTCGTGCAGCCAATGCTGAACTTCGGGCTGGTCGGCATGCGTTTCGACAAAGGCGGGCAAGCGCTTGCGGGCGTATGGAAACAACACGTCGCGCACGAAGGTGATCGCGCTGGTGGTGCCCTCGATATCGGTGACGACGGCGCGGATTTCGATCATGGGGACGGATTCCGGATTCGGGATGACCAGCCATTCGGCTATGGGGAGCCGGGATTCGCAAGCGCCTCGCCCGCGAGCGGACGACTACGGATTCCGGGCGAGGGGTGCCATGCGCGGGAAGCGGTCGGCCAGGTCGGTGCCGGTGAACTGCGCCACCCAGCCTTCCTTGTTGGTGAACAGGCGGATCGCCACGAAGTACGGCGATTCGCTCATGTCGAACCAGTGCGGGGTGCCGTCGGGCACGCCGATGAGATCGCCTTTCTCGCACAGGACGTCATAGACCTTGTCGTCGATATGCAGGGTGAACTGCCCCGCGCCGGCCACGAAAAAGCGCACCTCGTCCTCGCTGTGGGTGTGCTCGCTGAGAAATTTCTGGCGCAGCGTGGCGCGGTCGGGATGGTCGGGCGTGAGGCTGATCACGTCCACGCTCTGGTAACCCTTTTCCGCCATGAGCCGGTCGATGTCGCCACGGTAGGCGGCGATCACTTCGTCCTGGCTGGCACCCGGCGCGATCGGCTGATTGGCCTCCCAGCGTTCGAAGCGCACGCCCACCTTGCCCAACTCGCGGGCGATGGCGGCATGGTCGCGGTAATCGGCCAGCGCCGACTGCGGTCGTGCCTCGTCGAAAATGCGCAGGTGGCTCATGATGACAATCTCCTCAGATCCATTTCGCATTCGAGCAGGAACTCGAGTGCTTCGAGATGGCGTCGGGCTTCGGCCATGTCGCGGCCCCAGGTATAGATGCCGTGGCCATCGATAAGGTACGCGTGCAGCGGTTTGCCTGCATCCAGCCAGGTGTCCACCCGGGCCACCAGATCCGGCATGTGCTGGGTGTTCGGAAACACCGGGATTTCCAGCACGCTGTCGTGGGTGGTGTAGCCGCTGATGGCCTTCTGCAATTCCCAGCCCTGCAATTGAATGGTGCCGCGCGCGGCGTAGAGTCGCGATGCCACGCTCTGGGTACGCGAGTGCGTATGCAGCACGGCGGTCATTTCCGGCCAGCGCCGGTAGACCTGCGTGTGCAACGCGGTTTCGGCGCTTGGCCTGGCCGTGGTGCCCACCGCGTGGCCATGCAGGTCGATCAGCATGATGTCGTCGCGGCCGAGTTGGCCCTTGTCGCGGCCGGAGATGGTGATGGCGGCGTGCTCGCCATCCACCCGCATCGAGAAATTGCTGCTGGTCGCCGGCGTCCAGCCGAGCGCCGCCAGTTGCCGCGCGGCCTCGGCGATGGCGTCGGCACGACTGTCGAACAGGCTCTGCGGCATCGTGGCGGGCAACTGCTGGGTCATACGGTTTGGCCGTCCAAATGAAACGTCATCATACCATGTGCCATGCAAGCCCCAGGGCGTAATGCGAGCCATTCGCGCAAGTCAGGAAGCGTTGAGGTAAACCGCGTGACACTTCGGCGATCCGGTGCAGGGTGCGCCGGTCATATCGACGGAGACTCTGCCATGTCGAAAGAAAATGATATCGAATCGCGTCGCCACTTCCTGAAGATCGCGGCGGGAACCACCGCGGCCGCCGTGGTCATGGGCGGCTTGCCGCGCCTCGCACGTGCCGCCGATCTGCCGCCGGTCAGCCCCGCCGATCCGACCGCCAAGGCGCTGGATTACGTGGAGGACGCCAGCAAGTCCACCAATCCCAAGCACAAGGCCGGTGATGTGTGCCACAACTGCCAGTTCTACACGGCCACCAATACCACCGGCCGCGGACCTTGCCAGTTGTTTCCCGGCAAGTCGGTCAATGCGAAGGGCTGGTGCGTGTCGCACGCGCCGAAGAAGGCCTGATCCCCCGACACCGTGCAACGAAAGAGGCCGGCTCGCAGGAGCCGGCCTCTTTCGCATGCGCTTGTGGTCACGACGCCATCGCAAGCTGGGGAAGGGCAAGCTGAGGAAGGGATGGGGAGGACCTGAAGAAAGTGCTGCCCGGACACGCCAGGTTGAGGAGCTGACCCTGCCTGACGCGCCGGGCGGCGATCCGGGGCCCACTGCCAAGTGATCAACCCGCGGACTGCCGATGATACTCCCGGCCGGGCCAGTTGGGGCAATCTCGGACCGGATTTTCCGAAAAATTATTTCGTGAATTCCTTCAAAAACAAAGGGATACAAGATATTACTGAAGGCCCGTCCAGCATTGGGCGGAGTTGGGCGCGCATGGCGCCAAGGACGGGATTGGCGCCACAATTGAGCGAAATTTGCGTCTTTTAGGCGCCGTTCCGCGCCAGTTCCTGCTGATGCAAGTGGCTGTGCCGATGCCCGTAACCAAAGTAGATCGCCAGCCCGACCACCGTCCACAACACCATCAGCCCCCAGTTGTACCAGGCCATCGTGGCAAGCAGGGCGGCGCAGCTGAGGATGCCCAGGCTGCAGATCACCGGCGCCCACGGCACCCGGAACGTGCGCGGCAATTCCGGACGCGTGTGGCGCAGGATCCACACCCCGGCACACACCGCCATGAACGCGATCAGGGTGCCCATCGAGACCAGGTCGCCCAGCACGTCCAGCGGGAAGATGGCCGCCAGCAGCGCGATGCCGGCGCCGGTGATCAGCGTGTTCAGATGCGGCGTGCGATAGCGCGGATGGATGCGTGTGAACACCTTGGGCAGCATGCCATCGCGGCCCATGATCATGAAGATGCGCGGCTGCGCGATGACCATCACCAGCACTACCGAGGCCAGCCCCAGCATGGCCCCGATTTCCACCAGCCAGCGCAGCCAGCCCAGCGCGGGAT
The DNA here is from genome assembly GCA_044463365.1 of Rhodanobacter sp. GTDB lineage: Bacteria > Pseudomonadota > Gammaproteobacteria > Xanthomonadales > Rhodanobacteraceae > Rhodanobacter. The sequence goes on along the minus strand of JBIQMK010000050.1, from coordinate 4,378 downwards.
GCCCCTGCAGCGCGGTCACCACCGGCTCATTGGTGCCCAGCAGCGTGTAGGAACTGAGCCCGGTCATCACCGCTGCCATGGCGATATACAGCACGGTGCAGATGGCCAGCGAAGCCAGGATGCCGACGGGCAGGTCGCGCTGCGGGTTGCGCGATTCCTGTGCCGCCACCGACGTGGCCTCGAAACCGATGTAGGCAAAAAACACCATCGCCGCGCCACGCAGGACGCCGCCCCAGCCGTACTTGTAGTGCCCTTGCGACTCGGGGATGAAGGGGTGCCAGTTGGACGGGTCGACATAGCGCCACCCCACCACGATCACCAGCGCGATCAGGCCGACCTTCAGGACCACCATGGCCGCGTTGGCCAGGCTCGATTCGCGGATGCCGACGTAGCAGAGCCAGGTCAGCAGCAACACCAGCACCACCGCAGGCAGGTTGAACAGCGCGCCGGTGGCGATCAGTTGATGGTCGGCGGTGAACGCCAGCGGCGCATTGGTCAGCGCCGCCGGCAGGCTCAAGTCCATGCTGAAGGCGTGGCCTATATGGTCGAGCAGGCTCAGGAAATAGCCGGTCCAGCTCACCGCCACCGCCGAGGCGGATACGCCGTATTCCAGCACCAGGTTCCAGCCGATGAACCAGGCCACCAGCTCGCCCAGGGTGGCGTAGGCGTAGGAATAGGCGCTGCCCGATACCGGGATCAAGGTGGCGAATTCGGCGTAGCACAGCGCGGTGAACGTGCTGCAGATGGCCGCCAGCAGGAACGACAGGATCACCGCCGGCCCCGCGTGATCCGCGGCGGCCTGGCCGGTGATCACGAAGATGCCGCCGCCGATCACCGCGCCGATGCCCAACGCCGTCAGCCCCATCGGCCCCAGTGTGCGGCGCAGGGTGGGGCCGTGGGCATCGTCGGCATCGCTGAAATCGGTCTTGCGGGCGAGCAGCTGTTTGAGCATGGCAACTTGTCGTCGAAGCGGATGGTCGTTGCGCCGCGTGCGCGACACGTCGTGTGTGGACGGCCGGCATCGCGCCGGCCGTTGCGCCTCAGCGCGCGCCCTGGCGCAACTTGCTGTGGCGGTAGCCGTAGAAGCCGTAGATCAGGAATCCGATCGCGATCCAGCTCACCAGCAGCGGCCAGCGCACTTCGAAAGCCTGCCAGAACAGGAACAGGCAAGCGGCGGCGCCCAGCGGGCAGACCAGCCACGGCAACGGCACGCGGAACGCGCGCGGCAGCTCCGGCCGCATGCGGCGCAGCACCAGCACGCCGATGCAGACGGTGGCGAATGCCAGCAAGGTACCCATCGACACCAGATCGCCCAGCACGTCCACCGGGAACAGGCCAGCCAAGGCGCTGGCGATCACGCCCACCAGGATCGTGCCCACGTAAGGCGTGCGGTGCTTCGTGTGCAGGCGGCCCAGTGCCGACGGCAGCAAGCCATCGCGCGACATCGAATAAAAGATGCGCGGCTGGCCCATCAACATCACCAGGATCACCGAGCTCAAGCCGGCCAGCGCCGCGAATACCACCAGGATCTTCAGCGCGCCCAGGATGTAGCCGGAGACGCTGCCGGGTGCGACGGTGCCGAGTACGTAATTGATCGCGGTAGCGACCGGTTCGGGCGTATTGAGCATGCGGAAAGGCGTGGTGCCGGTCATCACCGCGGCCATCGCCACATACAGCACGGTGCACAACAGCAGCGAGCCGAGGATGCCGATCGGCATGTCGCGCTGCGGGTTCTTCGCTTCGCCGGCGGCGGTGGAAACCGCGTCGAAACCGATATAGGCGAAAAACACCAGCGTGGCGCCGCGGTAGATGCCACTCCAGCCGAACTTGGAGCCGCCCTCGTTGGCGGGGATGAACGGGTGCCACAGGTCGGGGTTGATGTAATTGAACATCACGATCAGGAACAGCAGGATCACCGACACCTTGATCGCCACGATGATCGCGTTGACCGTCGCCGACTGCGTGATGCCCATGTAGCAGAGCCAGCTGATCGCGCCGACGATGATGATGGCCGGCAGATTGATCAGCGCGCCGGTGGTGACCAGCGCGTGGCCACCTTCGGCAAACGTGAGCGGCGCCGAGGACAGCGCCGCCGGCAAGGTGAAGTTCAGGCCGGTCATCGAACTGAGCATGCGCAGCAATTCGCCGAAGTAGCCCGACCATGCCACCGCCACCGTGGATGCCGCGAACAGGTACTCCAGCACCAGCGCCCAGCCGACGAACCAGGCGACCACCTCGCCCAGGGTGGCGTAGGAATAGGAGTAGGCGCTGCCGGAAACCGGCAACATCGCGGCGAACTCCGCGTAGCACATGCCGGCCAGGCCGCAGGCCACGGCGGCGATCAGGAAGCTGAGGATCAGCGCGGGGCCGGCGAACTGCGCCGCCGCCGTGCCGGTGATGGCGAAGATGCCCGCGCCGATGACCGCACCCACCCCGAGCATCACCAGGTGCCGCGCCGTCAAAACGCGTTTGAGGGTGACCTCGCCTTCGGCGCTACCCTCCACCGGCTCGCCGGCGTCCACATGGGGCATGGCCTTGACGGGATGGGTGGCAAAAAGATTTTTGATCATCAAGCGCCCCTTGGCATGAATGCGTCCGCTCGTGCGCTGCAGCAGTGCGCGACGCGTGGTGCGGAGATGCGAATAGTGGGCCAACATAGCCGAGCGTTGGGGGTTGTACAAGCTGGATTCAGGCCCTGCAAAGGCTTGCTGCAGCGCACTTTCATGAACCGGATGGACGACGATGCAGGCACCGCAAAACTTTCTGGTCGAATCGCTGCGTCGCTACCGTGACTTGTGGCAGGGGGAGGAACAAGTCGTCGCGCAGTTCGAGATTTTCCTGCGCAGCCACCCCGATGTGTTCGAGCGGCGCCACACCGTGGCGCACTTCACCGGTTCGGCCTGGCTGGTCAGCGGCGACGGCGAGCGCGTGCTGCTGATGCATCACCGCAAACTCGATCGCTGGTTGCAGCCCGGCGGCCATGCCGATGGCGATCCCGACCTGGCAGGGGTGGCGTTGCGTGAGGCGCAGGAGGAAACCGGGGTGCCGGGCTTGCGCGTCGAGGGCGACATCTTCGATATCGACCGCCACTGCATTCCGACGCGCGGAGCCGAACCGGAGCATTGGCATTACGACGTGCGCTACGTGGTGCGTGCCGGCGCGGATGAGCGCTTCGTGGTCAATAGCGAATCGCGGGCGCTGGCATGGCGGCCGGTGGCGGAGGTGGCTGCTGATACCAGCCTCGAGGCTTCGCTGCGTCGCATGGCGCAGAAATGGCTAGCTCGCAAGTCACTGTAGGAGCGACTTCAGTCGCGACGCTCCTGATTTTCATGAGTCTAGGAAAGGCGTCGCGACTGAAGTCGCTCCTACAAAAAGGCAGGCCTACGCGTATTTCGCCGGCGCCGGATTGAGGTGTCCGCAAGCCGTACAGGTGCGCGCCTCGACCGACCCGTAGAAGCGGTCGAACACCGGCGGAAAATCGTGCTCGATGCTGTCGAGCACGAAGTATTCCTCGAACAAGGTGTGGTTGCAGCGTTCGCAGAACCACAACAAGCCATCCTTTTCGCCCGCCAGGCGTCGCCGCTCGATCACCAGGCCGACCGATCCGGGCATGCGTTGCGGTGAATGGGGCACGCGCGGCGGCAGGTAGAAAACCTCACCGGCGCGGATCGGTATGTCGCGCGGTTGGCCCTCGTCCTGCACCTTCAGGATCATCTCGCCTTCCAGTTGATGGAAGAACTCCGGGCCTTCGTCGTAGTGGTAATCGGTGCGCGCGTTGGGACCGCCAACGATCATGATGATGAAATCGCCATCGACGATGCACTTGTTGCCCACCGGCGGTTTCAGCAGGTGGCGGTTGTCGTCGATCCAGCGTTGCAGGTCGAGTGGCGGTAGCAGGGCCATGCGAAGTTTCCCGAAGAATGAGGTCAGCGCCGAATGCCACTTGCCTGATGGCCATCCGGCTCCCAGGCCGTTCGCGCTGAGCGTAGTCCGCGCAGCGGGCGGAGTCGAAGCGACGCTCGGCTGGGGAGGTCCAGGCGGCATGTCCTTCGACTCCGGCCTTTGGCCTACGCTCAGGATGAACGGATCTTTTTAGGTAAATCCGATGGCGGGTCAAAGACACGTGCGTCGGCCAGGTATCACGCGTCTAGCCAGCGCCCGCTTTGAATGATCTGTTCCAGCCGCGCCTGTTCGCCGCTCACGTCGAAGCCTTCGCTGGCGAGCCAGGCGTCGTTGTAATACGTCTCGCGATAACGTTCGCCGCCATCGCAGATCAGCGTGACGACCGGCCCGCGTTCGCCGGCGTCGCGCAGTTCGCACATCAGCTGCAGCGCACCGACCAGATTGGTGCCGGTGGAACCGCCGCAACGGCGGCCCA
>JBIQMK010000049.1:15210-16152 GCA_044463365.1 Rhodanobacter sp. | reverse complement strand
CAGGTCCATCTTCAGCGCCAGGAACTTCAGCATGTCCTTCAGCGTGACGACGCCGTCGGCACCGCTGGGCGCCACGCGGGTCAGGTCGACCTTCAGCTTTTTCGCCAGCGCGCGCACGGCCGGCACGGCTTTCACGCCACCGACCGAGGCGGCCTGTTCCACATGCACGGTGTTGCCGCTGACCATGGCGCCGACCACGGTGCCTTCGTCCTCGCGATCCACGCCTTTCACCGCGACTTCGCCGCCTTCATCGGAGGCCACGACTTTGCGGGAGTTGTCCGGGGCCGGGCTGCCCACGCTCTTGCGCGGGCCGTGGTGATGGCCGGTGGATTCGGCTTCGGCGCGCTGCTTGGCGTTGGGGTCCGGTTCGAACTCGGCCAGCGCGGCACCGGTCTCGATCACGTCGCCGGGGGCGCCGTGCAATTTGGTGACCTTGCCGGTGTACGGCGAGGGCACGTCGACGATCGCCTTGGCGGTTTCCATCGAGCACAGCGGCGCATCCAGTTTGATGCTGTCGCCCACTTTCACGTGCCACTCGACCACGGTGGCATCGGGCAGGCCTTCACCGAGGTCGGGCAGGTAGAACGTCTTGAGATCAGCCATGGGATTTCATCCGGGAATGGGGAATCGGGAATCGGGAATCGGAAGAGCGGGCTGGCAGCGCGATTTTGCTTTGCCTATTCCCCATTCTCTATTCCCGATTCCCGGCGGTCAGCTCAGCTGACCGCCAATGTACGCTTCACTGCCGCGGTGATGCGCTCCACGCTGGGCATGTACTTCATTTCCAGGCGGAACAGCGGGATGTGGGTGTCGAAGCCGGTGACGCGCTCGACCGGGGCCAGCAGGTCGTAGAAGCATTCCTCGGACAACCGCGCGGCGATCTCGGCGCCGAAGCCGGCGGTTTTCGGCGCCTCGTGCACGATCACGCAGCGGCCGGTCTTC
>JBIQMK010000049.1:0-15200 GCA_044463365.1 Rhodanobacter sp. | reverse complement strand
TTGCCGGGCGCTTCCTGCGCCACCACGAGCCGACCGGTCTTCTGCACCGATTCGGCGATGGTGTCGAAATCCAGCGGGGTCAGCGTGGCCACGTCGATCACCTCGGCGCTGATGCCTTCGGCGGCCAGATCATCGGCGGTCTCGAGGCATTCCTTTACCTGCGATCCCCAGGTCACCAGGGTCACGTCGGTGCCGTCACGCAGCACGAAGCACACGTCCAGCGGCAAGGCCTCGCCGTCGTCGGGCACCTCTTCCTTGTACTGGCGGTAGATGCGCTTGGGCTCGAAGAAGATCACCGGATCGGGATCGCGGATCGCGGCCAGCAACAGGCCATAGGCGCGGGCGGGCGAGGAGGGCAGCACCACGCGCAGGCCGGGAATGTTGGTGAACAGGTGTTCGTTGGCCTCGGAGTGATGCTCCGGCGCGCGGATACCGCCGCCCCACGGCGCGCGGAATACCGCCGGCACGGTGATGCGCCCGCGGGTGCGGCTGCGCATGCGCGCGGCGTGGCAGGCGATGTGCTCCATCATCGGATAGATGAAGCCCTCGAACTGCGCTTCGGCCACGGCCTTCATGCCCTGGGCGGCCAGGCCCACGGTGACGCCGGCGATGGTGGCTTCGTCCAGCGGCGTGTCCAGCACGCGCAGTTCGCCGAATTTTTCCTGCAGGCCCTGGGTGGCGCGGAACACGCCGCCGTTGACGCCCACGTCCTCGCCCAGCACCACGACGCTGTCGTCGTGGGCCATCTCGTAGGCCAGCGCCTGGGTGACTGCTTCGACCAGTGTGATCTGTGCCATCTCAGTGCCCCTTCTGTTCGAGCGAAAGGACGTAGTCGCGCTGCCTGGCCAGGTCGGCGGGCACCTCGGCGAAGATGTAATCGAACATCGCCGTCACCGGCTGGGTTTTCGTTTCGAGGTAGGCATTCACTTCGTTGTCCATCCACTCATCGCACTCGGCTTTCCAGGCTTCCTCCTTCGCGTCGTCCCACACGCCCTTGGCGGTGAGCCAGTTGCGCAGGCGCTTCATCGGGTCCTTGGTCCAGGCTTCCTTCACTTCATCCTCGCCGCGGTAGCGGCGGGCGTCGTCCGCGGTGGTGTGGTCGCCCAGCCGGTAGGTGACCAGCTCGACCACGCTGGCGCCTTCGCCCTTGCGGGCGCGGTCCAGCGCGTCGCCCATCGCCTTGCGCACGGCGATGATGTCGTTGCCGTCGACCTGTATGCAGTCGAGGCCCGCGGCGATGCCTTTCTGCGCCAGCGTGGAGGCGCCGGACTGGATCCGGCGCGGTACCGAGATCGCCCACTGGTTGTTCACGATCACCGCCACCATCGGCAGGTTCTGCGCGCCGGCGATGTTGATGGCGCCGTAGAAATCGCCCTTCGACGAACCGCCATCACCCACGGTGCAGACGGCCACGCGCGGTTCTTTGCGGATCTTGAACGCCAGCGCGGACCCTGCCGCGTGCAGGCACTGGGTGGCGATGGGCACCGACCAGGCGAAATCGTGGCGGGCGGGCTCCTGTTGGTAATCGTTGCCGCGCTCGTCGCCGCCCCAGTACATGTAGACCTCGCGCGGCTGCACGCCGCGGTACAGCTGGGCGCCGTATTCGCGGTAGCTCAGGGTCAGCACGTCTTCGGGCTTCATGGCGCTGCCGACGCCCACGTGCGCCGCTTCATGGCCCAGGCAGCTGGCGTAGGTGCCCAGCTTGCCGGTGCGCTGCAGCGCCACCGACTTGGCGTCGAACACGCGGGTGGACAGCATGGTCTTGTACAGCCCGACCATGTGCTCGAGATCATTGGCGAACGCGGGCAGGTCGTCCCGGATCTGCCTGCCCTCGGCATCGAGGTATTGCAGGTATTCAATTTCAAACTTGGCGGCGATAGTCACGACTCGCTCCGAGGTGGGGAATCTGGGGGGAACAAAGGCGGTGGATGGCGCCGCGGACGGGACGGAGATCGTCCCGGCGTACAAAACCGACCCGACAAGACCGCGCTTGATAACAGGCGCGTTCGTGGCGCGGCAAGGTACAGCGCAACATCGGTCAGTGCATGAAAATCGTGTAAGCCTCTGTTGTGTAGCTGTTTTCAGGCGCTTCCTCAGGGCGCGGAACGACCATTGTAATTGCCCGCTCGCGTCGATACGTCTGCCATAGGTCAAGACCGTACCGGCAGCCAGCCGTTACCATGGCCGCTTTGTGGCGCACGGAACCGGCATGAGCGACAACCAGCGCGAGCTTGAGGCGGACATCCAGACCGATCTTCAGGGGCGGATGACGTACGGTGGCTATCTCCACCTCGACACCCTGCTGTCGGCGCAGCGGCCGTTGAGCGATCCGCCTTACCACGACGAGATGCTGTTCATCGTGCAGCATCACGTGGCGGAACTGTGGATGAAGCTCATGATCCACGAGATGAAGGCCGCGGTGGATCACCTCCGGTGCGACCAGATCGACGCCTGCCTCAAGGTGCTGGCCCGCGTGAAGCAGATCCAGCGCCAGTTGTTCGAGCAGTGGGCGGTGCTGGAAACGCTGACGCCGTCGGAGTACCTGGAATTTCGCCACGCGCTGGGGCCGTCATCGGGCTTCCAGTCGCTGCAATACCGGCAGATCGAGTTTCTGCTGGGCAACAAGCAGCCGTCGATGCTGGCTGTGTTCGCGCACGATCCGGTGGCGCAGGCCTCGCTTCGCCAGGTACTGGAAGCGCCCAGCCTGTACGACGAATTCCTGCGCTACCTGTCGCGTCGTGGCCATGACGTGCCGGCGGAACTGCTGCAGCGCGACTGGAGCCAGCCGTATCAGCGCAACGAGGCGCTGCTGCCGGCGATCAAGCGCATCTACGAGCATCGCGCCGATTTCTGGCCCGAATACCACATGTGCGAGCAACTGGTGGATGTGGAAGAAAGCTTCCAGCTGTGGCGCTTCCGCCACATGAAGACGGTGGAGCGCATCATCGGCCACCGCCGCGGCACCGGCGGCTCGTCGGGCGTGGGTTTCCTGAAGAAGGCGCTGGAGCTGGAGTTCTTCCCCGAGCTGCTGGACGTGCGCACCATCCTGGGCAGCTGAGCATTCCCCGCGCGGCAGGTGGCGCGAGGCCGCCATGCGAGTGTGGCCGCCGCGCCATGTCGGAGCCCGTGCTTCCGATTTCGCGAATCCGCATGACGAAAAGCCGGCATTGCCATGCGCTGCGGTTCGCCAGTGCACGGCCGCAGGTCAACATGTGACGCGTGCCGTCACATGCTGTCTGTCTGTCGGTTCGGCCATGATCGGCCGGAAACCCATACAGAATTCAGCGTGCTTGCCGAAACCGTGAGAATGGGCAAGCCACGTCGGTCATGGCAGACGCGCCGCGGGCATCGCTGCAATCCGCGTTGTGGCGTTGCGGCACACCGGGTGCGTTGTTCGCGGTCACGATGGTGACGCAGGGGCGTGCGCGTGACGCCGGTCCCGGTCGTGTCAAATCGGGGCGTGAAGGAATGGTCGAGATGGGGGTCTATATCGGGCCGGCACGGCTCGTGCATTGCACGTAACGCTTTGGATATATATGACCTGGGTCACAGTTTCATGATACTGTGGCCGTTCGCTGGCGGTGGGTGGGGCTGACGGAGAGATCACGTCAGCAAGGGAGGTTTAACATGAATCGGCTGTTCCGACAAGGAGCGGTGCGCTGGCAGTTGCTGCTCATCCTGGTTGAGTTCCTGTTGCTGGTGTGCTGCATCTACGCCGCCGCGGTAGTGCGTTTTGGCAAAGCCGGCAACCCGGCTCCGTTCGAGGAGGTACTGCCTTGGCGCGCACCGCTGGTGTCGCTGGTGCTGATCCTCGCGATGGCCTCGCTCGGTCTTTACCAGGTCCACCTGCGTGCCAGCTGGCTGGGACGACTCTGCCGGCAGGGCGTGGCATTCGTGTTGGGCGGCGTGACGCTCACGGTCCTCTATTACGCATTGCCTCCCGCCTATCTCGGCCGTGGAGTCCTGGGCATTGCGCTGCTGCTCGGTTATCTCTCCGTTGCCATGTGGAGAGTGCTGTTTCTGGGTTTCGTGGACGCCGACTTGTTCAAGCGGCGCGTCGTCGTGCTCGGAGCGGGCGATCGCGTCGCGGAAATGATCCGCATGATGCGGCGCAAATCCGATCAACGCGGATTCAAGATCATCGGCTGCGTGCCCATCGGCGCCGACCCGATATCCGTTCCCGCGACGCTGGTGGCGCATCCCGGCGAGTCCTTGTACGAATGGGCCGTAGGGGAAGGCGTGGACGAGATCGTCGTGGGGCCGGACGACCGTCGTGGCACCTTGCCCATCGCGGCCCTGCTCGAATGCAAGCGGCGCGGCATCGCCGTCACGGAACTGGCGGAGTTTTTCGAACGCGAAGCGGGCAAGATCAAGATGGATCTCACCAGCCCGTCATGGCTGGTGTTCTCCGACGGCTTCAACATATCGACCACGCGCCGCATGACCAAGCGCACCTTCGACGTGTCCGTGGCATTGGGCGTGCTGTTGCTGACGTGGCCGCTGATGCTGCTGACGATGCTGGCGATCCGGCTGGAATCGGGCCCCGGTGCGCCGATCATCTACCGCCAGGAACGCGTCGGCGAAAACGGCAAGCTGTTCCAGGTGCTCAAGTTCCGCAGCATGCGAACCGACGCGGAACGGGATGGCGTCGCCCGCTGGGCCAGCAAGCATGACACCCGCGTGACCCGGGTCGGCCGGTTCATTCGCAAGGTGCGCCTGGACGAACTCCCGCAATTGTGGAACGTGCTGCGTGGCGACATGAGCATCATCGGTCCGCGCCCCGAGCGGCCGCAGTTCGTGGACGACTTCAACATCCGCATCGGCTACTACTGGTTGCGCCACTGCGTGAAGCCCGGACTGACCGGATGGGCGCAGCTGCGCTACAACTACGGCTCCTCCTTGGAGGACGCCGAGGAAAAGCTGAAGTTCGACCTGTTTTACGTGAAAAACCAGAATCTCGTGTTCGACCTGACCATTCTCGTCCAGACGGTGGAAGTGGTGTTGTTCGGACGCGGCGCCCGCTGAAATTCGAGGAGAAGAGCAAGTGAAATCGCTATCGCGACGATTCGTTTTCTGGTCGATCACCTTGGTCGTGTCGGTGCTGATGGCCGGCTGCGCCACAACGCCGGTGGCCACTGATGTCGGCACGGCGCCAGTACCGGTGGAGCGCTACATCATCGGCGCCGGCGATTCGCTGGAAATCTTCGTACGCGACAATCCCACGCTTACCACCACCGTGCCGGTCCGTCCCGACGGTCGCATCTCGATTCCGCTGGTGTCCTCCATGGTGGCCGCCGGCAAGACGCCGGAAGAGCTGGCCGACGACCTCGAGAAGGCGCTTGGCCGCTACATTCGCGATCCGCTGGTGACCGTCATCGTCAAGAGCTTCGTGGGTGCGTACAGCCAGCAGGTGCGCGTGGTCGGACAAGCGGCCACGCCTAAGTCGGTGCCTTACCGCAGCGGCATGAGCGTGCTGGACGTGATGATCGAAGTGGGCGGGCTCACCAAGTTCGCCGCCGGCAACAACGCCAAGATCATCCGCCATGCGGCTGACGGTTCGGAACAGAGCATTCCCGTGCGGCTTGGGGCGCTGATGGACGGCGAGATCAAGGACAACGTGATCATGCGGCCCGGCGACATCCTGATCATCCCCCAGTCGCTGTTTTAGGCAACGCGCGTCAAACGATCGCGGCCACGCCCACGGAAAGACGAGTGATGCAGACCGAACCATTCGATTTACAAGAGCTGTTCCAGTACGTGTTGCGCGAGGCACGCGCCGCCTGGCGCTACCGCTGGCGCGCGCTGCTGGTGGCGTGGTGCGTGATGGTTGCCGGTGCGTTGGTGGTTTTCAGTCTGCCCAACAAGTACGAAAGCAGCGCGCAGGTCTACGCTGACACCGACGCGTTGACCAACCCGCTGCTGCGGGGCGTGGCGATGCAACCGGACGTGAAGGCGCGGTTGCAGGTGGTCACCCACACCTTGTTGTCGCGACCGAATCTCGAGACGGTGGCCGACAAGACCGGTCTGGCGCTCCGGGCGTCGACACCGACCGAGAAGGACGAGCTGCTGCTCAAGCTGGGCAACACGGTTCGGATCAAGGATGCCGGAACCACGAACCTCTACAACATCACGTACAGCGACTACGATCGCGAAATGTCGCAGAAGGTGGTGCAGGCGTTCGTGCAGATACTGATGAACGACACGGTAGGCGCCAACACCGCCGCCACCGCGACGGCGCAGAAATTCCTGGAGCAGCAGGTTCAGGATTACGGCAAGCGCCTGAGCGAGGCCGAGATCAAACTGGCGGATTTCCAGAAAGCCAACCTGGGCTACATCCCCAGCCAGGGCGGCAGTACCTATTTCACGCGGCTGCAGGCTGCCGAAACGCAGTTGCAGAACCTCCAGGCCCAGTACGACACGGCCGTGGCCGGTCGAGCGACCACCCAGCAGCAGATGCGCGCGATGGCTGCCGGCTCCGCTTCGGCGGGCATCGATCCGCGCACGCAGGAGATCGACAGCCAGATCGCAACGTACCAGCAGAAGCTCAGCACGCTGTTGCTCAGCTATACCGACGAATATCCCGACGTCGCTTCCACGCGCCGCATGATCGCGCAGCTCAAGGCACAGCGGGCCGCTCTGAAGAAGAACGCGGCGGGCGATTCGATGATGGGAGTGGTCTCGGACAATCCGGTGTACCAGGAGATGCAAAAGTCCATGTACACCACCCAGGTCACGATCCAGACGCTGGCTACCCAGATCGCGCTGCAGAAACAACAGATAGCCGAGCTGAAGGGCGCGGCGGACAAGATCACCGATGTGCAGGCCACCTTGCAGCAGTTGACGCGAAATTACGACGTCACCAAGAAACAATACGATCAGCTGCTGGAGCGCCTGAACACCGCGCAGTTGTCGCAGGATGCCACGCAAAGCGGCAACAACCTGAAGTTCCGCGTGATCAGCCCGCCATTGATGCCGTTGTTGCCGTCCGGGCCGCATCGCGGGCTGCTGCTGGTGCTGGTATTCGGTTTTGCGGTGGCCATGGGCCTCGGGTTCGCCTACCTGCTGCACAAGGTGACGCCGGTATTCGTGACGCCGGGCGATTTGCAGGATTTCGGCGATTACCCCGTACTTGGTTCGCTGGGCCTCATCGTCACGCCGTCCGGGCGCCGGGAGCGCCGCCGCGAGGCATTCGGTTTCCTTGCGGGGGCCGGCATGCTGCCAATGTTGCTGCTGCTGGCGTTTGCATTCGATGGCAGCCTTGCCCGCCTGGTGCAGCACTTCTTCGTGATGGGTGTCGCATGAGCATCGTCGAGAAGGCCGCAGAGAAACTGAAGGCCCTGCCGACGGATGCGTCGGCAGGCCAGCCGCTCCCCAACAATGGGCCGGAAATCGGCGCCACGGTCCCGCCGGCGGCGCAACCCGCGTCGACGGTCGAGCGGCTACAGGAGCGGGTGCGCACGGCAGGACAGTCGATTGAAACCGCGCCACCGTGGCATATCGATCCGGTGGCGCTCAAGCGGATGGGCCTGCTTCCCGCCGACGACGCGGCGGAGCGCCGGCTGGCGGACGAGATGCGCGGCATCAAGCGCCCGCTGCTTGCCAATGCCACCGACAAGGGCGCCACGACCATCGCCCACGGCAGACGCATCCTGGTGACCAGTGCGGAGCCTTCGGAGGGCAAGACCTTCACCACCGTGAACCTGGCATTGAGCCTGGCGCGCGAAGCGGATTTCGAAGTGTTGCTGGTGGACGGCGACATCCCCAAATCCGACATTACCCGCATCTTCGGGCTCGGCGGCCAGCCGGGTTTGATGGACGTGCTGGCAAACGAGAAACTCGCGCCAGGCGACGTCGTCATACAAACCGATGTGCCGAATCTGCTGGTGGTGCCGGCCGGTCAGCAGAATCCGCTGGCGGCGGAGCTGTTCCGCAGCCGTCGCATGGACCATGTGTTCGAGGAGTTTGGCGGCCGCCATCGCCGGCGCCTGCTGGTGTTCGATTCGTCGCCGTTGCTGGCGACTCCTGAATCACAGGTATTGGCATCCCACATGGGCCAGGTCGTCATGGTGGTGGCCGCCGGCCGTACGGGTCGGCAGGCCGTCGCGACAGCCCTGCAGAAGGTGAGCGACCTGCCGTATGTGGGGCTGGTTCTCAACATGAGCTCGCTCCCCGCCAGCCTCGGCTATTACGGCAGCCAAAGCCACTATCTCAAGGCACTCAAGGGAGGTGCTTGAGATGAGGGCGCGGGCGACTTCAGCCGTTCTGTCCTCGCTGGTGTTGGGAGGCTGGCTGACCGCGGCGCCGGCCCAGAGCCTTGGGCTGGACGCGCCCGGCGAGTCGAATGTGGTCCCGGACGAACAGGGCGCCGGGGCCGAGGATTTGCCCATAGGCGTCATTCCGCAGCCGAGCCCGGCACGCCCCGGCGTGGTCGCGGGCGCCACGGTGGGCGAACTGTATACCGACAACCTGACGCTGGCTGCCGACGACAAGGCGAAGCAGTCGAGCTGGATCACCCAGATACAGCCCTTCTTTCGTGGCGCGCGCAGCGGTCCGCGCTTTTCCGGGGTGCTCGATTACACGTTGACGGGCTATGTGTACGCGGAGCGGTCCGGTTCCAACCAGCTGGCACAGGATCTCGACGCGAAAGGCACTTTCACGCTGGTTCCCCAGCATCTGTTCGTCGATGGCACGGCGAGGTACGGGCGCGAGGTCATCAACAGCGAATTGTCCTCGGGTTCGGGTACCTTTTTCCTGGACAACAACCACGTCAACGTGGCCACCGGTTCGGTCAGCCCCTATTGGGTCCAGGATTTCGGCAAGGGCGGGCTGATGCTGCTGCGCTACAGCTGGGGCAAGGTGATGTATGACGACCGCGGCATCGCGGGGCGCAACGCCGACCTGCTGGACGGCATCACCGACAGCACCAGCAATGCGGTGCAGTTCAGCCTGATGAGCCCGGACTACCAGACCTGGGGCTGGAACGTCGGTTATTCGGATCAACGCATCGAGCCAAACGTCGGCCCGGCGATCGAATATGCGGTCGCCAAGCTGGGCACCTCCTGGCAGATCACCAACAATGTAAAACTGCTTGCCGATGGCGGCAAGGAGAGCCGGTATCGGCCTGACGGCGAGACGCAAAAGCTGGACGCCTCGTTCTGGAGCGCCGGCTTCGAATGGTCAAACGCCCGAACCCACCTGAAAATGCTCACCGGGCACAGGTTCTACGGGCGCAGTTACGAGTTCGCCTGGTCGCGCACGGCGGCTTTGCTGACGACGTCCGTGAGTTACATCGAGCAGCCCACCGATCTCAACCAGCAGTTGCTCGGGAGAGACCCGGGGCAGGACATTTCGGCGCCGGTCGGTGTTCCCGGAACCGATATCGGGTCATTGAGAAACCGCCAGGTCTATCTCATGAAACGCGCCACGGCTTCGGCGACCTACACCATGCCTTCGGGCAGCCTGCGGCTGGCGCTGTATGACGAGCGGCGCACCTATCTCACCCAGGACAATCGCAAGGAAAAGGTCGCCGATGGCCAGCTCTCGTGGCGGGTCGACGTCGGGGCATTTACCACGCTCACCCCCATGTTTGGTTGGCAGCGACGGCAATTTCAGAGCGGCCAGACAAGCTACAATCACTATTCGCAATTGGCGCTCGTGCACCAGTTGAACCCGAAGGATTTCGGTAGCTTGCGGTTGCGCAGAGACTCTCGAAACGTCTATTCCGAAGTGCCTGGCGCACATGGCTATCAGGCGAACGTGGTCTTCGTGCAGTGGACCCACCTGTTCTGAGACCCTTATGTATCAGGCGTTTTACAAGCTCCACAACAAGCCGTTTCAGTTGACCCCGGACCCGGCCATGCTGTTTCCGAGCAAGGGTCACAAACGCGCCATGTCCTATCTGCTCTACGGGCTCGAGCAGGGCGAGGGCTTCGTGATGATCACCGGCGCCGTGGGCACCGGAAAGACGCTCCTGATCCAGAAGCTGTTCGAGGAACTGGCCCATCGCAACATCGCCATGGCCGGCATCGCCTCGGCCAACCTCGATGGCGAGGACATCCTGCCGGCGGTGGCCTCGGCCTTCCGATTGCCGTACGAAGGGCGTGGCAAGGAAGCGCTGCTGCAGGACGTCAAGCGCCACCTGATCGACCTGCGCGAGCGTCATTCCCATGCCCTCCTGGTGGTCGATGAGGCACAGACGCTCACCGCGGCGGCGCTGGAGATGCTGCGCATCCTCTCGAATCTCGAGGTGGGCGGGCGCGCGCTGCTGCAGGTTTTCCTGATCGGTCAGGCCGAGCTGCTGCGCACCATCGTCGACAACCGCATGGAGCAGCTGCGCCAGCGCATCATCGCCTCGCACAAGCTCGAACCGATGGGTGTCGACGAATGCCGCGAGTACATCCTGCATCGCTTGCGCACGGTCGGCTGGAACAACGACCCGGAGCTGGCGCCGGAGGTGTTCACGCGCGTCCACCAGGCCGGTCGCGGCATCCCGCGCAAGATCAACCTCATCATGGACCGGTTGCTGCTGCACGGTTATCTGGAAGAGCTGCACCACCTGGACCAGGCGGCAATCACGGTCGTGCTCGACGAGATCCGCGACGAAATGGGTGACGTGCCGCAGACGCTGGAAGCGCCCGCCGCGCCGCCGCGGCGTGGGGCATCGTCCGCAACGCCGAAAATGGAGCGCCAGGCCGAGCTGGTGGAGTTGGACCTCAAGCAGCGCAACAACATCATGTTGCAGTTGATCCATGAAAACATCCAGCTCCGGAAATCGATGCATGCCATGCCGTTGCCGGCACCGGCCGCCGATGAGACGTCGGCGGCCAGCAAGGCACGGCAATGGCGTTTCCGGAGGAAGGGCAAATGAATGCCGTGGCGCAACCGGCGGCAGTCGTCAATGCCATGACCGTGGACGTCGAGGATTATTTCCAGGTTTCCGCCTTCGAGCAGTGCATCCGGCGCGAGGACTGGCCGCAGTGGCCGGTCCGCGTGGAGAACAACACCCGACGCGTGCTGGATCTGTTCGCGCACAAGGGCGTGCATGCCACCTTTTTCGTGCTCGGCTGGGTGGCCGAACGCTTCCCCGCCCTGGTGCGCGACATCGCGGCGGCGGGCCACGAAGTGGCGAGCCATGGTTACGGGCACGAGCGCGTGACGACGCTGAGCCGCGAGGAATTCCGTCACAGCATCGTGCATTCCAAGCAACTGCTCGAGGATCTGACCGGCACCGCGGTGCTCGGCTATCGGGCGCCCAGCTATTCGATCGGGCCGGGCACGTTGTGGGCGCACGATGAGTTGCGCGAGGCGGGGTATCGCTACAGTTCCAGCATCGTGCCGCTGCATCACGATCTCTATGGCATGCCCACGGCTCCGCGCTTCCCGTTTTTCAACCAGGCGTCGGGCATGCTGGAGATTCCGGTAACCACTGCGCGGCGCTGGGGCCGCAACTGGCCGTGTGGCGGCGGTGGCTATTTCCGCCTGTTGCCCTATGCGCTGTTCAAGCGCGGGCTGCAGCGGGTCAACCGGCACGAGCGGTCGTCGGGGGTGTTCTACTTCCATCCGTGGGAGATCGATCCGCAACAGCCGCGCGTACCTGGCGTGTCGCGCAAGAACCGCGTACGCCACTATCTGAACCTGTCGCGCACGGTGCCACGGCTTGAGCAATTGATGCGTGATTTCCGCTTCGATCGCATGGATCGCGTATTTCTCGCCGACGGGCATGCCGACTATCCCGTGGTGGCGCTGCAGGCCGACGGGCAGCGCCCGGACTGAGAGGAATACAAGACATGCTGGATCACGCGGACGACCATCGTTCTGACGACACTTGCGCCATCAGGCGGCTCGAACGCGATGACGAACAGCGGTGGGATGCGTTTCTCGAAACCGCGCCGCAGGCCACTTTTTTCCATCGCGTGGCGTGGCGCGACATCATCGCGCAGGAGCTTGGTCACCGCTGCCATTATCTCTATGCGCAGAGAAGGGGCGAGATCACCGGCGTGCTGCCGCTTGCCGAGGTGCGCAGCCGGCTGTTCGGCCACTCGTTGATCTCGACGCCGCTTTGCGTCTATGGCGGCATCGTGGCCAGCGACGCGGAAAGCGAGGCGCAGCTCACGCGCGCCGCGGCGGCGCTGGCCGACGATTTGCGCGTCGATTATCTGGAGTTGCGCGATCGCGAACTGCGCCATGGGGATTGGCCGGTGAAGGATCTGTACGTCAGTTTCCGCAAGGCGATCGACCCCGACCACGAAAAGAACCTGAAGGCGATCCCGCGCAAGCAGCGCGCCATGGTTCGCAAGGGCATTTCGCTGGGACTTGAAGCGACGCACGGTGGCACGGTCGACGACTTCTACCGGATCTACGCCGAAAGCGTGCGCAATCTCGGTACGCCGGTGCTGGCACGCAAGTACTACCAGCGGTTGAAGCAGACCTTCGGCGACGCTTGCGAAGTCACCGTGGTCAGCCACCAGGGGCAGCCCGTGGCGGCCGTGATGAGCTTCTATTTCCGGGACGAGGTGCATCCTTACTACGGCGGCAGCGTGGCGCGCGGGCGCGAGCTGGCCGCCAACGATTTCATGTACTGGTCGGTCATGCAGCGCGCGGTGGAGCGCGGCGCGCGGCTGTTCGATTTCGGGCGCAGCAAACGGGACACCGGCTCCTATCACTTCAAGAAGCACTGGGGTTTCGAGCCGCAACCGTTGCCCTATGCCTACCATCTGGTGCGCGCCAGCGACGTTCCCAACCTCAGCCCTACCAACAGCAAGTACCGCTTGTTCATCAGGGCATGGCAGCGCCTACCGTTGCCCATCAGTTGCGCACTGGGTCCCTGGTTGGCCAAGGACCTGGGTTAACGCATGCGCTCGGTACTTTTCCTCTGCCATCGTTTGCCCTGGCCGCCTAGCAAGGGCGACAAGATTCGCTCCTACCACGTGTTGCGACGGCTTGCGCAACACCATCGCGTGTATCTGGGCACGTTCGTGGACGACCCGGCAGATTGGGAACATCTCGCCGCCGTGCAGGCGCTGTGCGCCGAGGTTTGCGTGCGGCCGCTGACGCCTTGGCAGACGCGGCGCCGTGCGCTGGCGTCGCTGATGCGTGGCGAGCCGCTCACGGTGGGGGTCTATCGCGACAGCGTGCTGCAGCGCTGGGTGGGCGATCTGTTCGCCAAGCGCAAGGTCGACCTTGCCGTGTGCTACTCCTCCGGCGTCGCGCCGCTCGTCATGGCACAGTCGCAGCTGCCGCGGGTGATGGATTTCGTGGATGTGGATTCCGACAAGTGGCGTCAGTACGCCCAGACACACCACGGTGTGAAGCGCCTGGTTTATGCGCGCGAGGCACGTCGGCTGGCGCAGTTCGAGCGCGAGGTGGCGGCGCGATTCGATGCCAGCGTGCTGGTATCGGAATCCGAGGCGGCGTTCTTCCGGCAACAGGTGCCCGAAGCTGCCGGCAAGATCCATGGCATTCCCAACGGGGTGGACGGCGATTACTGGGATCCCGCGCGCACCCATGCCAACCCTTACCGCGACGGTGAACGTGCCGTGGTGTTCGTGGGCGCCATGGATTACCGCGCCAACGTGCACGCCGCGCAGTGGTTTGCGCGCGAGGTGTGGCCGCAAGTCCTCGCGCAGTGCCCCGAAGCGCGCTTCTATATCGTGGGCAGCAACCCCACAGCGGCAGTCCATGCACTGGGCGAAGCAGCGGGCATCACGGTCACCGGGCGGGTGGATGACGTGCGGCCATGGGTAGCGCATGCGCATGCGGTGGCCGCGCCGTTGCGCATTGCCCGTGGCATCCAGAACAAGGTGCTCGAAGCGCTGGCGATGGAGAAGGTCATATTGGCGACGCCCGAGGCCTGGGAAGGCATCGAGGATTTCGAAGGTCGCCTGGGCTGTGTCAGCGGGTCGTCCGAAGTGATGGCCGCCGAGGCGCTGCGCTGGTTGCAGACATCGCGGATCGCCCGCGTGCCGCAAGCGCGCGCCATGGTGCTGTCGCGCTTCGATTGGGTGCGTAACCTGGATACCTATGAGGCCGTCCTACGCGACGCGCAGGCGAATGCGAATGCCCGCGACCTTGCGCGCGGGGATGCTTTGGAGGCGGGGTCGTGACCGCGGTACCTGCCAACGTTGCAGGCATGCCGCCGCGTTTCTCCGGCTGGACGCTGGCGGGCGCGGCGTTCGGCATTGCCGTCCTCGTGTTGCTGGCGTGCTACTGGCAGACGGTGCTGTCGCTGGTATGGGTCTGGGGCCACGACGGCACCTATCAATATGCGTTCCTGATCCCGCCCTTGAGTCTCTGGACCGCGTTCGAATTGCGGCATCAAGTGCGCGCGCAACCGCCGGTGCCAAGCGGCTGGGGTTTGCTGGCCGTCGCCGGCCTGGTCTTCGTCTGGTACGTCGGCCATCTGCTGGATATCAATCTGCCGCAGCATTTCGCGATCGTGGCGCTGTTCCCGGCATTGGTGCTCGCCTGCTGGGGTTGGCGGGCGCTTTGGGTACTGGCGTTTCCGCTGGGCTATCTGGTGGTGTTCGCGGTGCCATGGGGGGATGGCCTGGTGGGCCCGCTGCAAGACGTCACCGCCCACTTCGCGGTGCGCGCCCTGGATTTGACCGGGACGCCGGTGTTGCTCAACGGCCGGGAAATCACCACGCCCGCCGCCGTCTGGATGGTGGCCGATGCCTGCAGTGGCGTGAAATTCTTCATTGCTTGCGGCGCGTTGGGCTGCCTGTATGCCTATCTGATGTATCGGAGCTGGCGCAAACGGGTGCTGTTCGTGGCGCTGGCCGCCGTGGTGCCGATCGTCGCCAATGGGCTGCGTGTGTATTTCACGATATTGATCGGTGACACCTGGGGGCTGGAATACGCCACCGGCCTGGATCATCTGATTTTCGGCTGGCAGTTCTTCGGGTCGGTGCTGGTGCTGCTTTTGCTGGGCGGCTGGTTTTTCCGCGACCGCCTGGAGCCGCGCAACCTTCAGCCTGCAAGCACGGCCATGCCCGCGCGCGCGCGCCAGGTGGTCTGGCCGGTGCTGCTTGGCTTGCTGATCGCCGGCCCGGTCATCGCCAGCCAGGTCTCCTCGGCGGCGCCAGTGCGGCAGTTGCGCGTGCTGGCGCCGTCTGTTCCCGGGTGGGGTGAACCGCAGCCGGCGACCGATGGATGGCGGCCCGCGTTCAAGGGCGCGGCCGGTGAGGTGAAGGCCGCTTACC
>JBIQMK010000048.1:0-16184 GCA_044463365.1 Rhodanobacter sp. | reverse complement strand
CGGCACCAGCGCCTCGGCGGTGCCTTCGACGCGCACTTCGTCGGCGCTCTTGCCGAACGCCAGCGCCTCGCCCTGGGCGATCAGGTTGGCGATCAGCAGGTCGTGCTGGTCGCCCACCGGGTTGCGCGTCTTGCCGAAGCCGATGAAGTCGCACGGCACCAGGCGCGTGCCCTGGTGGATCAGCTGGTAGAACGAATGCTGGCCGTTGGTGCCCGGCTCGCCCCAGTAGATCGGGCCGGTGGCGTAATCCACCGCCTGGCCATCGACGGTGACGCTCTTGCCGTTGCTCTCCATCGTCAACTGCTGCAGGTAGGCGGGGAAGCGCTTCAGGTACTGCTCGTACGGCAGCACCGCGACGGTGGCCGCATCCAGGAAGTTGGTGTTCCAGATGCCCAGCAGGGCCATCGTCACCGGCAGGTTGCGTTCGAACGGCGCGTCGCGGAAATGCACGTCCATCGCGTGGAAACCGGCCAACATGTCGCGGAAATGCTTCGGCCCGATCGCCAGCATGGTGGACAGGCCGATGGCTGACTCCATCGAGTAGCGACCCCCCACCCAGTCCCAGAAACCGAACATGTTGGCGGTGTCGATGCCGAACTTCGCCACTTCGTCGGCGTTGGTGGAGACGGCCACGAAGTGCTTCGCGACCGCGCTGTCATCGCCCAGCGCCTGCACCGCCCATTGCCGCGCGGCCTGCGCATTGCTCAGCGTTTCCAGCGTGGTGAAGGTTTTCGAGCAGACGATGAACAACGTCTCGGCCGCGTCCAGGTCGCGCACGGCCTCGGCGAAGTCGGTGCCGTCCACGTTGGAGACGAAGCGGAACACCATGTCTCGCTGGCTGAAGTCGCGCAGCGCCTCGTACGCCATCACCGGCCCGAGATCCGAGCCGCCGATGCCGATGCTGACCACGTTGCGGATGCGCTTGCCGGTATGGCCGCGCCAGCTGCCGTCGCGCACCTGGTCGCTGAACGCGGCCATGCGGTCGAGCACCGCGTGCACGTCGGCCACCACGTCGTGGCCGTCGAACAGGATCTGCTCGCCGGCCGGGGCGCGCAGGGCCACGTGCAGCACGGCGCGATCCTCGGTGCTGTTGATGCGCTCGCCGGCGAACATCGCGGCGGTGCGCTGGCGCACGCCGCGCTCTTCGGCCAGCTGCCGCAGCAGGTCCATGGTGTCGGCGTTGACGCGCTGCTTGGCGTAATCGAGGTACAAGCCCACGTCCTCGATCACCAGCCGCTCGCCGCGCTGCGGATCGGCAGCGAACAGCTCACGCAGGTGCCGACCGCCGACCTGCGCCGCATGCTGTTTCAGCGCCAGCCATGACTCGCTGCGGGTGAGGTCGCTGGCGCTCATGCGTGGCCCGATCCCTTCGCGAGCTGCTCGACCTTGTCCGACAGGCCCTTCAGCAGTTGGTGCCAGGACTTCACGAACGCCTGCGCGCCATCCTGCTGCAGCTTCAGGGCCAGCGCGTCGATGTCCACGCCGGCGGCGCTGATCTTCGCCACGGTCGCGTCGGCGTCGCCGCCGTCCTCGGGCATCACGCCGTTCAGTTGGCCGTGGTCGGCCAGCGCCAGCAGGGTTTTCTCCGGCATGGTGTCGATGGTGTCCGGCGCCGCCAGCGCGGAGATGTACAGCGTGTCGGACGCGTTCGGGTCCTTGGTGCCGGTGCTGGCCACCAGCAGGCGCTGCGGCTGGGCGCCGGCGGCGGCCAGCTTCTGCCAGCGCGGCGAGGCCAGCAGTTCGCGGTAGGCGCGGTAGGTCTGCTGGATGACGGCGATGCCCAGCTTGTTGTGCAGTTCCGGCGGCAGCTGCTTGTTGCTGGCCACGTCCCAGCGGCTGACGAAGACCGATGCCACCGAGCCCACCTTCGGGTCCAGCCCGGCCTCGATGCGCCGCTCGATGCCGCGCATGTACGCCTCGGCCACGGCCAGGTACTGCTCGCGGGAGAACAGCAGGGTCACGTTGATGGGGATGCCGGCGAAAATCGCCTCCTCGATCGCCGGCACGCCCTCGGGGGTACCCGGAATCTTCACGAACAGGTTGGGGCAGTTGCCCTGGTCGTGGATCTGGCGCGCGGCCTCCAGCGAGCCGGCGGTGTCGGCGGCCAGCAGCGGCGAGACTTCCATCGATACCCAGCCGTCGACCTGGTTGGTGGCGTCGAAAACGGGCTTGAACAGCTCCGCGGCGCGGCGCAGGTCTTCCAGCGCCAGCTCGGTGAACAGCGCCTCGCCGGAAAGGCCGGCCTTGGACTTGGCCTGGATGCTCGCGTCATAGGCATTGCCCGCGGCCATGGCCGCTTCGAAGATGCTGGGGTTGGAGGTGAGGCCGGTCACCGAGTAATCGGCGATGTAGCGCGCCAGCGTGCCGTCGTCCAGCATCGTGCGGGTGATGTTGTCCAGCCACAGACTCTGGCCGAGTTCATGCAATTGTTGTGTCGCTTTCATGCTGGCTCCATGGTGCCTTGTTGCGGATTGATCGGATCGGGGTATTTATTATGGACGTATGGACGGCTCAACCGGATGGCAAGCTGGCGGATGGCAAGCTGATGACCGTTCCGGCAGGCAGGAAATCGCCAAGCTTACGCCCGCGCAGGTCACCGATGCACGCGATGGTGATGTCGGGGGCCGGATCGATGGTGTCGCCAGCGGCATTTTCGGCGTAATGACCCTGGCGCACGAACACGGTGGTGAGCCGCTGGCTCATGTGCTGTTTCATCCGGGCCAGCAGGTGCGGCTTGTCGTCCACCATCACGTAGTGCGCCGCCGGGTAGCGCTGCTGTACCCCCACCAGCATGCGCTCCTTGTGCACGTAGACCAGCACCTCGCCGCCCAGCGCATCCCACAGGCCGGCGCGGTGGATCTTGCGCGGCTGGAACACGATGTCGCCGTCGGAGAGGATCGCCGTGGGACCCAGCGATTGCAGGTGCGCCACCGTTTCCAGCGCCTGCGGGTACAGCCGCTGGGCGAACGGGTAGTCCAGCAGCCAGCCGGACATGCCCAGCAGCTGCGGGTCGTTGTCCAGCCCGGCGCGGAAGCATTCCAGCGTGCCCAGGTAATCGGCATAACCGAGCTCTTCGCGGCGCTGGTCGTAGATCTTCCAGTAGCGGTCGCGCGCGGCGGTGCCGAACCGGTGCTGCAGTTCGTCGCCCAGTTCGTCGCGAAAGCGGTCGTTGTCCAGCAGCGTGTTGTCCACGTCGCACAGGAAAACGACGGCCGGGGTAGCGTCTTGGGTATCGGTCAACATGGTTCGCTGGTCTCCGCTTGCGGGTCGTGCCAGCCTTCGGGGCTGGTGACCACATGGGCCGCGCCGGCCGGCCCCCAACTGCCCGGCGCGTAGGGTTCAACGGGGTTCTGGTGGTTCAGCACGCGGTCGACCACGGCCCAGGCCGCCTCCACGCATTCGTCGCTGGTGAACAGCGAGTTGTCGCCGCGGATCGCGTCGCCCAGCAGCCGCTCGTACGGCGATTTCTCCGGCGTCGTATCGTGCCGCGCCACCAGCTCCACCGGCTCGCCGCGCATCGCCTCGCCCGGCCGCTTCACCCGTGCGCCCTCGGCGATCACCACTTCCGGGCTGAGCCGGAAGCGGAAGTAGTTGGACTGCGGCGCCTGGATGTCGTCGAAGATCGACATCGGCGGCGTCTTCATGTCGACCATCACCTCGGTGGTGGTGATCGGCAGGTTCTTGCCCGCGCGGATGTAGAACGGCACGCCGGCCCAGCGCCAGGTGTCGATGTACAGGCGCAGCGCCACGAAGGTCTCCACGTCCGAATCGGGCGCCACGCCCTCGACGTCGCGGTAGCCGGCGAACTGGCCGCGCACCACGTCGGCCGGTTCCAGCGGGCGCATCGCGCGAAACAGGCGCAGCTTCTCGGCGTTGAGCGAGGCCGGGTCGTTGCCGACCGGCGCGTCCATCGCCAGCAAGGACGTCACCTGCAGCAGGTGGTTCTGCAGCACGTCGCGGATCGCCCCCACGCCCTCGTAGAACGAACCGCGTCCGTCCACACCGAACTGTTCGGCCATGGTGATCTGCACGCTGTCCACGTAATGGTGGTTCCACACCGGCTCGAACACGGTGTTGGCGAAGCGGAAATACAACAGGTTCTGCACCGGCTCCTTGCCCAGGTAATGGTCGATGCGGAAGATCGACCGTTCCGGGAACACCTGGTGCAACGTGGCGTTGAGCTTGCGTGCCGAGGCCAGGTCGCGGCCGAACGGCTTCTCCACCACGATGCGCGCCTCGTCGGCACAACCGGCCTGCTTCAGGCCCCGCGCCACCACGCCGAACAGGCTGGGCGGTATCGCCAGGTAGTGCAGCGGCCGCTGCGCCTCGCCCAGCGCCTGCTTCAGCAGCGTGAAGGTGGCCGGATCGTTGTAGTCGCCATCGACGTAGTGCAGCTTCGCCGCCAGCTTCGCAAACGCCGCCTCGTCCACCGTGGTGCCCTGCGCCTCGGCCGCGTGCGCCAGGCTGTCGTGGGCGCGCTGGCGCAACTGCTCCAGCGTCCAGCCCGAATGCGCAATGCAGATGATCGGCAGGTCCAGTCCGTCGCGCTGCATCATCGCGTACAGCGCGGGGAAGATCTTCTTGTAGGCCAGGTCGCCAGTGGCGCCAAAGAACACGAGGGCATCCGAGCGGGAAATCGGCATGACGGGGCATCACTCCATGCGGGTGGGGATGCAGCCGGCCGGCTGCACGGGCGCGAAAAACGCCTCCGCCGATGGTTACACTCCCGCGGCGGCAACTCCACCACCCAGCCTGCGCGAGGGGCAGTTAAGTCGATGCATAGGGGAGGTCGGCGGCGTGATCGGGCCGCCGCCGGGCCGTAGCCGGATCACACCCGGTGCGCATGGCAGGAAAAGCAGCCCCGCCCGGCGTTGTGCAAATGCGCATACGCCACCGCGGGCAGGGTGAACAACTGCGCCAGCGCCGCGGCGACGTCCGCGCCCTCACGCACGTCCGCCTCGATCATCCTGTGGTTGGCGTCGTAGGCGCGCACGGAGATCAACCGACGCGTCACATACTCGGGAACCAGACCGGGCGCCAGCACGCGGCGCGTCTGCCCGCGCCGCACGTAGATCGGGCCGGACGCGCGGTACGGCGTATCCGCCGGCTGATGCAGGTAGTGCAGCAGGAGTAGCTCATCACCCGCCACAGCGTCTTCCAGACTGATCCGGCAGGGAAACCCCTCGTCGCTGTCGGCCACACATCGGGTGATGCCCTGGCGCGCCAGTTCGTCGTCGGACAACCGGAAAAGTGGTGCGAACGGTCGGTGATCGATACCGGCAAGCTGAAAGGTGGTCATCGGGCGCATCTCCATGGAAGGGGCGGCAACCTTCGCATGGCGGCCCGCTCAATACTGGCCGTATTCGGACGCGGTATCGGCAGTCGTGGAGATCACGATCTCGAGAACCGACGGCCCATGCTCAAGGCGTGGCATCGGAACGGCCTGCCAACCTTTGCGTGCCCCACGCCAGGACTGCGGCGACGGCCCCGAAAACAAGTGCCCACAGCGGCATGAAGATGAAAGCCAGCGCCGAGGTGGATGAGCTGGTTCTGGCGCCGCCCCAGTCGAACAGCCACGAGAGATGGAACCAGACCATGAACAGCGTGGCGACCACGGCGAACGCCACGCGTCCCCATGGCATCGCGCGGCGGCTGCGATGCCCGGCCAGGAGCATGCCCAGGCCCGCCAGCATCGGCAGCGCATTCCACAGCGCGAACCCGATGGAGTCGCCACCCTGCACATAAACGGCCAGCGCCATCGCCAGCAGGAAGGGAGCCACCAGCAGCGTTGTTTTCATGCGTGTCTTTCGATGGTATTGGCGTGAATCAACACGTCCAGTAAGTGCGGTTCACCAGGTCGACCACTTCCGGCCCCTCGCTGCAGCCACCGGCCTCGGTAGTGGTGCTGTCCGAGGCCGCCGTGCCGATGACCCACTGCCTGATCGCCACGTTCCACATCAAGGTGCCTTCGGCCACCACGCCGTGCGGAAAGATGCGGGCCTTGCCCGGGTTGACCAGCACGATGTGGTGGCCGCGGATTTTCGCCGTGAGGGAGATGCTGGGCAGGTCGGGCTGCTCCGTGAACCGGTGCCGGAACGTGTACTGGCCGGACGCTATCGGCAGCGGTGGCGCCGAACCCGCGACAGCGGTGCCCGCCGCAAAAAACAATAGGCAACAAAGACGTCGCATGCGCCGCCCGAAGCGCCAGGTCACGCGTCCGGCTCCGCCGCCTTGGGTGCGCTGAGGCCCTTGCTGTAGAACCCGGAGGGATCGAAGCAGCAGACGCGTCGCTGTCCGCCGCCGAGCTTGTCGCAGGCCTCATCCACCCGCTTCTGCCGCGTCCTGGCCTGCTTGGCCGATTCGATCCAGTGGATCCAGTCCACCCGCGCCAGCGTCGTGGTGTCGTCCCAGACCGCGCGCGCCTCCGGGCACGCCGCCAGTGCGTCGCGCAGGTCGGAGGGCAACTCGGGCTCCGGCTCCTGCGCCACCGGATCGATCCGCACCGTGACCGTCTCGCCCACCTGCACCCCAGCGGCCTTGCGCAACCCCTCGTCCACCTTCAGCCAGTGGCTCAGCTGGCCATCCGGCTCCAGGGTGGCCTGAAAGGCGTGGCCGTTGAGACGGCCATCCACCGTGGTCCGGCCGCGTCGCGGAAGCCGATCGCTGGCGGCTTTGGGCAATATCAGGAACGCCCATGACGCGCCCTTGCCGGTTTTGGCAGGGCCAAGCAGCCTGGCCTTGAACGTGGATTTTCCGGCGGCGTCAGTCATGGGAGCGCCCTGCGGGTATCGATGGGGTCGGCTGATGGTCGGCGTCGGCACGACGAAGCTCACACCCCGATTCCGACAGGACCGTGATCGCGGACCGGGTGAACAGGGCCGCGATGGCGATGCCCACCACCATATCGGGCCATCCCGAACGCGTCAGCAACACGCCACCGGCCGCGGCGACGACCGACACGTTGGCAATCAGGTCATTGCGCGAGCACAACCACACCGAGCTCATGTTGATGTCGTCGGCGCGATGGCGCCACAGCAAGGCGAAGCACACGCCGTTGGCCAGCAACGCCAGCACGCCCATGGCGCCCATCGCCTCGAAAGCGGGAACCTGCGGCACGAGCAACCGGTAAACCACCTGCATAAACGCCGCCAGCGCAAACGCGGCCATGATGAGGCCCTTGATCCGGGCCGCCACCGCCTTTGTCCGCAGGCTCTCCGTCACCGCATAAAGGCTGAAACCGTAGACCAGCGCATCGCCGAGCATGTCCAGCGAGTCCGAGACCAGCGCCACCGACCCCGCTGCCCATCCCGCGGCGAACTCGGCCAAGAACATCGCCGCGTTGATCAGCAGCACGATCTTCAGCGTCGATGTCTGCCGGCGACGCAGTGCGTCGAGCTGGCATGCCTTGCTGGAGCAGCAATCACTCATGGGGTCTCCGTTTCGGACCGGCGATGTCTTCTGCCGAAGACAAACAGGACGACGGCCAGCAGCGCGAACCCGCAGGCCGGCACCGCGAGCATCGCGCCCTGTGCGTGGTGCACGACCAGGTCGTGCGGGTCGAAGTAGCGTCCGTCCTCATTGAACAATCCGCGATATCGCCAGTAAGACGTGTAGTAGAAAAACCCGAACAGCGCCGACGCCGCGGCGCACACGCCGGAGGCGCCAAGCAGAAGCCGTGGCCAGTGCATCGAATGCCGCAACCTTGCCTCCCGATGCACCGCGTTACCGATGGCTTTCGACATGCCGGACGAAATTGTCCAGGATGGCCTGCCAGCCCTGACGCTGCATTTCCACGGGGTTTTCCGCCTCCGCGTCAAAGGTGACACGTACCAGGATGCCCTGCGGGACCGCCACGAACTCGACCAGCCCCATCCGGTCACCAAACGCATATTCGATCAGGGCGTGCGGCTCGACCCGGGTGTAGGTGCCGGCGAAGTCGAAGCCGACGCTGCCGTCCCTGGCCTCCATGCGCGACGAGAACTCGCCGCCCACGCGCAGGTCGACATTGGCCCGGGTGGTGTGCCAGTCATCGGATGCGGCGTTCCATTGCCTGATGTCCTGCGGCGTGGTGTAGGCCGCCCACACTTTGGCGATGGGCGCGTGGGCGAGGGCTTCGACGGTGATTTTCATCGGGTGATTCCTGCGCAATGCCATCCTGGCCACCGAGGCTAGAGCATGCCGAGCCGGTTTGGGGAGTCCCGCAGGATTTCCTGGTTCGGCTCGGAGCGCGCGCTTTGCTCCATCGCGGCCATTGGAGCGCCGCGATCCTCCGGAAAGCAGGCATTGTGCGCCGCAAGCGGTTCGATCTGCGCCACGGCCGACCGGGTCTTCATCAACAGCGGTTCGTGTTTGGCCGGCCGCCGTCACGCCTGCGCCGCGCGGCTCCCCTTGCGGGTATACGGCAGCGCAAACAGGTACAGGCCGGTGAACAGCTGCAGGAAAAGCGGCGGCAGCGGCGCGTAGGTCAACCACGCGGGCGGTTCGCCTGCCATCAGCGCTCGCGCGACGAAGTTGGCGATCACGGTGGCCGTGAAAACGAGCGACAGCCAGCGGTGGCTCCATCGCATCCCGTTGCCCCGCATTATTGTGCCCCCTGCGACGGCGGGTTTTCGATCATCTTCCAGCCATTGCCGGACGGGTCGCGAAAGCCGGCGTCCACGGTGCCGTATCTGTCCACCGGTTCCTGCGTGAACTCGACCCCGCTGGCGCTCAGGCGCTCGTAGGCCGCGCGGCAGTCGTCCACCACCAGCACCAGCGGCGGCATGGCGCCTTTGGCCACCACCTCGCACAGCGTCTTCGCGGTGGCCGCGTCGTGCATCGGCGGGCCGGGCCGGAACAAGCCGAGCTGGAACGAGGGCTGCTCCGGGTGCTGCACCGTGAGCCATCGGTAATCGCCGTTGCGGGCATCCGTATGCACGCGGAAACCCAGTTTGTCGACATAGAACGCCAGTGCCTCGTCCTGATCGCGCACGTACAACCCCGCCACATTTACGCCCTGATTCATAACGCCTCCGTTGGTTGGGTTTCCATCTTGCCGTCCGTCTCCTGCCGCCGCTTCTCCGAAACTGCGGTCTTGAGGTCGGGGCGGTGCGCGGCACGCACCAGGCATTCGGGCGCCTGCTTGCGCTCGTGCGGGGCCGGCCGTTCGCGGGCGCGCAGCTCGCCGGGGCTTTCGCCGGTGATGTCGCGGAAAATGCGTCCGAACGTACCCAGACTGTTCCAGCCGGTCCGGTACGCGATCTCGGTAACGGGCAGCTCGGTATCACGCAGCAGGGCGATGGCGCGCTCGATACGGCGTGTAAGCAGATAGCGGTGCGGCGGCACGCCGAAGGCCGTTGCGAACTGGCGCGCAAAGTGCGCCTCGGAGACCGCGCTCACCTGCGCCAGCCGCTGGATGGGCCACGCCTCATGGGGCGCGCCGTCCATCCGGTCTTTCGCGCGCAGCAATCGCCGCAATAGTTCGGGACTCTGACTCATCGTGTCTCCGTGCCCGGTGCCGGAGTCGCGCGGCGCAGGCTTTCCCGCGCGTTACACCGGCATGCCCATGATGTTGTCGTCGTAGCTCTGCCCGCCGACATCGAACTGGCGGCTGCCCAGTTTGCCGAAACCGACCCGCTCATAAAACCCGATCGCGGCCGCATTGCCCGCATAGACGCCAAGCAACAGGCGCGCGGCGTTGCTGGCGCGGGCATGTGCAAGGGCTTCGGCCACCAGCCTTTTTCCCGTGCCGCTGCCCTGGAATTTGCCCAGCACGTAGATGCGCTTGATCTCCCGATCGCGTGGGGAGAGATCGGGCAACGGCAACCGGGCCGGCCCCACCACCATGAAACCGACCGGCGCGCGTCCCTGCTTCGTCTCGACCAGCCACAGCTGGTAATCGGGATCGGCCAGCCAGTCCCGGTACAACGCCACCGCATGGGCGTTGGCGCAATGGGCGATGATGTCCGGGCCGGCCAGCAGGCCCGCAAAGGTTTCGAGGAACGTGGCCTGTCCAACCAGCGCAAGCGCATGCTCGTCGCCGGGCAGGCAGGGCCTGATCAGTATCTCGGACGGCATGCGTTTACCGTGGCGTCGGACGATAGAGGGAGGAGCAACGAACCGGCCTGCGCTTTCATGAGTGCATCGTTGTGGACCTCACCCGCGCACGTAGCGCAGGTGCGTGGCGTCCGGGCCATCGAGGACGCGGTCGATGCGAAAGGGCGCGCCGGCCTCGCGCAGGTTCTCGAACAGGCGTCGCCCGCTGCCGAACAGCACGGGTGCCAGGGCGATTTCCAGTTCGTCGACCACACCCAGGTTCAGGTACTGCTGGATCACGTCCGCCCCGCCCGAAATGCGGATGTCGCGGTTGCCGGCGGATTCCCGGGCCAGCGCCAGCGCACGTTCCGGCCCGTCATTGATGAAGTGGAAAGTCGTCCCACCGGGACGCACCCAGGGCTCGCGCTTCTCGTGGGTCAGCACGTAGACCGGCGTATGGAACGGCGCCTCCTCCGGCCAGGCGATCTCGCCCTGGTCGAACATCCGCTTGCCCATGATATTGGCGCCGCTGCGTTCGGCCGTGTGGCGAACCAGATCGTTGACCGGGCCGGTTTCGCCGCCGTCGAGCTTGAGCAGGTTCTCGCGGAAGTACTGCTGGTTGAGGATCCAGGCCATCATCGCGCCCCATTTGGCACCCCAGTGCTTGTACTCGGGCTGGCCCATGGTCATCCCTTCCGGCGCCATGTAGCCATCGAGGCTGAGTCCGACGTTGACGAATACCGTGCTCATGATTTCCTCGTGCATTCGGATGCCGGCCAATGTGGCCCCAGCCCGGGTTTGTCGCATCGACGCGTCAGCCGCTCAGCCGCCCGCGTCCACCGGTGGGTATTTCAGGAACGCGGGCGTGCGCTCCATGCGGGCGGAGAGCTCCACCAGGCCAGGGTGTTTCTCCGCCAGCACAATGGGCGCCAGCATGGATTGCGTGAACCGCCAAGCGACGGCGGCGGTGATGCTGGCCTGGTTGCGCGGCTGCGCAAAAACGGCGTGGTGCGTCTGCACCTCGCGTTCCAGGCCGGCGTAGGCTTCCAGCAATTGCCCTCGCACGCGCTCCACCCACGGCTCGTACTGGGCGGACGGCGGTCGCAACTGGCGCTCGTACACGATCTGCACGCTCTTCTCGCAGGCGGCCAACGCCAGGCTCACGGCCCGCATCTCGTGTTGCATGCGCGCGGCGTCGCTTGAGGTCCAGAGCGAATCGCCGCCCGCTCGGGTCGCCTCGACGAACTGCAGGATCAGCGAGGAATCCATCAGGACCTCGCCGTCGTCGCACACCAGCGTCGGCGCCTTCACGACAGGGTTGATGGCCTCGAACTTTTCGTACGTGCTGAATACCGAGATCGGGTCGTGCCCGAACGGTATGCCCAGGCATTCCAGCGAAATGGCGACGCGCCTCACGTAAGGCGAATCGAGCATGCCGATCAATCGCATGACCTTCTCCTCAGCTACCGGTCGCGTGAACCGCTTCATAGTGCAGCACGGTCGGGGGCGATCCGTAAAAATGGTGCAGCAGGCGCTTCCACTCCTGGTATGGGGCGGATTTGCGGAAACCCTCCTCGTGATCGTGCAACGACTTCCAGCGGACCAGAAGCACATAGGCACCCGGTTGTTCCACGCACCGGTTCAACTCGTGCGAAACGTAGCCGGGCGCGGCGCTGATGATGGCTTGTGCCGTGCGAAAAGCCGCCTCGAACTCCGCCGCCTTGCCTGCAACCACCTGCAATTGCGCTATTTCAAGAATCATTGCCGCCTCGCTTGATGAAGCCTGGCCGGAAAGCGGCCAGGCAGAAACGCATGTCAGCCCTGTCCGGCCACGTTGGTACGGTCCCCGGCCGTCGTTGGCGACGAGATGACCAGAAACACCACGTCGGCATCCGAGCGGTTGACGAAACGGTGCCGCGTGCCCGGCGGCACATGCAGCCCCTGGCCGGCGGCGAACGTCACCGCCTCATGCTCGAACTCCATCGTCGCCGTGCCGGAAAGCACGTAGAAGAACTGGCGCGCGCGCACGTGGAAATGCGCCGCCTCGCCGGCACCCGGCGGCACACGCTCCTGGATCACGCTGAGCGTCGGATCCTTGAGCAGGTGCCAACCGTCGCAGACGCCGCCCCACGTATAGTGCTCCGCCGTGTCGATGCCTGAACTACGAAGATCCATGATGCGGTCCAACGTTGAGTTGAGCGGTGGCGGAGCCGCCTGGTTTGAAAACAAGCCACCCGCCCGCAGCAGCCGTGCCGCTATCAGGTGCAAGCCGCGCGCCGATGCAAAAGCCTGGCAGCATCATACTTTTGCGGCGTCGCGGCCTCATCAGCCAAGACAGCACCGATGGCCGTAAGGCCGCGATGTCCAGCCCCGCGTTTTCCGGGACGGCGAATCGGCGGGCGGAAACCGCCCGGGGGCGGCTCATGGGTGGATCTTCTCGTGCCGCTCCAGCATCAGCACGAACTGCGAAATGCGTTGGGCGCGCGTTTCGGCTTTCCTGGCGGTTTGAATCCGGAACAGAACCGCATACCGATTCCGGCTGTCGAGCGTGCCAAAGAACGCCTTGGCCCGCGCATTGCCGTCCAGCGCAGACTGGAAATCGGTGGGCACCGTGGCTTTGCTGGAAGAGTCATAGGCGGCATCCCAGCGCCCGTCGCGTTTCGCCCGCTCGATCTCCTCGAGCCCGGCCGGTTTCATCTTCCCGGCCTTCACCAGGGCAAGCGCCTTGTCGCGGTTGATCTTCGACCAGACGCTCCTGGCCGAGCGGCGGGTGAATTTCTGCAGCCAGAACCGGTCGCTGTGCGCCTTCTTCTGCCCGTCGATCCAGCCAAAAAAAGGCAAAGCGCAACGGCGATGGCCTCGTCGTACGACACGGATGGCGCGTCCGCGCCTTTCTTCGCGAACTGCAGCCATGCGCCGGGCGATGACGCGTGATTTTCATCCAGCCAGCTCGCCCAGTGCGATGGCTGCTCAAAGTGAAGAATCGGCAGTGCCGCAGAGTGCGCGGGCTGGGCTTTCATTCGCGGTGCCTCCCTGGCCATCTTGGGATTGTGCGTCGGCTCGAGATCGCCCTCGTGCTCGACATGTCTTCGCAGGTCATGGCGATGCCAGTGCGTGCATGATTCACCGGGGCGCGGCGACGTAGATATCCGGAACATAGCGCTCCATCAGCGTCTGCGGATGCGCAGGTGCCGCAAAGCCGAACCGGGCATACAGCCCATGCGCGTCCCCGGTGGCGAGCGTGAACCGGCGCAGCCCCTGAAGCTGCGGATGCGCAAGGACCGCGCCCACGAGCGCCTTGCTGTAGCCCTTGCCGCGATGCTCCGGCAGAACGAAAACGTCCACCAGGTTGGCGAACGTGGCGCAGTCGGAAATGACGCGCCCAAAGGCGACCTGCTCCTTGCCGAGAAAGCCGCCAAAGCACAGCGAGTTCGCCACCGCCCGCTCGACCACCGCGAAGGGGATGGCCTTGGCCCAGTACGTCTGCTCCGAGAGAAAGCGGTGGATGAGCCGAAGATCCAGCGCGGCCGTGTCTGTGGTGATCCGAAATTCTTCCAT
This sequence comes from Rhodanobacter sp., assembly GCA_044463365.1. Classification (GTDB taxonomy): domain Bacteria; phylum Pseudomonadota; class Gammaproteobacteria; order Xanthomonadales; family Rhodanobacteraceae; genus Rhodanobacter. The sequence goes on along the minus strand of JBIQMK010000048.1, from coordinate 2,612 downwards.
AGGGACGAAATGCTTGAGGGTGATGGTGCAAATCACGCCGTGCGCGAAGGGACGTGGGGTGGTCAGACCTTGCCCAGATCGAGCGCCAGGTGATGGCAGTTGAACTGCAGGCCCTTGCGAAGATACAGCCTGTGCGCCGCATGCCGGGCATACCCCGTGTCCAGATGCAGCCCCTGACATCCCTCGGCCTTGGCGCGAGCCACCAGCCAGTCCATGAGCGTGCCGGCAAACCCCTGCGACGTCGCGCCAGGCAGAGTCGTCAGGTCGTCCACGTAGAGGACTTTGCCCCAGGCCAGGAACTCCGCGAAACGGAAACCGGCGGCGCTCTGAACCACGCCGTCATGCTTCAACGCCACGATCTGGTAGGACTGCGCCTGCTGGCGACGGACCTGGGACAGAAACTCTTGTTCCCGAAGCTGTGGCCGCAGAGCGCTGAAGGCCGGAAAGCACGACAGAATCTCCTCGTCCGAATGGGCCACGAACAGGTCGCGGGTCATACGAAATCCTTCATGTCGTTCCATGCTGGAATGGTGGCGCGGCAGCCTAGCGCCAGGATGAGCCGTCAGGCGTGCACCCGCGAATACCAGCCGAGCCCGCCCAACGCCAAAGGCCACAGAGTAACAACGAGAACGGCCGTGATGTGGCCTTCTGGCGGCAGAAACGGAGCCTCCTTCCGCGATGCGCTACCACAGCCAACGGGCCAGGCGCATCAGCACGTCGCACAGCCAGCCAAAGACATTCGGGGCAAGGCGAGGGAAAGCGAAAGACAGGATGGCGAACCCGACGATGGCGGCGACCAGCATCGAGAGCGGCAGTGCACGGTCCGAGATCGGAGCGATCTGGTTATTGATGAGCAGCCAGACCAGGCTCATCAGAGGCACGGAGAAAAAGAACGACGCGGCAGCAGCTGCCGCGCGCCCGCCAAGCGTGAGATCCGAATCGGTGCTTCGACGTTCCCGGGTGTGCGACATGCGACCTGATGCTGCGGTTGAGTGGTGGCGAAGCCGGAGCGTTCCCGCACGACGTGCGGTCGATCAACTGCCGTCCAGCAACCGGCAGGTGCCGCCGGCGACGGTACCCACAGACCACGAGCCCATGCCGGTAGCGTCAAGCGAGGCAAGGAAGGATAGGTCAGGTGCGACCGCGAAGGCGATCCGCCGGCCTGCATCGGCGCCGGTCATGTGGGCCTTGAACTCCACATGTCTGAATTCTTGAAGAAAGGTGGCGATCGGTGAGGCGGCCGGAGACGGCAGCGCCATGAACACGACGTCGCGCGTATCCGCCGCAAAAACGGCCGCGTGCCCGGCTATCAGCAGGAAGCCCTGATCACGGCCTTCATGGTCGCGCAGCACCACTGTCGGCGGATGATCAGGCGTCGCTGTCGATGATGACGAGCGTGCCGTGACTACCCTCCGCTACGGCGTGCGGCACGCCAGCGGGAACGATATAAACCTCGCCGGCGCCCACGCGCGTCACCGCCGTTCCGATCTGCAGGTTCATCTGTCCCTCCAGGACCAGCAAGGCTTCGTCAAACGCATGCGATTCGTCGGGGTAGGCCCGACCGTCCATCCGAACGACCTTGAGGTTGGCCCCCGCCGCCTGGCCGACCACCCTGGAACGCCATGCGTCGGTGAGGGAGGACGCCAGGGTGAGGAGATTGGCGTGTACGGCCATCATGAACTCCAGTGCGGCAGCGGCGACGGGTTTCAAGCGGCTGCGGCGCCGTCCGCCTTCAACGACATGTTGGAGCGCCCCAGGCACGAGCGCAAGAATGGCGAACGGGCTGACGCCCCCGAAGCTTCGACACACAGCGCAGACGAAGATTGCCCGTTGGCCCCAGCTCGGGGCCGAAGCCCGGACGGGCAGAGCGCCCCGCCAGATCCACCATCCATAAACCCGGTCGCGAGTTCACTGGGCGTGGCTATGGGCCATCGTCAAGGATGAGGCTCATCTGTATGGAGTCGTGGTACTCGCCCTCGAAACGCATGCCGTGGCGCTTGAGCGCTTCCTGTGAGAAACCCATGCGCTCATAGAGCTTGATGGCGCGCTCGTTGTCCGCGCGAACCTCAAGCTCCACACGCGTGATGCCGTTGGACCTTGCCCTGTCGAGACACGCGGAAAGCAGCTGCCGGCCCAGCCCACGGCCGCGATGCGTGGGCAAAAGTCCCATGCCCACGTAGCCACAGTGCTGCACGGCGTGAGCCCAGGCGGGAAATATGTCGCACCAGCCGACCACGAGCGAACCTTCGACCGCCACGAACTGGGCCGCCCCCGCGGCAACGCTCTCACGCACAAAGCCACGGATGCGCTCAAGCGGCAGCGCCTCGAGCTGCGCAAGGTATTTCCTCTCGCGGGCCACCGTGTCGAGGCAGGCGCGAAAGCTCTCCGCGTGGGATTCGTCGATGGGAACAATGACTACGCTCATGGGACACGGCACTGGAGTTGAGAGGCGGCGCCACCGTCCGCCTTGAACGAGATGTCAGCCTTTTTCGGCTGCAATGTGAGCAGTTGCATTCGGTGGCCTAACGCCTGAACCAGGCCGCGCCGCGAAGCAGCTGAGAGTTCCTACGAAAAAGTGGACACCGTAGGTCAGGCACATTGGGCCTCGAACT
>JBIQMK010000047.1:0-16799 GCA_044463365.1 Rhodanobacter sp. | reverse complement strand
TTGTATGTGGAGGCCGGCCTGATCATCGCCCTGCTAGGTTTTGCCGGCACGCTGGCCTTCTCCAAATTCCTGCTGCGTGGCGAGGTGATCGAATGAACCATCTCGACGCGTTGCCGCCATGGGCCGCCGTGCTGGTGGGGGTGCTGGTATTGCTGGGCTCGGGCTTTGCCTTCGTCGGATCGCTGGGCCTGCTGCGCCTGAAGGATTTCTACAAGCGCGTGCATGCACCCACGCTGGGCACCACCTTCGGCGCGTTCTTCATGCTGGCCGGCTCGATCGCCTGCTTTTCGCTGGTGCACGGGCGACCGATCTTCTACGAGATCCTGATCGGGGTGTTCCTCACCCTGACCACGCCGATCACGCTGATGCTGCTGGTGCGCGCGGCGTTGTACCGCGACCGCGTGGAAGGCTGGGAGGAGTCGCCCGCAAAGTCCGAATGAATGGGACCGGAGCACATTGCGATTGCATGAGGCCAACTGTCAGGAGTCGCCATTCCGGCGAAAAAAACGGGGACCCGTGACTCCACCGCTTGTAGGCAGGACGAAGGACACTGGATCCCCGCTTTCGCGGGGATGACGGTATCAGGTAAGTCCCCTTCACCTGCGGGCTTCGGCCTGCGTTTGGGACAAGCGGCTGTGAATAACGGCCGTTCGGCTCAGAAACCCATGCCGTAGGGATCGTTGCCGGCCAGTTCCTCGTTGCTGCCACCCTCGGCCAGGCGGATTTTCAGCGCCAGGCCGTCGCGCGAATCGGCCTTGGCCAGCGCCTCGTCCAGGTCGACACGGCCCTCCTTGTACAGCCGGTAAAGCGACTGGTCGAAGGTCTGCATGCCCGCCTGCAGGCTGCGGTCCATGGCTTCCTTCACCTCGTGGATCTGGCCGCGGCGGATCATGTCGCGGATCAGCGGCGTGTTCAGCAGCACTTCGGCGGCGGGAATGCGCCGGCCGTCCTTGCCCATCACCAGACGCTGGCTGATCACCGCGCGCAGGTTCAGGGCCAGGTTCATCAGCACGTTCTTGTGCGCCGACTCGGGGAAGAAGTTGAGGATGCGCTCCAGCGTCTGGTCGGCGTTGTTGGAATGCAGCGTGGCCAGGCAGAGGTGGCCGGTTTCGGAGAAGGCGATGGCCGCCTCCATGGTGATGGTGTCGCGGATCTCGCCGATCATGATCACATCCGGCGCCTCGCGCATCGCGTTCTTCAGCGCCTCGTGGTAGCTGTGCGTATCCAGCCCCACCTCGCGCTGGTTGACGATGGATTTCTTGTGCCGGTGCAGGTATTCGATCGGATCCTCGATGGTGAGGATGTGGCCCGACGAATGGGTATTGCGGTGATCCAGCATCGCCGCCAGCGTGGTCGACTTGCCCGAGCCGGTGGCGCCCACCACCAGGATCAGGCCACGCGGCTCCATGATCAGGTCGCGGAAGATCGACGGCAACTGCAGCTGGTCGATGCTGGGGATCTCGCTCTTGATCGCGCGGATCACCATGCCCACTTCGCCACGCTGCTTGAACACGTTGATGCGGAAACGGCCGGCGTCCTTCACCGCCAGTGCCATGTTCAGTTCCAGGTCGCGCTCGAACTGCGGAACCTGCCCTTCGTCCATCAGCGAATAGGCGATCTTCTTGACCATGCCGTTGGGCAAGCCGGTGTTGCCCAGGGGATAAAGCTTGCCTTCGACCTTGATGTTCACCGGCGCGCCGGTCGACAGGAACATGTCGGACGCGCCCTTGTCTACCATGAGCTTCAGGAAGTAACCGATGTCCACGTATGACCCCAGTGACGGTGTGCGTTGCAATGAAGGATTATGCCTGCACACAATACGCTTCAATACTCGATCAGGAATGTGATGGTGCACATCTTTTTCCAGCCGGCGCGGGCTTCCCGCCGACTTTTTGCGATGGCGACCGCCCTGGGCGTGGCGCTGATCGTCGGCGGTTGCGCCAGCGTGCCGCCACCGGACAATGCGATGAATCTGGCGCAGAACCAATTGCAGGCCGCGCGCGATGCCGATGCGGCCGATTACGCGCCAGTGGACCTGGGATTCGCGCAAGACAAGTTCCAGCAGGCACAGGCCGCGATGGCGCAGCGCAAATACGCCGACGCCGCCAACCTGGCCGATGAATCGAGAGCCGATGCCGAACTGGCCCGGGCCAAGGCACGGCTGGGCGCCGCCCGCGCGCAGATCCAGGCCAAGGTGCAGGAGAACGCCCAATTGCGCCGGCAGGGCGAGCAGGACACCTCGTCTCCCGCCCCGGCCGCGAACGACTACGCGCCCGTCGAAGACTCTGCCCCGCCGGTCGATGACATGCCCGCACCGCCCGCCTCCGTACTCACGGAGCCACCGTCGGGCGAAGGTTTCCAGACCGTGCCGAGCACCCCGACCCAACCAAGCCCGACTCCCGCCCCCTCTTCACAGGGGAGCCAGCCATGAAACGTTTCCCCACTCTTTTCGCAGGCATGCTGCTGGCGCTAGCCGCCACGCAAGCCGCGCATGCCGCGAACGACGACATCGACGTCAACCGCCTCAACAGCAGCCTCGACCAACTGGCCAACGATCCCACCCTGGGCAACTACGCCCTAGCGGAACAGGCACGCGCCCACGACGCGATCAACCGGCTGGCGCAGGCACGTTCGCGCGACCGCGCGCACGAGCTTTACGTGGCCGAACGCCGGGTGGATCTGGCCAAGGCCGCGGCGCAGTTGCAGGACGCCCAGCTCAAGCTGATCCAGCTGGATCGGGAGCACGACCAGATCCTGCTCGACAACAGCCGCCGCGAAGCCGACCGGGCACGCCGCGAGCTGGAGCGCCAACGCATGCAATACCAGATGGCGCAGGAAGAGGCTGCCCGACTGCAGCAACAGGGCCAGGCGTATTCGCAGGCCGCCGAGCAGGCCCGAAGCGAGGCTGAAAAAGCCAAGCGGCTCGCCGCCGCCCAGAGCCGGGTCGCCAGGGCCGCCCGGCGCGAGGCCGAGTTGGCGACCAAGGTGGCCAAGGCGATGCGCTCGCAGATGCAAAGCGGCGAGGAAGCGCCCGCAGCCACCCCGGCAACGAAACCGAAGAAGCCGTAACCGCGACGCCGGTTTCCCGCAAGCACCGCTCCGCCCCCACCCTCTCCCCACAGGGAGAGGGAGCCATACGGTGTCGTCGACGTAGGTCCGTGACGCCAACGCAGCGCAAGCCCGAAGCGACCGTGAGTTCCTCTCTCCCTTGGGAAGAGGACAGAGGAGAGGGGCCGGCGCTTGCGAAGCGGCCCAAAAAATGCGGGCACCCGACGGCCCGAAAACCGCGCCACACCAGGCCCCGTCACCCACTTCGGCCGCCACCGCCAACCTGAACGCAAAAGCCTGTTTCGACAGGTTTTTTCTTCTAACTTGACCGCGTTCAAACAACCCATAAAGCCAGCTTGCGAACCCTATCTGGCCGGTGTAGGGTCAAAGTCCCATGGGCACCCTGACCCATGGGTCACTGACCTGAATTCATGCCCATCAGCGTTCACATCCCCACCCGCGATTCCGGATTCCCGGCGCGGGTCGTTGGTGCGTGCATGCATTCATACGTCGGCGGGCGACCGTACCCGGACGCCCGCCAGTCCACTCGCGAGGAGGTCGGATCATGTTTGAAAACCAGCAGCGTGACGATGTCGAGGCCTTGATGAAGGCGGATGCCGAATTCCGCCGGCTCTATCAACGGCACAAGCAACTCGACAGCAAAGTGCACGATGCCGACATCGGCGTACTTCCCATCGATAACCTCACCCTCAGCAGCATGAAGAAGGAAAAGCTGCAGGCCAAGGCACGGCTCGAACGGATGTGGGAAAGTCGCAGATCCCTCACGCATTAACCTGCCCGGTTTGACATGACACGCGGCCCCGGCCTCCTCCGAACGACGGATGCCGGGGCCGCCGCCGTTCTGGCGCCACGCGTGCACCGGAATCCCCCACCCGCTCGGTTATCATCGACACCTGCCGCGCGGCGCAACGTGCCGCCATGCCCTTTCCCACGGAGCAACCATGACGATTCACCAAAGCGTCCTGGAACTGATCGGAAACACCCCGATGGTGCGCACGCAGCACCTCGATACGGGCGTCTGCGAGCTGTTCCTGAAGCTGGAGAACGCGAACCCCGGCGGCTCGGTGAAGGACCGCATCGGCCTGTCGATGATCGAAGGCGCCGAACGCGCGGGCCGGATCAAGCCCGGCGACACCCTGGTGGAAGGCACGGCCGGCAACACCGGCCTCGGCCTTGCGCTGGTGGCACAACAGAAGGGCTACCGGCTGGTGCTGGTGGTGCCCGACAAGATGAGCCGCGAGAAGATCTTCAACCTCAAGGCGATGGGCGCCGAGGTGGTGCTGACGCGCTCGGACGTGGCCAAGGGCCATCCCGAGTATTACCAGGACATGGCCGAGCGGATCGCCAGCGAAACCCCCGGCGCCTACTTCATCAACCAGTTCGGCAACCCGGACAATCCCGCCGCGCACATCCAGTCCACCGGCCCGGAAATCCTCGCCCAGATGGATGGCAAGGTGGACGCCATCGTGGTTGGCTGCGGCTCTTCCGGCACACTGACCGGCCTGTCGCAATATTTCGCCGAGCATTCGCCGGCCACCGACATCATCCTGGCCGACCCGGTCGGTTCGATCCTCTGCCAGTACATCAACGAAGGCACGCTTTCGACCAAATCCGCCAGCTGGATGGTCGAGGGCATCGGCGAGGATTTCCTGCCGCTGATCAGCGATTTCTCGCGCGTGCGCAAGGCCTACGCGATTTCCGACAGGGAGAGTTTCCTCACCGCGCGCGAGCTGCTGGCGAAGGAAGGCGTGCTGGGCGGTTCATCCACCGGCACGCTGGTTGCCGCCGCGCTGAAATACTGCCGCGAGCAGACCGAGCCGAAGCGCGTGGTGACCCTGGTTTGCGACACCGGCAACAAGTACCTGTCCAAGATGTACAACGACTACTGGATGCTCGACAACGGCTTCCTGGAGCGCGAGCAGCACGGCGATCTGCGCGACCTGCTGCTGCGTCCATACGCCGAGCGCGACACGGTCGTGGTCGGCCCCAACGAACTGCTGGTCACCGCCTATACCCGCATGAAACTCTACGATGTGTCGCAGCTGCCGGTGATGGATGGCGACAAGCTGGTGGGCATCGTCGACGAGTCGGACGTGCTGATGCACGTGCACACCGACGAGACGCGGTTCCGCGATGCCGTATCCGTGGCGATGATCAGCGACCTGCAGATGCTGGACGTGCGCGAGCCGATAACGGCCTTGCTGCCGGTATTCGAGCGCGGGCACGTGGCCATCGTGGTCGACGGCGACGATTTCCTCGGCCTGATCACGCGCATCGACCTGCTGAATTACCTGCGTCGCAAGGTCAACTGAAACCCGAGCTCGACTAAAGCTTCACCGGCGGTTCGTCACGGTCCGTCGCCTACCAATCCAAAGGATTTCCCCGATGTGTGGAATTGTTGCTGCCGTTGCCCAGCGCGATGTGGCGCCACTGTTGATCGTTGGCCTGAAGGCGCTGGAATATCGCGGTTATGACTCGTCCGGCCTGGCCGTGCTGGGCGGCGAAGGTATCCAGCGCGTGCGCGCCAAGGGCAAGGTGCGCGAAATGGAAGCGCTCTACCTGGCCGATCCCCTGCCCGGCGGCACCGGCATCGCGCACACGCGCTGGGCCACCCATGGCGTGCCCAGCCAGGCCAACGCCCACCCGCATATCGCCGGCCGCGTGGCGATCGTGCACAACGGCATCATCGAGAACTACGCCAGCCTGCGCGCCGAACTGCAGCAGGCGGGACATGTGTTCACCTCGGAAACCGATACCGAGGTGATGGCCGCCCTGATCGACCGCCAATTGAACAAAGGCCTGAAGCTGCGCGACGCCGTGCTGGCCACCGTGCGCGAACTGGAAGGCGCCTACGCCATTGCCGTCGTCAGCCACGACGAGCCCGACCGCGTGGTCGGCGCCCGCCGCGGTGCACCGCTGCTGGTGGGCCTGGGCATCGGCGAGAACTTCCTGGGCTCCGACGCGCAGGCGTTGATCCAGGTGACCAACAAGATCATCTATCTCGACGAAGGCGACGTGGTCGAGATCACCCGCGACAGCGTGCAGATCTGCGGCCTCGACGGCGCGCCGGTCGAACGTGCCATGCACGAGAGCGAGCTGTCCGCCGACGCCGTCGAGCGCGGCGAATACCGCCACTACATGCAGAAGGAAATCTTCGAGCAGCCGCGTGCCGTGGCCGATACGCTGGAGGCGCGGCTGGGCCCGCACGGCGTGTTGCCCAACATCTTCGGCATCGAGAGCGACGAGCTGCTGCGCCGTACGCGCGGCGTGCACATCATCGCCTGCGGCACCAGCTACCACGCCGGCCTGGTCGCCAAATACTGGATCGAGGAATTCGCCCACCTGCCGGTCAGCGTCGAGGTAGCCAGCGAGTACCGCTACCGCGACGCGGTGGTGCCGCCGGACACCTTGCTGGTGGCCATTTCGCAATCGGGCGAAACCGCCGACACGCTGGCCGCGCTGCGCGAATCGGGTCGCCGTGGCTACCTCGGCACGCTGGTGATCTGCAACGTGCCCGAGTCGTCGCTGGTGCGCGAAGCGGATCTGAAACTGATGACCCGCGCCGGCCCCGAAATCGGCGTGGCCTCGACCAAGGCCTTCACCACCCAGCTCGCCGCGCTGGCGCTGTTCGCGCTGGAACTGGCGCAACGCCACGGCATGGACCCGGCGCGCCACGCCGAACTGTGCGCCGAGCTGCAGCACCTGCCGCGCGCGATCGAGAATGCCTTGCAACTGGAGCCGGCCATCGTGGAACTGGCGGCCGAGTTCATCCACCGCCAGCACGCCCTGTTCCTGGGCCGCGGCGCGCATTACCCGGTGGCGCTGGAAGGCTCGCTGAAGCTCAAGGAAATTTCCTACATCCACGCCGAAGCGTACCCGGCCGGCGAGCTCAAGCACGGCCCGCTGGCACTGGTCGACGAGAAGATGCCCGTGGTGGCCGTGGCGCCGAACGGCCCGCTGCTGGACAAGCTGAAATCCAACCTGCAGGAAGTGCGCGCCCGAGGCGGCCGGCTGATCGTGTTCGCGGACGGCGCAGCCGGCATGGACGACATGACCGAGCATGGCACCACGTTGCGGGTGGCGTCCGGCGGCAGCTTCATCGCGCCGATCGTGTTCACCGTGCCGCTGCAGTTGCTGGCCTACCACGTGGCCGTACTGCGCGGCACCGACGTGGACCAGCCGCGCAACCTGGCCAAATCGGTGACGGTGGAATAAGCCGGCCGGACTGACGCGGGCGGCAGCGCGCCACCCGCGTCAGGAGCTGCAGGACAGCATCGAGCACCCCGCCTTGTGCCGTGCCCAGTCCGGACGCTTCTGCGCGAACGCCTCACGCCCGGGTTGATCTTCATAGGGGTGCCGCATCACGTCGAGCAACTCGTGGATGCCACCGGCATCGCCGGCCTGGGCCTGATCGATCGCGTTCTGGACGAGATAATTGCGCAGCACGTAACGCGGGTTGACCGAACGCATGTTTTCGCGGCGCTGTGCGACGGTTTGCGGATCGGCGGCCAGGCGGGCGGCATAGCGCTTCAGCCATTCGTGCAGCGCGGGTTCCGCCTCGCGCCGCTTCGCCGCGTCGTAGAACGCGTCGTCCACAGGCGCCAGCGTGGGCGCATCAGGATCGATGTCGCTCAATCCGCGAAACCACAGCGTCATGTCCACGTCCGCCTGTTTCAACAGCGTGTGCAGCGACTGCATCAACACCACGTCGTCGTCGCGGCATTCGGCCAGACCCAGCTTGGCGGCAATGTTGGCGCGATCGGCGGCGGCATACGCAGCCGCGTAGCGATCCAGCCCTGCCTGCAATGCATCGACACCGTCGAACAGCGGCGCCAGCGCGCCGGCCAGCCGGCTCAAATTCCACCACGCCACGTCGGGCTGCTGGCCAAAACGGTAGCAGCGGCGGTGTGCATCGGTGGTGTTGGGCGTCCAGTCCGGGTCGAAGTTGTCGATCCAGCCATACGGGCCGTAATCGATGGTGAGACCCATGATGGACATGTTGTCGGTGTTCATCACGCCGTGCACGAAACCCACGCGCATCCACTGCGCCACCATGCGCGCGGTACGCTCGCACACTTGCCCGAACCATTCGCCGTACAGCGCCTCGCCCTCCCCGCCAAGCTCGGGAAAATCGCGGCGGATGGTGAAATCGACCAGTTGCCGCAGCAGTGCGGTATCGCCGCGTGATGCCGGCAATTCGAAGTTGCCGAAGCGGATGAACGAGGGCGCCACGCGGCACACGATGGCGCCCGGTTCCGGCGCGGCATGGCCGTCGTAGAACATGTCGCGCCACACCTCCTCGCCGGTGGCGATCAGGCACAACGCGCGCGTGGTGGGCACGCCCATGTGGTGCATCGCCTCGCTGCACAGGAATTCGCGCACCGACGAACGCAGCACGGCACGCCCGTCGGCGCTGCGCGAATAGGGCGTGGGGCCGGCGCCCTTCAACTGCATTTCCCAGCGCTCGCCGGCCGCATTGATCACCTCGCCCAGCGAGATCGCGCGCCCATCGCCCAATTGGCCGGCCCAGTTGCCGAACTGGTGGCCGCCGTAGTTGGCCGCGAACGGCTGCATGCCCGGCAACAGCGCGTTGCCGCCGAATACCCGGGCGAACGCGAGCGTGGCGATGTCGGTCCGGCGGATGCCCAGCAGCGCCGCGGTCTCCGCCGAATACGCCACCAACCGGGGCGCGGCCACCGGCGTGGGCTCAACCAGCGAATACAGCGCGCCTTCCACCTGGCGCAAGCGTGCGCCCCGCTCGGGGTCGGCAGGCAGGTCGCGGACAAACGCATTGTCGAAACGCAGCTTGAGCATGCGGAGGTCGATCGGCAGGGGACACCATCCTATATCCGGTCGACGACGATGCCTTGCAAGGCGTCGTCACGCCACGAGCCGTAACGTCCATGCGGCTATAGTCCGTCACACCGACATCCGCGGAAACGCCCATGCCCGATACACCCAGCCTCAACGCCGACGCCCTGCCCGAGGACGCGCCTTATATCGCCGACACCACGCGCTGGGTGGAGCGCGCCGTCATCGGCCTGAACCTCTGCCCGTTCGCCCGCGCACCGCTCGTGCAGGGGAAGCTGCGCATGCGCGTCAGCCATGCGCGCGACACCGACGCGCTGCTCGACGACCTCTGTGGCGAACTGCAATCGCTGAACGCGCTGACGCCCGAGGAGTGCGAAACCGGGTTGCTGATCCACCCTTTCGTGCTCAACGACTTTCTGGATTACAACGATTTTCTCGACGTGGCCGATGCGGCGGTGCAGACGCTGGGGCTGGAAGGCATCTGGCAGGTGGCCAGCTTCCATCCGGATTACCAATTCGCCGACAGCGGCACTGACGACATCACCAATTTCAGCAACCGCTCGCCCTGGCCCACGCTGCACCTGCTGCGTGAGGCGAGCGTGGAGCGGGCGATGGCATCGATGAGCGATACCGATGCGATCTACCGCAACAACATGGCCACCCTGGAACGGCTCGGGCATGCAGGCTGGCAGGCGCTGTGGCGCGACGGCAAAGACTGAACGCGTCACACCGTCACCCATGTCGCGTGACTTTCGGCAGGGGGCCGCTTTCGGCCCGGTTCTATAATCGAAGCATGCGCGAGAGCGCGCGCCGATCATGGAACCGTGATGCCCGAAACGATGAAGGCGCTGGTCAAGCGCAAGCCCGAACAGGGCATCTGGATGGAAGAGGTTCCGGTGCCGGAGATCGGCCCGAACGAGGTGCTGATCAAGATCGAGAAAACCGCGATCTGCGGTACCGACCTGCACATTTACAAGTGGGACGAGTGGAGCCAGCGCACGATCACGCCCGGCCTCACCATCGGCCACGAATTCGTGGGGCGCATCGTGGAGATCGGCCCTGGCGTCACCGGCTACAAGATCGGCGACCGGGTCTCGGCCGAAGGCCACATCGTCTGCGGCCATTGCCGCAACTGCCGCGCCGGCCGCCAGCATCTGTGCCCGCATACCGTCGGCATCGGCGTGAACCGCAATGGCGCGTTCGCCGAATACATGAGCATGCCCGCCTCCAACCTGTGGCCCATTGCCGACCAGATCCCGTCGGAGCTGGCTGCGTTCTTCGACCCGTACGGCAACGCCGCGCATTGCGCGCTGGAGTTCGACCTGATCGGCGAAGACGTGCTGATCACCGGTGCCGGCCCCATCGGCATCATCGCCGCCGGCATCTGCAAGCACGTGGGCGCGCGCAACGTCGTGGTCACCGACGTCAACGACTACCGCCTGAAACTCGCCGCCGACATGGGCGCCACGCGGGTGGTGAACGTTTCCAAGCAATCGCTCGGCGACGTGGCGAAAGACCTGCACATCGAGGGCTTCGATGTGGGCCTGGAAATGAGCGGCAACCCGCGCGCGTTCAACGACATGCTCGATTGCATGTACCACGGCGGCAAGATCGCCATGCTCGGCATCATGCCGCGCGGCGCCGGCATCGACTGGGACAGGGTGATCTTCAAGGGCCTCACCCTGCAGGGCATCTACGGCCGCAGGATGTATGAGACCTGGTACAAGATGACGCAGATGGTGCTGACCGGCTTTCCGCTGCAGAAGGTGCTGACCCACCAGATCGCCATCGACGATTTCCAGCGCGGCTTCGACCTGATGGACGCGGGCCAGTGCGGCAAGATCGTCTGCAGCTGGCATTGATCCCGGTTTGTATCGACCGCCCAGCGCGAACCCGCGCCGCTCCCTCTGCTCTATCGGAAGAAACATGACCCACGCCGCCAAAGACCGTTACGTCGCCGAACTCGATGCGATCCGCGAACAGGGCCTGTTCAAGGCCGAGCGCATCATCACCTCGCCGCAGTCCGCCGAGATCGAACTGGAAGACGGTCGCAAGGTGCTGAACTTCTGCGCCAACAATTACCTCGGCCTGGCCGACAACGCCGAGGTGATCCAGGCAGCCAAGGACGCGCTGGACACGCACGGTTTCGGTATGGCCAGCGTGCGCTTCATCTGCGGCACGCAGGACCTGCACAAGCAACTGGAGGCGAGGATCGCCGCGTTCTTCGGCACCGAGGACGCGATCCTCTATGCCGCCTGCTTCGACGCCAACGGCGGCCTGTTCGAGCCGCTGCTGGGCGAGCAGGATGCGGTCATTTCCGATGCGTTGAACCACGCCTCGATCATCGACGGCATCCGCCTGTGCAAGGCGCAGCGCTACCGTTACGCCAACAGCGACATGGCCGATCTGGAAGCCCAGCTCCAGGCGGCCGACGCGGCTGGCGCGCGGACCAAGCTGATCACCACCGACGGCACGTTCTCGATGGATGGCGTGATCGCGCCGCTGGACGAGATCACCGCGCTGGCGGCGAAGTACGACGCCATGGTGCACATCGACGAATGCCATTGCACCGGCTTCCTCGGCGACACCGGCCGCGGCGCGGCGGAAGTGCACGGGGTAATGGACAGGATCGACATCTTCACCGGCACCCTGGGCAAGGCGCTCGGCGGCGCGGTGGGCGGTTTCACCACCGGCCGAAAGGAAATAATCGAGTTGCTGCGGCAGCGTTCGCGGCCGTATCTCTTTTCCAATTCGCTGCCGCCGCACGTGGTCGCCGCCGGCATCAAGGTGTTCGACATGCTGGACAGCGCCGCCGAACTGCGCACGAAGCTGCAGGAGAACACCCGCCATTTCCGCGAACAGATGACCGCCGCCGGTTTCGACATCAAGCCGGGCGTGCACCCGATCGTGCCGGTGATGGTCTACGACGCGCCCAAGGCGCAGGCGATGGCCAACGCGCTGCTGGACGAAGGCATCTACGTCACTGGCTTCTTCTTCCCCGTGGTGGCCAAGGGCCAGGCACGCATCCGCACGCAGATGAGCGCGGCGCATACACGCGAACAGCTCGACCGGGCCATTGCCGCGTTCACCCGCGTGGGCCGCAAGCTGGGCGTCATCGGCGGCTAAGGACTGTCTGAACAAACCGTCATTCCAGCGAAAGCTGGAATCTAGCGCCTCGGTAACACCTTGAAGGCACTGGATGACCAGCCTTCGGCTGTTGTAAAGCTCCTCCAGCTTTCGCTGGAATGACGAGCAAGAGCTTGTTCAGATCCTCCCTGGAGCGCGCCACCACGACGCGGCGAGCCATCACTTCGCAGGTTTGCGGAACCGGTACATGAACTGGTCGGTGTGGCCGCGTATCGACTTGTCGAACACCTTGATGTCGTGCGGATCGGCCGGATTGCGCAGCGCATCGCTCTCGCCATCGAACACGAAGCCGACCGATTCCACCTGCGTCTTCACGATCGCCGGATCGATGCGGTGCAGCGTGTTGGTATCGCGCATGCCCGAGCCTGCCGGTGCCACGTGGTCGATCACCACGAACACGCCACCGGGCTTCAACGCCGCAAACGCCTGCCGATCCAGCGTTACCGGATCGACCTTGCCCATGAACGGGTCGGGATAATCGTGATAGTTCTGCGAGGTGAACACCAGGTCGACGGATTCCGGCGCGCGCAGCATCGCCGCCGGCTGGGTCAGCACGCTCACATTCGCGTAATGCGGATTCGCCGCCAATGCCTTGATCGTCGCGACACCTTCATCGTCGACCTTGGCGTACTCATCCGGAACCACCGCGTACACGTGCCCCTGCGTACCCACGACGCCGCTGAATACGCGGGTGAAATAGCCGCTGCCGGGAATCAGCTCAAGGACTTTCTGGCCCGGCTTCACCTCGGTGAATGCCATGACCTGCGCCAGCTTGCGCCGGGCATCATCGGACTTGTCGGCTTGCCGCGCGGGATCGGCAACGGCCTTGGCGACGGCATCGGAAACGGTGGGGGCCGACGCCTCGGCCAGGGTTACCGAGGGCAAGGCCAGAACAAGCAACGCCGCGAGAACAGTCAAACGCATGACGTACTCCTGCATCGTGAAGGGGGAGCGCCGATTGTGCGCCTGATGCGCCGCGTGATCGATAGCCACGAAGGGCGCCGGCCCAGGAGTGTGGACGGCAGAAACGCAAGGGGCTGCGGCTTTGCGCTTTTGGCCGGGTTTTCCGCTCCTTTTCGTCAGATAGCTACGGCTATCTTCCTCAAACGATCGAAAAACCCGACTCAAAAGCGCTTCGCCTCGCTCCCTTGGTTTCCACCGCCCACGCTCCCAGCCGGCGCCCTTCTCGGTTACCAGGTGATCGGCTTGTCGTCATCCTTGGCGCGCATGGCGCCGGGGAACGCCTCCATCAGCGGCCGGATCAGGTCCAGCGGCAGCGGGAACACGATGGTTGACGACTTGCCGGTGTGCGACATGTCGGCCATCGTCTGCAGGTAGCGCAGCTGCAATGCCTGCGGCTGCTGCGACAGCATCGCCGCCGCGTCGCGCAGCTTCTCGGCCGCCTGCATCTCGCCCTCGGCGTGGATCACCTTGGCGCGGCGCTCGCGCTCGGCCTCGGCCTGGCGGGCGATGGCACGCACCATGGTTTCGTTCAGGTCCACGTCCTTGATCTCGACGTTGGCGACCTTGATGCCCCACGGGTCGGTGGATTCATCGAGGATGGCCTGCAAGGTCTGGTTGATCGAATCGCGCTGCGACAGGATCTCGTCCAGCTCGTGCTGACCCAGCACCGAGCGCAACCGCGTCTGCGCCAGCTGGCTGGTGGCCTGCAGGAAGTTCTCGACCTGCAGCACGGACTTGTCCGGCTCGACCACGCGGAAATACACCACGGCGTTGACGCGCACCGACACGTTGTCGCGCGAGATCACGTCCTGCGGCGGCACGTCCATCACGGTGATGCGCAGATCGACCCGGATCATCTGTTGCACCACCGGCAGCAGCAGCACCAGGCCTGGCCCGCGCGTGCCTGTGTAGCGGCCCAGCGTCAGGATCACGCCGCGCTGGTACTCCGGCAGGATCTTCACCGCGGAGAACAGCAGCAATATCGCGATGATGACCAGGACACCGACAAATCCGAACATGACTCTCTCCCATGAACAGTTTCTGGAACGGTGCCGCGGAGTGCCCCGCGGCACCGCGTTCCGAGCGCGTCAGAGCGGCTCGACCCGCAACAGCAAACCCTCCCGCCCCACCACGCGCACCCGCGCGCCGCCGGGCAAGGCAGTTGCGCAGCGAGCGCGCCAGCGCTCGCCGCGCACTAGGACCCATGTTTCGTTGTTTTCCCCCACCGGTTCGAGCAGTTCGGCGATATCGCTGCGCATGGCGTCGTCGCCGGTCACCTGGACGGAGCGGCGCGAGCGGAACACCAGCCACACGATCAGCACCAGCAGGCCCGCGGCGCACACCGCGATACCGCCAATGACACCCAGGTTCACCGCATAACCCGGCACGCCGGTATTCATCAGCATGATCGACCCCAACACGAAAGAAACCAGTCCGCCCACGCCAAACACA
The DNA here is from genome assembly GCA_044463365.1 of Rhodanobacter sp. GTDB lineage: Bacteria > Pseudomonadota > Gammaproteobacteria > Xanthomonadales > Rhodanobacteraceae > Rhodanobacter. The sequence goes on along the minus strand of JBIQMK010000047.1, from coordinate 2,357 downwards.
CCGACGGTGGGCGTCACCGCTTCGGCCACCAGCAGGCCGATGCCCAGCGCCATCAGCGCCAGGCCGGCGTAATTGACCGGCAGCAACTGCAATGCATACAGCCCGACCAGGAGCGCGATGCCGCCCACGATGCCCGGCAGCATGGCACCGGGGTGCAGCGCTTCCAGCCCCAGCCCGAAAATGCCGGCCAGCAGCAACAGGTAGGCGATGGTGGGGTTGGTGATGATCCCCAGAAAGCGGCTGCGTGAACCCGGTGCGTAATCGCGCACGGTGGCATCGGCCAGCTGGAAGGTGACGCTTTGGCCGTCCACCTGCACGCGACGTCCGCTGGCCTTGGCCAGCAGGTCGGCGGTGTCGTCCGCCACGAAATCGATGACGTGCCTCCGCGCCGCCTCGCTGGCGGTCAGCGTGGCGGCGCCACGCACCGCCTGCTCGGCCCACGCCGCGTCGCGCCCACGCAGTTGGGCCAGCGAGCGGATATAGGCGATCGAATCGTTGAGGACCTTGTTCGACTCGGCATCTTCAGTCGCTGCGGCCTTGCCCGTACTGGAGGCCGCTGCCGGCCCGACATCCGGCTTCTGCAGCGGCATCGGCGAACCGCCGCCCAGCTTCACCGGCGTGGCGGCGCCGACATGGGTTGCCGGCGCCATCGCCGCGATCTGGGCCGCATAGAGGATGTAGGTTCCGGCCGAGGCGGCGCGTGCCCCGCCCGGCGCCACATAAGCAAGTACCGGCACCTTGCTCGCCAGCATGCGGGCGATGATCTGGCGCATGGATTCGGAAAGGCCGCCCGGCGTATCCAGCCGCAACACGATGGCTACGGCACCGTCGGCGACGGCGCGTTCCGAGGCATCATCGAAATATTCCGCGGCAGCGGGGCCAATCGGCCCGACCAGCGACACCCGGGCTACCATCGGCGGCGTCTGGACGGCTGGCGCCGGAACGGCGGCCGCCGTCGCAACGAGCGCAAGCAAGATCGCCAGCAGGAAAAGCCAACGCGTCATCACGAACCTCCCGCATCATGACGGCACTGTAGCGTGGATCATGTTAGTGATCGGACAAGCCCAACCTTACCGGAGTAGATGATGCCGAAAATAGATATTGCCAGTGTGCCGGAACGTACCGGTTCGAACTATCCCGCCCCCTTCGCCGAACAGGCCGGAGAACGCGTCAAGCTGGCGTTGGGCGACGCCGGTCGACTGCAGGATTTCGGCGTCAACCTCACCACGCTGCCGCCGGGCGCCTGGTCCAGCCAGCGGCATTGGCACAGCCACGAGGACGAATTCGTGTACGTGTTGTCCGGCGACGTGGTGCTGATCACCGACGCGGGCGAGGAAATCCTGCATGCGCACGACTGCGCCGCGTTCCCGAAGAACGTGGCGGACGGCCACCAACTGGTGAATCGCGGCAACGTCAACGCGGTCTATCTGGAAATCGGCTCGCGCCACGCGGACGACGCCTGCACCTACCCCGATGTGGACCTGCATGCGCCCGCGGGCGACGCCGGCTATACGCACAAGGACGGGACGCCGTACTAGGCGTCGTTGCCGGGCAGGTTCAGGCCGTGGCGTCCGCCCCCCAGAGGGCTTCCATGCTCACGGTCATCTCCAGCTCGTCCAGATCCACCACCTCGGTCACGGCGTGAGCCGTGGGGTCGCCGTGACGGCGAATCGGCACGTCGATGCGCAAACCGTCGTGGGTGGTGATCGAGGAAACCCGCGGATTGCGGTCGGTGGCGCCCCGCCGCGTGACGACCGCAATGCTGCCGTTGTGCAGACGCACGCCGGTACCGGGCGGGTAGATGCCCAGGGCCTTGATGAACGACGCGGCGTGATGCTCGTTTACCGCTGCGCCCTCGTTGAGGAAGAGCCGCCGCAAGGCCACGTTGGGCAGCATGGCGCTGCGGCAGGCACGGCTGGAAACCCGCGCACAGTAGATGTCGGCCAGCGACACCAGCTGTGTCGTTGGATGGATGGCGTCACCGGCTTTCCTTGCAGGGTAGCCGCTGCCATCCGGACGTTCATGATGGTCGCGCACGATCTCCAGCCAGTGTTCGTTGTCGACGCCACGCTGCTGCAGCCAGGCCACGCCGCGTTCGCAATGGCCCGACACGTCGCGGCGCTGCTCGTCGCTCAACGGGCCTACCTCTTGCAACCGTTGCTGCAGATCCAGCATGCCGAAATTCATCGTCAACGCCGCCACCACCACGGTGGAAAGGTCGGCGGCGCTGAACGACATGGCCGCGCCGGGCTACCAGTACGAGACCAAGTATGTGGCGGCGCTTGCGGCGCTGCGCAGGATCGAAGGCCAGCCGGCGAAGCTGGACGCCATCTGCGACGTCATCGCCAAGGGCAGCA